>JBCBVA010000148.1:0-7351 GCA_039817825.1 Cyanobacteria bacterium J06642_12 | reverse complement strand
GGCTGGGTGGCTAATTCAGCCCGCTGAGCAGCCGTGTCTCTGGTATACAGATGGTTGGGAGGGTTATGAGCGAGTTTTCACCGACGAGGTCGAGCATATCATCGGCAAGGAGAATACGCAGCGCCTAGAGCGTACCAATGGGATCATTCGGCAACAAACTGGGCGATGGCATCGACGTCAGAACAAATTTGGCAAGCTTTGGGAGCAAACCAAAGTCACTACTCGCCTGGTGGTCACTTACTTCAACTGGATATGGCGACACTCTCGAACCAGAGACACGGCTGCTCAGCGGGCTGAATTAGCCACCCAGCCTTGGATATGGAATGATATTGCGACCTATCCCACGTTTTACTGAGGCACAATCTACGTTAGTTCATACATTAATCGGCATCCCAAACGCTAATTCAAAGTCAATTCACGATCTCCTAGCTTTGCCATCAAAGCAAATTGAATTGACAGGAATTTGGGGCTGAATTTCAAACATGGCAAATTAAGTTGACAATGCCTCGGCCAGATCTCCTTCTCGACGCAGAATACTGCCAGACTCTAGCCGAGTTTCGCGTCCTTGCGTCACCAGCCATTGAAGATAATCGGAGGATAACTCGGAAAAAACTGAAACCTGCTGAAGTTTCTTTTTTAGGCTGGCCCTAGTAGCATTTTGCTGACGCAAGATTATTCATGGCCAGAGAGTACTCTCTCCGGTGAGTCCTCCAGAGGTAATTCCGTCACGGGAGACAGGTCGCGGCAGGTATCTTTGAAGCGGCAGAAGAAGCTGACAATCACAATGTAGAGTACTGGCACCACAAACAGACTCAGCACGGTTGAGACGATCATGCCGCCAAACACCGCCGTGCCGAGGGACTGACGACTAGCAGAGCCTGCACCAGTGGCAATGACCAAGGGAAAGATACCCAGTAGGGTAGAAATTGCGGTCATAATGATGGGCCGGAGCCGCTGCTGGGCAGCTTCAACGGCGGCTCTTACCGTCGGTAAGCCCTCATCACGCAGTTGATTAGCGAATTCAACGATCAGAATCGCGTTTTTGCTCGCCAGACCAATCAGCATCACGAGTCCGACCTGACAGTAAACATCATTGGGGAGCCCTCGCAGCGAGACCGCCAATAGGGCTCCCAACATGGCTAGAGGAACCGCTAACAGAATAATGACCGGGTCAATAAAGTTCTCATATTGTGCTGAAAGAACTAGGAAGACGAAAATAATTCCCAATCCAAAGATGATGGGAGCTTGCCCCCCTGACTCCAGCTCTTCCAGGGAAATCCCTGACCATTCAAAGCTCATACTGTTAGGCAGAACTTCGCTGGCAACGCGTTCCATGGCAGCGATCGCCTGACCTGAACTATAGCCGGGAGCGGGGGAGCCGTTGATTTCAATCGAGCGGAAGAGATTGTAGTGGTTGATGGTTTGAGGGCCAGTGGTGGGGGAAACCGAGACCAACGTGTCCAAGGGCACCATCTCGTCCGTTTCCGAGCGCACATAGAGATTGCCGATGTCATTAGGATTGGAGCGGAAAGGGGCATCGGCTTGGATATAAACGCGATAGGTGCGGCCAAAGGCGTTGAAGTCATTGACGAAGCGCGACCCCAAGAAACTTTGCAGAGTGTTCAGAATCTCATCAATATTCACCCGCACCGCTTTGGCCAAGCTGCGATCGATATCCACTTCAAGTTGAGGTGCGTTGGCCGTGTACGTGGTGAAAACGTTCTGCATTTCAGGGGCTGCATTCGCAGCTGCTACCAGCTCATCCTTGGCTTGAAGGAACGTTTGCAGCTCGTTGTTGCCCCGGTCTTGTAGTTGAAAGACAAAGCCACTGATACTGCCCAATCCCTGAATCGTAGGGGGATTGAAGGCAATGACATTCGCTTCGTTGATTTGGCCAAATTGGGGCCAGACCTGATTCAAGACAGCTTGAGCTGATTGACTTGGGCGGGGGCGATCGCCCCAGGGAATGAGGGGGGAAAAGATGACGCCGTTGTTGGGAGTATTGCCGCTGAAACCAAATCCACCAAGCGAGAAGGTGCCCTCGACCTCAGGAATTTCCAGATAGGTCTGATCAACTTGGTCAATGATGCCGCTGGTATAGTCCACCGACGAGCCTTCTGGCCCCTGTATCAGACTAATCACATAGCCCTGATCTTCTTCCGGTAGAAATGCTGTAGGCACTGAGGCATAGAGCCAGACGGCAGCCCCTAAGGAAGCCGCAAACAAAACTAGCACAACTGCTTTCAAACGAGTGAGGCGACCTAGACTGTTGCGATAGCCCTGTCGTATGGCATCAATACCGCGATTCACCCAACCAAAGAAGCGGCCTAGCCAACCACCGGGCTGCTGTCCTGAGCGAATCAGCATAGCCGATAGAGCCGGTGTCAGGCTAAGGGCATTAAAGGTGGAAATGGTAACAGCAAAGGCGATCGTCAAGGCAAACTGGCGATAGAGTTGCCCAGTGGTACCGGGGAAAAACGCAACTGGAATGAATACCGCCAGTAGCACCAGAGAAGTGGCAATGACGGCACCCGTTAGTTCGCGCATGGCTTCGATCGCGGCCAAATGAGGACGCATGCCCTTTTCTTGAATTTTGCCCGCAATGTCTTCCACAACCACGATCGCGTCATCCACCACCATCCCTGTCGCCAGGATCAGGCCAAACAGGGTCAGACTATTGATGGAGAAATTGAACACCTTAATGAAGGCAAACGTCCCAATCAGCGCCACCGGAATCACGACTGCCGGAACGATGGTGGCGCGCCAGTTTTGCAGGAACAAAAAGAGGACTAACACGACGAGAGCGATCGCCTGCATCAAGGTATTGACGACCTCTTTCCGTGACTCCACCACAAAGAGGGAGGGATCGTAGGGCACTGAATACGTCAGACCAGGGGGAAAGTCCGCCGACAACTCTTCCAGCGTTGCTTTAACCGCATTGGCCGCTTCCAGAGCATTGGTGCCTGGGGTCTGCACAATCTGATAGCCGATCGCGCCTTGCCGCCGATACCGGGTAAAGGTGCTGTAGCTTTCGGCACCGAGTTCGGCTCTTCCGACATCACGCAGATAAACTAGGTTGCCATCTTCCTCCGTTTTGAGTACCAAGTCCTCAAATTCCGACACGTCTTCTAGACGACCTTGGGAGCGCAAGGTGAGCTGATAGCTCAAGCCGTCTTCGGTGGGCGGTTGACCAATACTGCCTGCGCCTACCTGGAGGTTTTGCTCTTCAATGACATCGACCAAATCTTGAGGGGTGATATTGCGAGCCGCCATGCGAGCCGGATCGAGCCATAGCCGCATGGCGTAGCGTCGCTCCCCAAACGGCTGAATCTGAGCCACCCCTTCAATGCGCCGCAGCGCATCTAGCACATATAAGTCGGCGTAGTTACTAATAAAGTTATCGTCGTACAGCCCCTCCTCTTCGCTGTAAATTGACATCCCCACCACCACACTGCTGGACTGTTTCCGCACAGCGACCCCTGTACGCTGTACCTCTTGCGGCAGCTGTGGGGTAACGATAGATACGCGATTCAGTACATCAACTGCAGCGATATCCAGGTTGTACCCTTGACGAAACGTCACCGTGATCGAGCTAGTGCCGTCATCACTACTGGTGGAGTTCATATAGCGCATCCCATTGACACCGTTGATCTCGCGCTCCAGCAACGTGGTGACCGTTTCTTCCACCACTTCCGAACTGGCACCGATGTAGTTAGCGCTAACGACCACCTGTATGGGGCTAATATCAGGATATTGTTCTACCGGCAAAGTGGGAATCACGATCACGCCCACCATGAAAATAATGATGGACAGCACCATCGTCAGAACGGGGCGGCGGATGAAGGTTTCGACGAACATGGGGAATGGGGAAATGGGTGGATAAGTGGATGGGTAAGAGATTCGTCAGGCAAGTTCACAGGTAATCAACCGATTGAGAAAATAATTAGTCATGCGAGAGCCGTAGGGGGAATTCCACCAGCGGGAAGGATGACAGCCTTTCGGAGCATTCAAGGAAAAGTCGAGTTCGTCACATTTGCGCCAGCGATCGCCGTTGGGGTTTGTATCACTCACGCCGCTCCGCCAGCCCAGATCAGCTCCCCAGCATTGAATCAGGTTTTGGTCTTCGCCAATGGTGGTTTCCAATGAGCCACCCAAGGCTTGGTAAACCTGAACCTGCACGCTAAAGCCAAAGTGTCCGTCGCTGTAGATAGTCCAGAGGCGATCGATGACCTGTAGCTCACCGCAGGAAAATCCTCGAATATCCCGAGGACTGAGGTCTTCCAGGTCAGACACGCTAGCAATGTCGGCAATTAATTTAACCGTTTCCTTGTCGGCAGCAAACCACTGCTGTTGGGCTAATTGTTCATGCAGGGTTTCATAGCGATAGAGGTCACCCACCACCATCAGGCGGCGCTCCAGTTGCTTTATTTGTTGAGGTAAGGCCGAAAGCTGCTGAACTTCCTGGCGCAAGGAGGTGATTTCCCCCATCATCTGCTGGATGGCTAGGAGTTCTGGACTCGGGGAAGGACTATCTTCTGGTGACGTTTCTTGGGGAGGCAGGTTGGATTGCGCGTTAGGCGAAGTCATGGTGGATGGGGATAGTTGGGTGGATAAGTGGATGAGTAGGTGGGTAATGGAGTTTGGAATTGTGCATTCAGCTCAACTCAAAACTCATTGTTAAAACCCACAACTTTATTCGTTCGGAGCTTCGCCGTCATCTGATGTAACTGACGCACCATCTGACAAGCGCAAAATCCCGGCGGTGATGATGGTTTCACCTGCAGCGAGCCCACTCACAACGTGATACCGGTTGTCTTCAATCACACCTAACTGAACGGGTCGTTGAACTGCAACAAAGTCGCTATCAGCGGCTTCGGAAGGTTCCATGACGAACACGAAGCTCTGGCCGCCAATACGTGAAATCGCTGTGGTAGGGACTAGAACGCCGGGAGCAGTTGCCCAAATTACGGTGGCGCGGACAAACTGTTCGTCTCGCAAGCTGCCATCTGGATTTGGAAAGCTGGCTTTAACCAGGACGGATTGGGCTCCGTTTTCAACCCGTTCCGAAATGAAACTGATGCTACCTGTCACAAGCGGGGCCGCGCCGGATTGGGTTCGGAGTTCGACTGGGAGCCCAGTGATGAGTTCGCGGCTGCGCTCGACCGGAATCGATAGGCGCAAATCCATTGTCTGGTTACTTGTGAGCGTGGTCAGGAGTTCTCCCACTCGCACATAGTCACCAATCTTGACGGCCAAATCCCCGACTACACCATCAACCGGAGCTACCACCTGATAATCTGATAAATCCTCAGTTGCTACCGCCGCATTCGACTCGGCACGTTGCAGCGAAGCGAGGGTCTCTTCAAGATTGGCCTGAGCTGCTTGAATCCGTCGTTCAGCCGCGGTCTGGGCGGCGATCGCCGCATCGCGATCGCGGGCTACTCGGTCGAGCGATTGTTGGGACAAGGCTCCAGCAACCACAAGCGACTGAGTTCGCTCATACTCGGTCGCTTGTAAATTGCGTTCAGCGATCGCGCTTTCTAAATTAGCCTCAGCCTCGAGAACTTCGGCCTGAGCTGAATTGCGTGAGGCGCGGGCAACTTCAATATCGGCGAGCGTCCCACTCACAACGGCTTGAGGCCGATCGGGACTCAACTGCACAATGGGGGTACCAGCCGTGACGCGATCGCCCTCGGAGACCAGAACTTGAATAATCCGCCCCTCGACTTCAGGGCGCAAAGTAACCCGCTCCTGGGCGTCCAGCTCACCTACAAATTCCGAGACCTCTCTGATTGTTGTCGACTGCACAACTTCAGTCTCGACAGAAGTAGCTTGGGCCGCAACAGCAACGGGGGGAGCACCCTGCTGCAATCGACTCCAGATGAACCATCCGCCCGTGATACCAAGCATCCCCGCTAGCAGCCACAGCCACTTTCGCTGGTATATTGGCCTTTGGCGAGGAGAAGGACTTTCCACTTGGGATATCGCAGAATTTGATTCCATAGTTCAACTAGTTTAAAAACAACAGAAGGCAACAGTCTACTTAGTCATCAAGGTAACAAGCGCTTTCAGCGAATCTGTCAGATCTGAGTAGCCAAAGCTTGGTCTCTGTCATCGTAGGATAGGATAGGTGCGCTTAGTTCGTTCCACCGACCAATGGATTGCCCTCATTGCCAGTCGTCTCGTGTCTCAACACTCCAGCGCAAAACCAACCTGGGCTATGATATGTTTCGCTGCAGAAGCTGAGAATCAGAAGGAAGCAAAGGTCTCTTCCAGCGTCTTGGGCGAACTAAGGAAGAGCGGACCTGTTTGTTGCGACATGGCGTCCGGGAAAATATCCTCAACGCCGTTCTCGATGCCTTCTAGAATCTTTTCAGCAACCACTGGAGCCGGTGTCAGCTCCATCTCGTAGCCTTCCGTCATGCGCGTCGCCACGGGACCAGGGTAAACGCCATGTACTGAGATGCCGCCAGCCTTCAGCTCGCCGCGTATCGACTGCGTCATTGAATGGATGGCCGCCTTCGATGCAGAATATCCCCCTAAACTCGGCATGGCTGCAAGGCTAGAGATGCTCGCAAAATTCACGATTGCGGCTGAACTTTCTTGCTTGAGTGCGGGTAGCATCGCCTTGGTGACTGCGAGTGTTCCAAAGAAGTTGGTTTCGATGTCGTTACGCAATTGCTCTTCAGTGTCCTCCAGCAAGCTAAGGGCGCTCAGGATGCCCGCATTGTTGATGAGAATATTCAGTGAGGGCACTGATTGAGCAAGCTGCGCGATTGTTGCCGGAGCGCCAAGGTCAAGATGAACAGGAACAACCCGTTCACCTAACTCAGTAAGCAGCGAGCGGTTGTTCTCTGAGCGATACGTTGCGTAGACCTTAGCGGCTCCTTTTTCCAGCGACTTCTCGACTAAAGCGAGACCGATCCCGCGATTGGCACCGGTAACAAGAATGGTGCTGTCTAAGATTTTCATGAGTTCTATCCTTGTTGTTGACTGTTAGTGAATCATCGAGATACTGGGACTACTTGGGTTGTCATAATCCCTCGTTTGTTATGCAAAACTCACGTTAACTACTTCTAAAATTTTCATTGCGCTTGCGGTATGTTGCCTTGGTGTAATAGGCTCTGGGTATTACACCAAGGGAGAAAAGATCGTGCGTTGTCTGTTAGTGCGCTGTTGAAAGAACGAGCTTATCGAGAACTGGGAAGAGATCGCTAGGCTCAGGGCGGCGAGTATAATCCGGATTGACCTCTGCGTAGGCAATGGTGCCATCAGTGTCGATGACATACCTTGCGGGCATAGGCAAGGTCCATCTGTCATCGTTCTGAATCTTGGGAAGATCCACCTGGAA
>JBCBVA010000147.1:0-7567 GCA_039817825.1 Cyanobacteria bacterium J06642_12 | reverse complement strand
CAGTCTTGAGTATCGAGGAAGAATGAATAAGAAAATCTCTACAGCGAATTGCCGATCGCTAGAGGTCTTGCAGAGAGAAGACTGTTAGCTGTCTCCAGACTCTAGGACTTCCAGCGAATTGCTATGGCACCAGAGAAACCAGTTTTTCTTCGGTAAATTTGCATTGGCATCCAGTACTCTTGTCGGACAGTCCGTAGGAGATTTTCGCTACCCCTGCAGAAAATCTATACATCCATGCTCTGCAGTCGACTTCAATGTATCGATTGTGTTAAGCAATGTCGGTAAAGCCAGTAAAACCGACAGTAACTCTTCATGCAGGCTTCATATTTTCGGTATTCTCACGCATGGAGCGAGTAAATGAGTGACACTATTATCTTGAATGAAGTTTCAGTGAAGAGCCTGCACTCAACGTGACGTGAAATCAGACGTGCACGATCGCATCAGATTCTACCGGTCTTGTTTCGATCTCGGTGAATGTCTGCCATTTCACAGTCTTAACCAACGATCTGTAGAGTTTATTTTGGCTCGGCACAGATTCTAAATACAGAAACAACGTTGATTCAGTCGCTGTCATCCCCTAAGCAACAGGGAGATTGAGCGATCGAACCAGCAATGTCTGTTCAAGTCTGTGTTTCTGATGAAGTGATTTCTCACAACGACATACTGACTATCTAAGATCGGGCTTCAATCGCCTGCTCGTTTATTTAGATGCGCTGTTTTCTGACGGTTACTCGCGCTGTCACTTGTTCGTTTGGGCACTCATACCGATATGGATCGACGGGTTGGGGCGGGTTCTTTTCCGAGCACATTGGACTTGAGGTGATTCCGTGAAAACGCTACAAACAATCAGCGATCAAATCGATCTCCAGAAATTTCTTGAGGATCCAGGCTTACTCGATCGACTAGAAGCCAGTCTGTTGGCAGACATGAATCAGAGAAAAGTTGCCAGACTAATTAACGCCCTTGAAAGACGTCTGGAGAAGTTTCGCGATCGCGAGGAGACTGGTACTGATGGTGACGATGTTCTCAAAGGAAAGTTTGGCAATGACAAGCTAGACGGAAAAGCTGGAAACGATCGCATCTTTGGTAGGGCTGGCAATGACCGTATGTGGGGAGGAGCCGGCAATGACCTGATGAATGGTGGTACCGGCGATGACGAGATGCAAGGCGGTCTCGGCCATGACACGGTCAGAGGAGCGGCTGGGAATGACACACTCGTTGGCGATCGCATGCTCACCGCACAAGACTTTGATAGCGAGGGATATTTAACCCAAGAGGCGATCGATGCCCACGGGAATGACATCCTTAATGGTGGAATCGGCAACGACACCCTTACAGATGCCTTAGGCAGCGATACTCTCAGAGGGGGCGAGGGCAATGACCGCTTAATTAGCTATAGCGACTCCAATACACCTGCAGAGAATCTTGCAATTCCAGCAGCCACTAATGATGGAAACGATCTTGATAAACTAGCGTTTACATCTGAATTTATTAATCCGCTTGGCCTAGACGCTAATGACAGACTGGTCGGTGGAGCAGGGGCCGATACCTTTGAATTTAGACTCCAAATCAATGCTCCTAAAGATATCATTGCCAAGCACACCAATGCCGATGGATCGATTAATTGGGGTATGAATGGTGTAGCAGGTGAAAACAATAATTATCACGATCATTGGGTTGATGGAATTGGCTTCGATCGCATCGCAGACTTTAGTGGCACGGGAGGAGAAGGAGATAAAATTGTCATCTCCGGGCATACCGTTACCTATAAAGTTATTAAAGAAACCGATAGTATGGTTCGCCTCGGTGTGTATAGCGATCAGGGGGCTGATGGCGCTAGAGGAAATGGTGCCCATGACCTCGATGTCTTAGGGGTAATTAATGTTCGGCACGATGGTAACTTTAACCTGCAAAATGATGTCAATGTTGTCAAAGTAGACTACGGTGCATTCTAAATCTAGCCAACGGAGCAATCTTCCAAAACTGCTCTAGCGCTGCGATTTCAGCAGTTTGACCTTCGGCCTTGTCGAAGGTCTTTTTGATGAACATATATGGCGAGACATTCGAGGCTGCTCCCTCTGTTCGCAAGCGCTACCTCTCTCAAACTAATCTGGCCTGCCAGTCCTTTTCTAAGGCATAACAAAACTGCTTCAGGTGTTGTTGTGTATGTAGAACGAGCCATAGTCTCGATTTTCACGGTGCCGAAACATCACGTAGGATGATAGGGACGGTAAGACCTCTTCATAGCAATGCCAGCAATTAAGCGTGGCGCGATGGTTCGCGCGATTCCCCAGAAGATGGAAGACAGTGTAGAGGCGCAGGCGAGCGATCCGTTTATGCCCACCTACATCTACACAACAGATGGTGAGGTCCTGGATGTAAAAGATGAATATGCTCAGGTGAAGTTTGGGTCAGTACCTACTCCCGCAGTGTGGCTGCGGTTGGATCAGCTTGAGGAAGTGGGTGGCTAAGTGACCTGGGATAGCTAAGCTTCGAGATTGAGGCGGAATGGGATGGCATTGTCGATCTCGATTGATAATTGTTACCAATAAGAGTGGATGACCGATCGGATTCTGGTGGAAATCCGATTGAAAGCTATCTCGATTCGGTAAGCGCAGGGGCGATTGCGGTACCTGTGTCGGAGCGGTTTCGATGCTTGCGCAGGGGCGATATCGACAGTCTCTATGAAGGGTATGCCTCAAGTCATTAGGGTGAGAAAACCTGCAAGGGTATAGAGATTGGCACTTGTGAACGATAGGAATAGATTGTGGCGCAGTCTACCAGTGATGGTGGGACTGATTGCACTTGGAGCTTGTGGCGGCCCTCCCCCATCGGGTGGCCCTCCGCCGACAGCCGTGCAGGTTGCTGATGTTGAGACCGCGACGGTTCGCAATAGCTCGGTCTTCATCGCCAGCTTGGATGCTCGGGACTTCACTACTTTAAGGCCGCAGGTGAGCGGTCGCGTTAGTGACGTGTTTGTCGCACTTGGCGATCGCGTTTCTGCTGGAGAGCCCATTCTACAAATCGACGCGCAGCGTCAGCAGGCTACCTTCAACAGCCGCAGCGCCGCAATTTCCTCTGCTCGGGCAGCTTTGGACAGTGCACAGGCAACTGTAGACGCCAGCCGGGCACGGCTAGATGAGCTACAAGCCGAAGTAGAGCTGATGCAAGGACGCTTGGCTAGCAACGAGGGGTTGTCGACAGCAGGGGCGATTTCTCAGGACGAGTTGAACGAAAGCGTACGTAACCTGCGTCAAGCAGAGGCAGCGGTGCGCACCCAAGAGGGAATCATTCGAGCCGAGCTAGCTGCAGTAGCCGAAGCAGAGCAAGATCTGGACTCCGTGCGGGCCGATGCTGTCGAACAACAGGTGGTGTTGGGAGACTTTCGCCCCACAGCCCCGTTTGCAGGTGTAGTGGGCAATGTCAGAGTGAAGGTGGGAGATTACGTGACCCCCGACACTGTACTGACCACGGTGAGTCAGAACGAATTGTTGGAGATTTCCCTCAATGTTCCGATCGAGCGGCTGGCGCAGGTGTCAATTGGAACGCCAATCGAGCTGATTGATAGTCGAGGAACGGCGATCGGTGCTAGCGAGATTTCGTATATTGCTCCAGATGCTAGCTTGGCGACCCAAACAGTATTGGTAAAAGCCACCTTTGAGAACACGGGCAGCCTGCGCTCCGAGCAATTTGTTCGGGCTCGCGTCATTTGGAGCGAGCAACCCAACATCGTGGTACCTGTGACAGCCGTGACCAATCTGGGGGGGCAATACTTTGTGTTTGTGGCTCAACCCAATGAAGAGGCAGGGGGATATTTGGCCATCCAGACCCCTGTCCAGCTGGGTCAACTGCAGGAAAACTCGTACGAGGTTATATCGGGGCTGACGGGGGACGAGCAAATTGTCGTGACGGGAACTCAGAAAATTTTCAATTCTGCCCCAATTACCCCTGAAGGAGAAGCCTCTCCCGATGGGCCGCCCAACGCAGATTTGCCTGAGGATGCTGCCCCTTCTGACGCCGGGACTCTAGAATCCGAACCGCCATCGACGTAACTATTGTCGCCCCATCACTGGTGGGAATCGTGCCACCCTGATTTTCGCCATCCAGACTTTCGCCACCCAGACCCTGAGGATTGCTGACGCATGTTTTCCGACACCTTTATCCGGCGGCCGGTATTAGCCAGCGTCTGCTCCTTCATTATTTTGCTGGTGGGGGCCGTCTGCCTCACCTTGTTGCCGGTGGACTATTACCCGGAAGTGTCTCCCCCCACCGTATCCATTGAATCTAACTACAGCGGTGCCAGTGCCGAGGTGGTGGAGTCGGGGGTGACGAACATTTTGGAACAGGCCATCAATGGCGTTGAGGGAATGCGTTACATTTCCTCCACTAGCTCCAGCGACGGCACCAGCCGGATTTTGGTGACTTTTGAACAGGGGGCGAATTTGGATGCGGCGGCGATCGCCGTGCAGACTCGCATTGAGTTGGTGGAAAGCCAGCTTCCCGAACAGGTGTTGCAAACGGGGTTGACGGTTGCGAAAGCGGGCAACAGTGCCTTCGTGCAATTCGTCAATCTGTCATCGCCGGGTGGGGAATACGATCGCCTCTTCATCAGCAACTACACCGACTTGTTCATTCGAGATGTGTTGCGTCGCGTTCCGGGGGTGAGCGATGTGCGGATTTTTGGCGATCGGCGCTATGCCATGCGTATCTGGCTGGACCCGGTCAAGTTGGCCAGTCGGGGGCTGACAGCAGAGGATGTGGTGGAAGCCGTTGAAGATCAGAACATTCAGGTGGCCGCCGGTTCGGTAGGGCAGTCACCATCGGCAGAAGAGCAGTTGTTTCAGTTCAACGTCCGGGCTAGAGGGCGACTGGAAGAGGTGGACGAGTTTGCCCGCATTGTGCTGGCTACAGGCGACGATGGCACCTTAGTCACCGTCGGAGATGTGGGGCGGGTGGAGCTGGGGGCGCAGTCCTACGCTACAGAGTTTCAGGTGGATGGCTTTGACGCGGTTGGTTTGGGGATTACCAAGCTGAATTCAGCCAACACGCTAGCGGTCACCCAGCAAATCCGAGAAACCATGGCAGAGCTGGCCCAAGATTTTCCGCCGGGGTTGGACTATGCCATTCCCTACGACACCTCGAAGTTTGTCAATCAGTCCATTCGGGAAATTATTCTGACCCTGTTCCAGGCGATTTTCTGGGTAGTACTGGTGATTTTCGTGTTCTTGCAGGAATGGCGATCGACCCTGATTCCCACCCTGACCATTCCCGTCTCTCTGGTGGGCACGTTTGCCTTCATGCAGGTGATGGGATTTTCGGTGAACACCCTAACGCTGTTCGGACTGACGCTGGCAACCGGCTTGGTAGTGGACGATGCCATTGTGGTGGTGGAAAACATTAGCTCCAAGGTGGAGGAGGGATTGCCGCCGTTTCAGGCGTCGGTGGAAGCGATGCGAGAGATTTTTGGGGCGGTAATTGCGACGACGTTGGTATTATTCGCGGTCTTTATCCCGGTTGCCTTTTTCCCCGGAACCAGTGGGCAGATCTATCGCCAATTCGCCCTCACCATTGTGTTCTCGGTGGGGCTGTCTACCTTCAATGCACTCACCCTATCTCCAGCGATCGCCGCCCTCGTCAGTCGCCCCAGCCAAGACGTTCGCAACCCTGTTCTGAAATGGGCTTCAACTGCGATCGATCGCATGCGGGCTATCTACCGCAGTTTCCTGGATGCAATTGTGGGATTTCGCAAAGGGATGGTGTTCTGCTTTGTGGCGCTGGTAGCCATCACAGGATTGCTGTATCGCTCGCTGCCGACCGGGTTCTTACCCACCGAAGATCAGGGATATTTCATCAATATCGTGCAGGGGCCACCGGGGACATCCCTCAACTACACTCAGCAGATTATGGATGAGGCAGTGGGGACGCTGAAATCATTGCCTGAAGTTGACAGCGTCGTCTCTGTGGGGGGCGTTAGCTTTGGTGGCAATTCCCCCACCAGCGGCTTGATCTTTGTTCCTCTCAAATCCTGGCAAGAGCGATCGAAACCCTGGCAATCGGCAACGGCGATCGTCAACCAAATGCGCGGTCGCCTGCTGGGTGGCATTAGCGAGGGATTGGTCATTCCCATCGATCCACCGGCCATTCAAGGGCTGGGGACCGGCGGTGGATTTGAAATGCAGGTGCAGGGGAAAACCCAAACTGATTTTGACTCGCTGGCTGGGGCGGCCCAGTCATTTTTCTTTGCCAGCAACGAACAGCCAGATATTTCGGTGAACCCGCCGACGTTTTCTGCCAACACCCCCCAGTTGCTGGTGGATGTCGATCGCGAGAAGGCTCAGTTATTGGGCATCGAACCCAGAGATATTTTTGACACCCTACAAACGTTACTGGGGGGCAACTACGTCAATGACTTCGAGCGCTTCAATCGTAGCTACCGTGTCTACGTCCAGGTAGACCAGCCCTACCGCACGAACCCGGAGGATATCGGTCAATTCTACGTGCGCTCCAGCACCACTGACGAGATGATTTCGCTAGACGGATTGGTGACCGTCACCCCCGTGGTTGGCCCGCAGATTATCAACCACTACAACTTATTTCGCTCCGTTCAGGTGTCGGGTGACGCTGCGCCAGGGTTCGGGGCCGGTCAAGCGATCGCCAGTATGCAACAGTTGGCGGCTCAATTGCTCCCCCCCGGTATTGGCTACGAATGGACGGGGATTTCTCTGGAGCAACTGGAGTCAGGCGGGCAGTCTGCGCGTCTATTCCTGTTGGGCTTGGTATTCGTTTACTTATTCCTGGCTGCTCAATACGAGAGCTTGGTTGACCCGCTGATCATCATGCTATCTGTACCGCTGGCCATTTTGGGGGCGCTGGCGTTCGTGCAGGTGCGGGGGCTGACCAACGATATTTTCGTGCAGGTGGGGTTGGTCATGCTAATTGGACTGGCTAGTAAGAACTCCATTCTGATTGTGGAATTTGCCAATCAACTGTGCGATCGCGGGCTTCCCATCGCGAAAGCTGCAGTGGAAGCATCTGAAGCTCGTTTCCGAGCCATCTTAATGACGGCCTTTAGTTTCATTCTCGGGGTGTTTCCATTGGTGGTTGCCACTGGAGCTGGGGCGGGCAGTCGGCGATCGCTGGGTACGGCTGTGTTTGGCGGCATGCTGGTGTCGACGGTGCTGAGCTTGGCGATCGTGCCGGTTCTCTACATTGTGATTCGTTCCTTCGAAGACAAGGTCTTCGGAACGGGAAAGTCTACCCTTGCTACAACTGCTGAGACGACGACAGGGGTTGAGGCGATTGGAGTCTTACAGAGTAACGGCCGTAGTGCAAATGGTCGTGGCTTGCTTCCTTCTTCGCCTTCTACCGGTCTTGCTACTCAAAATCAAGCTATGGCAGACCAAGCTGCTCGTAATGGGGATACTGCGGAGGAGTCTGTGCCTGAAAACACTCCCTAATTCGTCGTTCGATCTGAGGGGCGATCTTCAGCAATTCGCGCAATGGATATAGGAATTTGCATGAGGGGACTTGCTCAGTCCTTTGGTTACACTAGCTGAGCCTCTTCTCC
>JBCBVA010000146.1:0-7628 GCA_039817825.1 Cyanobacteria bacterium J06642_12 | reverse complement strand
CATTCCCTTTTTCTTTGTGGGCATGGGCTTAATTGTGGATATCCCTGCGTTTGCAGAGGCGTTGGGGTCGGAGTTGAGCTTGATAGCGGGAATTGCGATCGCCCTGTTTGGCGGCAAATTTTTGGCATCCACCACCGCTCGATTCTCGTTTGACTACAACTGGAACGAATCCATGACCATGTGGTCGCTGTCTTTGCCTCAGGTGGCGGCAACATTAGCAGCAGCCCTTGCTGGCTTTAATGCGGGCCTACTGCCCCAAGCCGTGTTCAGTGCCATCATCGTGCTGATGCTAGCAACATCGATCTCTGGTCCCGTCCTGACCGCTAGGTTTGCACCTCGCCTGTTGAGAACTGCCACGACAGTGTCTGGCGATCGCCCTGCCGAACCGACTCAAGATACATTCTTAAATTCTCGACCGGGCAAGCCATTTACAGTGGTGGTTCCCATTGCTAACCCCAACAACGAGCGCAATCTGATCGAGTTGGGTGCCCTGCTGGTTAAACACGAGAATGGTTCCTTGGGGGCACTAACGATCGTCAAGGGTCACCAGAGAATGGATGCCCCAGAGCTAGATCGAAGGTTAGAACGCAGTCAGTGGCTGCTGCGACAAGCCACCGAAGTGGGTGAGGAGTTTGGCGTTTTACCCAAGCCGATGATGCGTATCAGTGATGATATTGCTCGCGGCATTAGCCGTTCTGCCAAAGAAGCGGGAGCCGATCTGCTGCTGATGGGCTGGAGCGACAACACCCAACTGATGGCTCAACTGGTGGGTAGCGTCGTCGACAGCGTATTTTGGTCTGCTCACTGTCCCGTTGCTGTGGTGCGGTTGTTGAAAGAGCCGGTGGATATCGATCGCATCCTCGTGCCGGTCCGAGATCTCTCCACTAAATCCCAACACGCGATCAAGTTCGCGCTGCTCTTTGCCGACACCCATAACGCTAAGGTGACACTGCTACACATCTTCGAGAATCCTGCTCCCCAATCGGATCTGGATCGCTTCGAATCCGAGCTGCTTACGGTGGCTCAGCACTATAACCTGCCCGTTCAAACCTTTGCTACAGCCCTTGTGGATGATGATATTGCACGCAGAATTGCCACGGAAGCTAGTGACTACGACATGGTGATGCTGCGGTCCGTACGTCGGCTAACTATCGGCGGATTGGCTGTCAGCGATACGTCCAATAAGGTGATTCGTAAAGTGCCGTGCTCGTTTGTTTTATTGGGAGAACCACAGGCGTAACTGCTGCTGCGATCGGTCCTGCACCACTGAACGATCCTGCACCGCTTGTTTAAGACAGATTGTCCAGGAACTCGCTCGTTAGAGCGATCGCTTCGGCAGGAATTTCGTGCATTGCGTCTATTTCATGGAACTGCACATTGACATTTTGCTCTTCCAGCTTGCGTCGCGCTTGATAGGCATAGGCGATCGCCACTACCGGATCGCGTCTACCGTGCACCATGAGAACTGGAGGAAGCGGTTCGTCGGAGGAATTGTCTGCAGGCTCGCCCACCCAAAATCCACTCAAACACACAATGCCAGCTAGCCGAGGCATCAGCCCCAGTCCCACTCGCAACGACATTGCTCCCCCCTGAGAAAATCCGGCCAATACAGTCTTCTCTAACGGAATTCCCGATTTCGATTCCAACCCCAGCAACCACTGTTCGAGCAAGCGAGAACTGTCGTCAACACCTTCAAACCCTTCCAAATCGAACCAAGAACCACCTCCGGGCACTTGAGGATGGGGAAATGGCGCATTGGGAAACCAATAGTAAACGCTGGGTCGCCCCAATGCTTCAGCCACTGGCACTAAATCTCGATAGTTGGCCCCCCATCCGTGGATTAATACCATCTGAGCAAATGCGGGAGCGTCAGTGGCCGAGGATCTAGGAGGAAGATCGATCGCCTCTAGAGACACGGGAGTAGCGGAGCTGGGGGGATTGGTGGTCATGAATTGTTCGAATGATGGCAGGAGTTTGGATAGAGGTTTGTATTTTTTTAGACTGACTTTAGGGAAGGGCTCTCCGCCATCGGGTTGCAGCAAGCATGATGACGTTTGCCCACACCTCAATCATGCACTGGCGTCAGCAAAGAACCAGAAGCCCCCAAGACACATGCCCTAGCTGGCTCTACCCATCAGGTTAGCTCTACCCGAATACTTAGCCAGTGGGCTCAATAATTGTAGCGAGGTCACCGAAGAGATATTAACTAACGTTAAAGACGATGTTAATGAAGAGCTCTGTTGTTGGGTTTAGATGTTAATTTATAGCTATTGAAGGTTAGCTATGTACAGTTCAAACAAGCTCGACTTCTTAATTGATAGAGCTGTGGCTAGCTAAATTCGATGTCATCTTGCTGTATTCCCGGAGCAGTCAACTTCTCGCAAGAAATATTTCGACTGTTTACGGAGTGCACATTTTCCTGTCTACGGAGGCATAATAGCGGAATCCCAAACGCGGGATCGCCTTTCTAGATATTTATTTCAGGAGGTGGAATTCAAGCCGGAGAGAGCTGTGTGCTTGGATAGTGCATCTTCAGATCGCTCGATTTAATTCAAACAGAACGGCTATTCTCCACATACTTGATTGGCAAAAAACGCAGTTTTTCCAACGAATGGAGGAGGCATTCTTATGCTGAAAATGGTTGTGCAAGGAAGAAATATTGACGTTACTGATTCCATTCATGGCTACGTCGAAGAAAAAATAGAAAAAGCAGTCGCCCACTTTTCTCATCTCACAAGCGAAGTTGATATTAACTTGTCTGTTGAACGTAATCCTCGCATTAGTAACAACCATTCAGCAGAAGTGACCATCTATGCCAACGGCAAAGTGATTCGCGCTCAAGAAAGTAGCGCTAACATGTACGCCAGCATCGATCGCGTTGCCGATAAAATCACTCGCCAATTGCGCAAGTTTAAGGAGCGCAACGGGCGCGATCGCACCAAGCACCGCGATAAGACTTCGGTGGCGGTCAGTCGGCAGCCAGTGGCCCCCATGCCCGATGCCAGTCGCGAACCTCAGCTTCCCCCTGAAGTAGTGCGTTCCAAGTACTTCTCCATGCCACCGATGACGGTATCGGATGCGCTGCATCAACTGGAGTTGGTGGATCACGATTTCTTCGTCTTCCGCAATACCGAGACTGACGAAATCAACGTCATTTACGAACGCAATCATGGAGGATTTGGCGTGATCTGTCCCAAGAATCAAAAAGTAAGCTAGCGCTCAACATCTGTCACTAAATAGCGGGTCAAACAGTCTGCTTACTCTCCCCACAGACTCCACCTGGCATGTCCTGCCGGGTGGAGTTTCTGTATGATGCTTCCTCAACAGGTGTCACTGGCCGCTCGTCATGCGCTCATTACTAGCCGCGATCGCGTTCTATACGGTTATTCCGCTCCCTAAAACCTTGACGCTCCATTTCGATCGCGTGGCTCGTTGGCTGCCCTTGGTTGGCCTTGGCATCGGCATCTTGCTGGCTGGTGTGGATGCGCTGCTGGCATGGGTAATGCCCCCTGCCATGCGATCGCTGCTGGTGGTGTGCCTGTGGCTGGGGATTACTGGTGGACTGCATTTAGATGGGGCGATGGATACTGCCGACGGACTGGCGGCAGGGGACGGCTCAATTCGTGGGACGCAACGACGCTTGCAAGCCATGACCGATAGTTCCGCGGGGGCCTTTGGGGTGATGGTAGCGATCGCGCTAATGTTGCTGAAATTTGTGGCCGCTATGCATTTGCCCGACCCTCGATGGGTGTGGTGGTTGCTGGTGCCGGTGTGGGGGCGTTGGGGACAATTAACAGCGATTTCCTTCTATCCCTACCTCAAACAAGAGGGAAAAGGGCGGTTTTTGAAAGACACGACCCGGCGAGCAGATTTGGCCACCGCCAGTGCTGGAGTCTTGGTGGTGGTGTTGGCTCTGCGGTTAGCGGTTCACTCAATGGCGTTGTTTCCTCTATGGGGGCTGGGGTGTGTGGCGATCTCGCTGGGGGTGGGATGGTGGTTCAATCGCCAACTGGGTGGACAGACGGGTGATACCTATGGGGCCACTGTGGAGTGGACAGAGGCTCTGTCGTTGGCGATCGCCACGGTACAGATTCCCGGACTGGCAGGCTGAGGGCGCTGAATGCTGTGATGGCGACTGCGATCGTGGGTGACCCCTCTTGTTCCCAGTATCTCGTGCCTCTCCGTCCTTTGTGATGAAAGGCGGTTGGAGAGCGGCCAATCCTGCACCGAGGCCGTGTGCGACAATTGCGGGGAACTGTGTCGGATTTATCTAGTTGCTGGGTACGCCCATTCAACGAAAGCTGAAACCCGCGTTGCGAGCCCTCGCCGTTTCCGCTCGCCCGCTGGCCACCGTAAGCACTTTGGTGGCCACCGATCTGATTGCCCTTACCGTATCGGCTGTCTCCAGCGTATGGGTGCGGTTATGGCTGGGGGGCAGCTATCATCCTTCCCTCTATTGGCAAATCTGGCCGTTGCTGGGCTTGTTTGTCTTGGGATACAGCATTGTGGGCTTGTATGCCGGAGTGGCCCTCAGTCCTGCTGACGAATTGCGGCGCACCAGTGTTACCACGACGTTGATTTACGTGGTGTTGGGTACGGCTACCTTCTTGCTACGCAATACAACGGTGTATTCCCGTGGCGTATTTCTGATGGCCTGGTTGCTCACCCTGGTGCTGGTGCCGTTGACACGGGGATTGGTTCGACAAATCTGCGCGCCACAGCCTTGGTGGGGATATCCAGTATTGGTGCTGGGGGCTGGAAAGACCGGTTCGATGGTGATTGAAACCCTGAAAGCTCGCCCAGAAATTGGCCTCAAACCGGTGGCTATTTTGGATGACGATCCCAGCAAACGAGGCTCACTGAAAGGGGTTCCCGTGATCGGACCGGTCAGTAAAGCGCCCGAATTAGCCCGTCGTCTGAACCTAACCTACGCTATCGTCGCCATGCCAGGAGTATCCAGCGCTCGCGTCGTCGGTATTTTGGAGAAATACGGCCAACTGTTTCGTCACATTTTGCTGATTCCCAACCTGTTTGGGTTCTCCACATTGTGGGTCATGGCCCGTGATATGGGGGGGGTGTTGGGGTTGGAAGTCCGGCAGCAACTGCTGTTACCGGGGCCGCAACTGGTCAAAGTCTGTTTGACGTTCTTCCTGACGATTGTCGGTGGATTGATGGTGTTGCCACTGATTCTGCTGTGCGGAATCGCCATCAAACTAGACTCTCGTGGACCGATATTTTACGGCCATACCCGCATTGGAAAGGGGGGGAAACTATTTAAAGCGTGGAAGTTCCGCTCGATGTATGCAGATGGAGATCGCATACTAGAAGCATACCTAGAGCAGTACCCAGAGGTGCGAGAGGAGTGGGAGCGCGATCGCAAACTGAAGCACGACCCGCGCATTACTCGCATTGGCAAGTGGCTGCGTCGCACCAGCTTGGACGAGCTGCCGCAATTGTGGAATGTCCTTCTCGGTGAAATGAGTTTGGTTGGCCCCCGACCCATCATTGATGAAGAGGTATCCCTATATGGCGATAAGTTCGATCTCTACCTCAAGGTTCTGCCTGGTATTACAGGCTTGTGGCAAGTTTCCGGCCGCAGCGATACCACCTACGAAGAACGAGTAGAGCTGGATGAATATTACGTTCGCAATTGGTCGGTCTGGCTGGATATTTACATCCTGACCAAAACCATATGGGTGGCCATCAGAGCGAAAGGAGCCTACTAAACCCTGGCCCAGAAATATTGCTCTCGAGAATCTAAGCGTTCTCTGCGACCTAAATCATTTCGCCTACCAACACTCCCGATTGCAAAGGTCGATCTGGCGACCTGCAACCCGCTATGGAGAGTTCCCTAATTATTTTTCCTTGCAAATCGAGGATTTAGCGGTCTCCAAGCTCCAGACATTACAGCGAATTGCTACAACAATGAAGTTGTTCGAATATTTGGCAACTGCGGCCCGAAAACCTCGTTGTTCATTGGACGCAATCCCTCAATGGCAAACATTTCTAGCCGCTATGGCTTGGTCTTGACCGTAATGTCTCCCATAACCTTCGTCTGACAGGCCAGTCGGTACGTATCGGGCTTGCGCTTGAGCTTGCGCTGTTCGGGAGTGGTGCGCTCGGAGAGGCGCTCGGCCCCCTCAGTCACGTCTACAACACAAGTACCGCACTGGCCCGCCCCACCGCAGTTCATCATCTTGGCAACCAGCTTGTAGAGATCGATGCCATTTTCCAGAGCGGCTCGTCGAAGATTTGCTCCTTCTGCAACGTTAACGCTCTTGTCTTCATTCACAAAATTGATAGTGGGCATCGTCTCTCTCTAGTGGATTAACCTGCAAACCAGCTCTCTACAAGCTAGCGAACGACTCTCTAATGCCAAAAACGCCGCATCCAAATGGCGGACAGCGCCTTGTCGGCACCAGCTCGTTCACCGCAAGTATATTAACTTCCGTAAAGCATATCGAAGAAATTCAACCCGATCTCAGCGAACTTAGGGGCTTTTGGACAAAATCACTTAGAAAACTTGCAGAGTTCAGGAGCTATCCGTTACATTCCGTTATACTGCAAAAGTTAGTCTGCGCCTTACTGCATACTGTTCACAAGGCTGGCTGGCTGAGGTGTTTTAGCTTCAGGTAGCGGACGTTAGCTTTCCGATTTGCGGTAGCTTTCATCACAAAAGGTCTTATGAACCATGCAGGCATCGTTTGATTTGTCGCTAGAGGCACTCGTCTCGCTTTACGGATGACAGTTTGCGCGTTCTCTACGGAACGGCAGCATGCTGGTCATTTGAGACAAACTTCGAGGGCTGCGTTCTACTAAATGTCTGATAAATAAAGGCTGTGTAATCGCAAGTGGAGGATCGCGCTTTATGGGACTACCGTGGTACCGGGTCCATACAGTCGTGCTTAACGATCCGGGACGCCTGATCTCAGTTCACCTAATGCACACCGCTTTGGTAGCGGGTTGGGCTGGGTCCATGGCACTGTACGAGGCGGCAATTTATGACCCCTCCGACCCCATCCTGAACCCTATGTGGCGTCAGGGCATGTTCGTTATGCCGTTTATGGCTCGCCTAGGAATTGAGAATTCCTGGAATGGCTGGAATTTGGCCGGTGAGTTCGTCGAGAACGCCGGTTTTTGGAGTTTTGAAGGTGTGGCGACTGCCCACATCATTTTGTCTGGTTTGCTGTTTTTAGCTGCCGTTTGGCACTGGGTTTACTGGGACTTGGAACTGTTCCGCGACCCCCGTACTGGCGAACCAGCTCTTGACCTGCCGAAAATGTTCGGCATACACCTGTTGCTGTCTGGCCTGCTGTGCTTTGGCTTCGGTGCATTCCACCTCACCGGTGTATTTGGCCCCGGCATGTGGGTGAACGATGCCTACGGTTTGGGCGGCCACCTGCAGCCAGTTGCCCCTGAATGGGGGCCTGCAGGATTCGACCCATTCAATCCGGGTGGCGTTGTAGCCCACCACATTGCTGCGGGTGTAATCGGCATTATTGCTGGTTTGTTCCACCTGACCGTACGTCCTCCCCAGCGCCTGTATCGTGCTTTGCGCATGGGTAACATCGAGACCGTACTGTCCAGCTCGATCGCCGCAGTATTCTTTGCCGCTTTCGTTGTTGCAG
>JBCBVA010000145.1:0-7776 GCA_039817825.1 Cyanobacteria bacterium J06642_12 | reverse complement strand
TTCCGCTCAATTTGCATGTATTTGAGGACTAATCCGAGCCTCCAAAAAGCCTTGTCTTCGCAATATCAGTAGATTCGTCGTCCAAAACAAACATAAACCCTAGTGGTTTTTTCTGATTGTGAAGTTTTAGCCAAAAGATACGTATGTGTATCGGTAATATTGATGAATATAAAGATTTTATGAAGGGGAACGTTTGGGGTGTTGAGGGATGACGAACGGGATGTCCTGTCGTCGTTTCGTCGAACCAGGATTCATCACAGGAACGCACTCCACATGACACCCGAATTGCTGAATAGCGCCCGTCCATTGCAAGCTGCTCCCCTACAATCAGCAAGCTATCAGAGTTCAATTGGTCAGAATCCAGCCACCCAGAACTCGCCGGTCAACTTGTTATTTGTCGATTCTTCTATCGACAACATCGACACTCTGATTTCACAGGTTAAAGACAATACTCAAGTCATTCGTCTGGATGGGCAATCGAACGGGATTTCCCAAATTACCGACACCCTCGCTAACTACCAGGATGTTGCCAGCCTCAGTGTGGTATCCCACGGAGAATCGGGACAACTGCAACTGGGGGCCTCCACCATTTCCTCCACGTCTCTGAGCAATGTCCGCGACGAGTTACAAGAATGGCAAACATCGCTGACCGTCGATGCCGATATTTTGTTCTACGGCTGTAACGTTGCCGCAGGTCAGCAAGGGGAACATTTCCTCAACCAGTTCAGTGAACTGACTGGAGCCGATGTTGCCGCATCTAATGATTTAACAGGAAGTAGCAGGCTGGGAGGGGACTGGCAATTGGAAGTCTCCACCGGTCAAATCGAGGCCGACTCCCCATTTCACAGCTCGGTGGCAGACCGCTACCAATCTGTGCTGCAGGGGAACACGATCTTCTCCGGCAGCAACGAAAAAGGATTGGGTGATTACCGCATCCATAGCAAAACTAAGCATGGCGTGAACGTTGTCTCGAATCCGAGTGGTTCTGGCAAAGTCCTCAGATTTGACTTGCGCAAAGGCGATCCCCTCGTCAGCAACAGCTCCCGCGCTGAGGTCCTTCCCAAAATCAGCGACACCACCCCAAAATTTGGCCAAAACTACACCTACTCGTTACGAACCTACATTCCTAACGACTGGAAAGCAGATGGCTCACTGGAGATTATTACCCAGTGGCATGCCAAGCCCGACTCGCACTTGGGAGAAACGTGGCGTAACCCCCCTGCAGCACTGCGTATTCAGGGAGACTCCTTCAATCTGAAACAGGCATGGGATTCCAAGGCCGTGACCAAAAAGAATACCAACCACGGGTCGCGCACAACCAATCTTGGCTCTCTCAATCGAGGTAAATGGACTGACTGGAGTTTTGAAATTAAGTGGAGTTACAAATCTGACGGCATCTTTCGGGTCTACAAGGACGGCAAATTAGTTTTCAACAAGACAGGCCCCAATGCCTTTAATGACAAACTGGCTCCATTCAGCAAACTGGGGATTTACAAACCCGATTGGAAGGCACGTCCTCAGAACTCTTCAACAACCCGCCGCGTACTCTACATCGATGACTTCACGATGAGAACTGGCCACGGCAAAGGGGCTCGGATTCAATCGATTCCCGAGCAGCCCCAGACTGGAAAATCAAATAGTGGCGGTAATTCTGGCAGCAATAACAACGGCGGAAGCTACAACAGCAGTAGTAACAGCAAGACTTCATCGGCAATTCGCGTCGAGGCTGAGTCGCTGCAGTTAAGCAACTACAGAGTGGAGAAAAATTCCTCTGCCTCGGGTAACAAGGCGGTTAGCCTGCGTGGCAAGCAATCAAACGAAACTGGACGGGCGGTATATGTCCATAAGGGGTTGAGAGGGACCTATGACCTCGATCTGAAATACTTCGACGAGAAAGACGGTGCCGGAAAGTTCCAAGTCAAACTCAACGGCAAGACGCTCGAAGGGTGGACTCTAGACTCTCGTACCGGTAGTCCGACTGCCAATGCGAAATCGCGTCGCAGTCGCACCATCGAAGGCTTAACGCTGAAGTCTGGCGATCGCCTCGCCATTGTCGGTCAAGAGCGCGGGGGTGACCCTGCCGTACTGGATTCTCTGGTCTTAACACCGGCAGGGGGCTCGAATACGCAGCAGAATAATCAGAATCGCTCAGGGTCCAACGGGTTCATCAAGACCTACCAAGCGGAGCATGCCAAGTTGGTTAGTGTCAGTACACGAAAGGGGAACAGCAAGGCGCAGGGGGGACGGTACGTGAAATTCGATCGCTCCTCGAATGATGCAATCGAGTACAAAATTGATGTGCCAGCTGCCGGACGCTACCGCTTGGATTGGCGCTATGCACAGGGAGATAAGACCAGAAGCCCGCTCAAGGTAGCTGTAAACGGCAAAACCGACCAGTCTTCCCCCCGCTTTGCTAGCACGGGTGGATGGAACAACTGGGACTGGGTGAGCGACACTGTCTATTTAAAGAAGGGCAGCAATACGATTCGTTTGCGAACCACTGGCAAAACCAGCGTCAGCATTGACGCCCTCAGAGTGGCCGCCGTGTAATCTCCTAGCCTTTCACAACGACCCTAGCTCTGCTTGGGGGCCAGCCCACCCTCTCCCTCGCGGAGTCAGGGTGGGTTTAGTGCAATGTGAGTTCGACAGAATTATTCAAGTTGGATAATCCCCATGTGGGAGAGGGGCTGGGGGTGAGGGCTATCGAACTTATAGCAGGCACCACTGCGGACATTTCAGCTACGTTCTCCCCAGACGAGGTCTAGAAACCTTCGTCCTAACTGAAATGGAAAAACACTATAGGTAGTGCAACACCAGTTCGACATTGGGAGGAAAGCTGGGGATCAGGGCTATCGAGCTCAGGTGGCTGTAGAGCGGCTAGCGATCGCGCCCTGCGATCGCTTGTCTGCCCACATGACTCGATTGCGACCGCTATGCTTGGCTCGATACAGTTGCCGGTCAGCCGCAGCGATCTCTACATCGACATTTTTGGCATGTTCGCTAGACCCAACACCAATACTGAGCGTGACGCGAAGATGGGGGTGGATGTCCTCCCAGTTGTAGGTGGCAATGGTTCGCCGTAACTGTTCGCAAACGGTGGCAGCTCTGTGCAGTCCGGTGTTCGGGAATGCCATGATAAATTCTTCGCCACCGTACCGGGCAATAATGTCGGATTTGCGGGTATTAGCCATCAAAATCTCGGCTACCCGTCGCAAGACCTCATCCCCGACCCCATGCGAAAACGTATCATTGATGGCCTTGAAGCAGTCTATATCGCCGATCGCGATGCTGAGCGGTTGGTGGTGGCGATGGGCCAGCTCGAAATGCTGGGCGGCTTGTTCGTTGAAATATCGTCGGTTGTACAGCTGTGTTAGTTCGTCACGAATACTCAGCTCTTTGAGCTGTGCGGCCTGCAATTGAATCGTGTTGTGAGAGGTTTGCAGCGATTCGTAGGCTTGAGCCAAGTCGGCGCTCATCTGGTTGAAAGCCGCCGCCAACAAACCAATTTCGTCTCGGGAACGGACGGGAACCTCTTGGTGTAATTCCCCCCGATCCATCGCCTGAATCGCCCGTTTCAACTGTCGCAGTGGGGCACTGAGTTGACCCCCCAAGGTTAGTCCCAACAGCAGAGCGGATACCGAGCCCACTGCCATGCCGTATAGCAAGGAGAGATTCAGAGATGCGAGGTAACGTTTGTCCAGTTGATTGAGATTGGGGGTTCCGAGAGGAACGGCGATCGCTACCGGCTGTCCACCAACAAAGATGGGTTGCCGCTGCTCAAACAATCGAGTCGGAATCTCTCGGTCTGCAGTATATTCATCCGGCCCTAACAGAATGCGATCGGTTGCCGCGTCGAGCAACAGGAACGTAAATGGAGGTTGCTCGATTTCGGCGATTGCCGGATTGGGCAGAGGGGGGAGACCAGATGGATGTCCGGGGCCAGGTACACCATGCTCGCTCAATCGGGGCAAGCGGTTGAGTTGGGGAGGGGGGTGCAGTGCTCTGCCGACGGGGCGGCGGCGCTGAATAAATTCGTCAAAGGATTCAACCTCCCGCCCTGCTTCCCACGTCCCGTAGGTTTCGAAGTAGGCTTTAACGTCTTCTTGAAAGGCCCCAAAGCTAATGTCGAGAACGGCTTGATTGAGGTTTTGAAAGACGAACCAGCGGGAGATTGCGCTCACCATAGCGACTGCTGTCAAACTTGTGACCAGCAGCGCGACTGTCAGTTTCAGCTGCAACGAGCGCATGGTTGGCGTCCAGATGCGGTTGTTCCCACAGCAGCAGGACTGATTGCTTGTCAGACTCTGTACTTGGAACTGTTGCTTTCAGCTTGCCCATCACTAAAGAAATATTGCGTTTTTTGACTCGACTTTGATTAGAATCTCGAGATGTTTATTTCTTCTTTATATTTGGTTTCAAACGGAGCTGTGTCGTCGTATCGTCGAGCCTGCTTGGTCAGCCACCCGATGATTTCGAATATTTAAGTAGGTTTGCGATCGGACTCAAATGCGATGCATCAATCACGTGGTCCTGGCAGAACGATGTTCAAGAATAGGGCACACAGGCCTCCGGTCGAAATCCCGGAAGCAAAAATGTTTTTCACCAGCGATGGCATCTGGTCGAGGATGTCGGGAGCAAATACAACGCCTAGCCCCAATCCCAGCGATGTTGCCAAAATAATCGACGATCGCTTCGTAAATCGAATGGTAGATAAAATCCGAATTCCAGCCGCGGCCACGCTGCCGAACATGATAATCGTCGCGCCGCCCAGGACGGGTTGCGGAACTGCCTGAATGACGGCTCCAATGGCCGGAAACAATCCCGCGATCGCAAAGAACCCTGCAATGAAATACCCGACGTAGCGACTGCCTACGCCCGTCAGTTGAATCACTCCGTTGTTCTGGCTGAAGGTTGTATTGGGAAAGGTGTTGAAGCACGCTGCCAGCAAGGAATTAACGCCGTCGCCCAGCACGCCACCTTTGATGCGGCGCATGTAGGTTTCTCCCTGAATAGGTTCCCCGGAAATGGCTGATGTTGCTGTCAAATCTCCAATGGATTCGATGGTGGTGATGACAAACAGGAAGGCGAACGGAATAAATGCCACCGGGTTAAAGCCAAATCCAAATCGAAACGGTGTTGGCATTGCGATCGCGGGGGAATTGCCCACCGCACTCAAATCCACCATGCCCAATGGAATGGCAAATACGTAGCCAACGATCAGGCCAACGGCGATCGACACCATCCTCAGTAGCGGATTTCGACTGCTATTCAGCGTCACAATGGTGACCAGGACTAGGGCCGCCAGCCCCAAATGTTGCGGACTGCCGAACGTACCGGCAGCTTTGGATGGAACTCCACCACCAATGGCTGTAATGCCGACGTTAATCAGCGTTAATCCAATTAACGACACCACCGTCCCCGTCACCAACGGAGTGATAATCTTGGCGGCTAAGTGGAGAAACCGACTAAAAATAATCTCGATGAACGACCCGAAGAAACAGAGACCGAAAATAGTGCCTAGCGCATCTTCCGGCGTGGTTCCACTGGCGATCGCCGCTCCCCCTGCTGCAATAATCGGGCCGATAAAGGCAAAGCTCGTACCTTGAATGCTCAATAGCCCAGACCCCACCGGGCCGAGCCGTTTCACTTGAATAAATGTCGCAATCCCCGACACAAACAGCGACATGCTGACTAAGTAGGTGGTGATGTTGGGTGGTAAATCCAGCGCTCCGCCAATAATTAGCGAGGGGGTGACGATACCGATGAAGCAAGCCAGGACGTGTTGCAGTGCTGCAAATACCGATTGCTGTAGGGAGGGGATGTCGTCTAAGCCGTAAATTAAATCGGTTTTGGAGGGGGTGGCTGTTGCCAGCGGTTCTTCGGGGGGCGGTTCGCCAGAATTCAAGACCCGTTCCATGCCAAGATTGTCGCTGTTTGCCATCGGTCGCATCTCCAAATTCGAGATTGGACGAGATTTTGCAAATTGGATTGGGTCAACGTAACAGCAAATTCAGATGCGAGGTGTTTACTCCGAACAGAGTAGTGGGGCGCTGTGCTTGCAGAATCGGTACTATCGGCCACCTGCATGAACGATGGCGATCGGATTGCTATACCAGTTGAAACTTGCCTTGCCGCTGGTTTGAGATTGGTGCATTGATGGGTGGAGTACTTGGCCCTATTGGCGTAGAGGTTTATGAACAATCTCAAGGCGATCGCGATCGGTGCGGGGATGGGCGGACTGACTGCCGCCATTGCGATGAAGCAGGTGGGTTTCGACGTCGAGGTTTACGATCGCGTGCGGGAGCTGCGCCCTGCCGGAGCCGGAATTTCGCTGTGGTCGAATGGGGTCAAGGTGCTGAATCGTCTGGGGTTGGGGCAGGAGATTGCCAGTATTGGTGGTCCCATGCACCGCATGAGCTATCTCACGAAAACCGGTGACGTGTTGAATGATTTCAGCTTGCAGCCGATTGTGGAGGCGGTGGGGCAATGTCCCTATCCGGTAGCGCGGACAGATTTGCAGCGCATGTTGCTGACGGCGGTGGGGCCTGACACCGTTCGGCTCAACTCGAATTGCGTTGCGGTGGAGCAAGATGCCGATAGTGTCACTGCGATTTTTGCCGATGGTCGGCGGGTGAAGGGTGACGTGCTGGTTGCTGCTGACGGCACCCACTCTGCGATTCGCAATCACGTGGTTGGGCGAGCGATCGAGCGCCAGTATGCGGGCTACGTGAACTGGAACGGGCTGGTGGCGGCCAACGATCGCCTGGCACCGCGACACAGTTGGGTGATTTATGCAGGGGATGGGCAGCGGGCTTCGCTGATGCCGGTGGGGGGCGATCGCTTCTACTTTTTCTTTGATGTTCCGCTGGCGAAAGAGGCTGAACTTTTGGGGGATGTTCGCGAAGAGTTATCCCATTACTTTCGAGGGTGGGCTGACCCCGTGCAGCATTTAATTGAAACTCTTGACCCCAAGAGAAGCAATCGTGTTCCCATCCATTACATTGAACCGCTGCCAGCATTTGCGAATGGTCGGATTGCGTTATTGGGGGATGCCGCACACAGTACGTCTCCCGATTTGGGGCAAGGGGGCTGTCAGGCGATTGAGGATGCTTGGGTGTTGGCTAATTCCCTGATCTCTACGAATGTCGGGGTGGTGGATGCTCTCACACGGTACGAGGCTGCGCGCCAGGAGCGCACTGCCGATGTCACGCGAAAAGCGTTGAAGCGGGCTCGGATGATTCATGGCTACGATCCGGCTCGTACTCAGCGGTGGTATGAAGAACTGGCGAATGAGGATGGGAGCGCGATTACAGAGGCGATCGCCTCGTTGATTTTGCAAGGGCCGTTGCACTGATGGTGGCGGTATTGGGTGGGGCGATCGCATCTTGCGACGCATCAGAAGGAGGTAAAAATCTTCAAAAAGTCCCCCATTAATGGGGGATTTAGGGGGCCACCAGCGCAACAATCTCGGGCACCCTAACCAAACGCCCCACCACCAAAACTATGCCCTCAACTCCCCAAAGAATCCGAGGCAACACCCGAGAAACCATCGAAGCCGCTCGCAACCTCCGCCAAAATCTCACCCCAGCAGAATCGTGCTTATGGGATGCCCTCAAAAACAAATAACTGACTGGATTAAGATGCAGATGCCAACATCCCTTACATGGGTTTATCGCTGATTTCTACAGTAATCCTATGTGATTTCATAGACATTACTAGAAGAATTTTTCCCCGGCGAGATTAATCTGCCTAGTACCCATACGAGAAAGGGATGTT
>JBCBVA010000144.1:0-7898 GCA_039817825.1 Cyanobacteria bacterium J06642_12 | reverse complement strand
CATTGTTCTCGATATCCAATAGCTGTAAGGGGAATGGAGAAGCTCTCGTCGGGAAGTAATCCGTTACAAGTCCCTTATAGGGCTGGTCATAGGTAGCTCTCAGCGATCGCCATCTATGCCAAGGTGCGATCGCGATCGCAGGTTACTTCAGCAGTATTTCCGGATCGATGCATGTAAGGTTAGCAACTATTTTTCTTTACTGGGTAAGGAGCGGTAGGTTTTGCCAAGAGAATTTACGCACGAGCCATAAAATTTTGATTCCAACTATCAAATCGCTTAGGTTGCGATTTCACACAGCGCTTTCCCTCTGGTCGAGAACAATTGGTAAGTGGCCAAATCTGCCTATTGCCCCGCTGCAACTGGCATGGCTACAAACCTCAAAACAAATCGTGCTACCCGATATGAAAAGTCCTACCTGTAGCTGTGACAGGTAGGACTCTCGATGACTGAAGACAAAAGTCAGGATATTAGGTGAGTACGCGCGCTATTGACCCCGCTCGCCTGCTCTACGACCGCTAGACCACGAAGATGGAATTCTGGATCGCACTGAGGCCAACAGCAGAGCCGCCGTCTTGAACGGTTGCCAGCAAGGACAGGCCTGAGAATCGGTCGCCACCGTCGCTATCGAAGAATAGCTTGCCGTTGGCTTGGTTGTAGCGGAAGCCAGCGCTGGAACCCAGGTTGCCGTTAATGCCTACAACTTGGCTGTTGGGCAGCTTACCGGCGGTCAGAGCAGAGGCTCCACCCGTAGCCGAGAAACCGCTGGCTGCAATGCGGAACTTATCTTTGGTGGGGCCAGTGCGATCGAAGTCGGTAATTAGGTCGCGGCCCTGAGTAATGTTGTTGTAGGCGAAGGTGTCGCGATCGCTCTTGTTACCGCTGGTCAGGGTATCTTTGCCCGAGCCACCCACGAGCACATCGTTCCCTTTGCCACCGATGAGGGAGTCGTTGCCATCTCCTCCTCTCAGGGTGTCGTTACCATCGTCTCCCCGCAGGAAGTCGTTGCCGGCATTGCCTTCGAGCAGGTCGCGATCCAATCCACCAAACAGTTGGTCCTTGTTGCTGCCACCCAGCAGGGAATCGTTACCAGAATTCCCCTTCAAGATAGTGCGCTTGCTAAAGGCAGTCGCGTTGATGTCGTTCCCTAGACTGCCACCTCGAATTTTCACCATCTCGATATCGGAGATGCTATCGGTGCCGTGACCGGTGGCGGTGGTATTCGTCAGGGTAAAGGTGTTGTCGGCATAGAACAGAGCGGTGTCAAAACCAGCTCCGCCAGCGATCGTGTCATCACCTTCACCCCCCCGCAATACGTCTGCTTGGTCGCCGCCGTTGAGGGAGTCATTGCTCGCGCCACCCAGCAGCGTATCTTTACCGCCGTAACCATATTGGCGGGATGAACCGCTGAAATCTTCAGCATCGATGAGTTGAGCACTATTGCTGCCGTAAAGAAACAGTTGCTCGATGCTGCTTAGGGTATCTGTGCCTTCCCCTGTTGCCTGAGTGTTGGAGACAACGATATCGCCATTCGAGTTAATACGAACAGTATCGAAACCGCTTCCACCGGACAGGACATCGTCGCCACCGTAGCCCCGCAAATAGTCGTCGTCGTTACCACCGTAGAGACTGTCGTTCCCGGCTGTGCCGTATAAGTTATCGTTGCCGCCGTAACCGTAGAACCGAACCCGACCGCTAAACCCACTGGCAGACATGGTTTGGTTGGCACCACCGCCGTAGGCATAGACACGCTCGAGGTTGCTAATGCTGTCGGTGCCTTGTCCAGCTATCTGAGTGTTAGAGACAGACACGTTGCCGGTGGCATTGATAGCAGCAATGTCATCTCCGCTGCCCCCATTCATCGAGTCATTGCCGCCACCACCCACCAGATAGTCATTGCCGCTCCCCCCTAGCAGCGTGTCGTTGTTGCTACCGCCGTAAAGATTGTCGTTGCCGCCACCACTACTTAGGTAGACTGTGCCGCTAAAACTGGAGGCGTTAAACGTCTGATTGTTACCGCTACCATAAACGTTGACCTGTTCGATGCTGCTGATGCTGTCAGTGCCCTGACCGGTCACTTGGCTATTCGTAACCGTAGCGTTACCGTCTGCGTTGATAGAGGCCGTGTCATTTCCGGAACCGCCGTCAATGGAGTCGTTACCATCGCCTCCGCGAATGAAATCGTTACCGCTGCCACCCAGGAGGGTGTCATCACCATTACCGCCGTAAATGAAGTCGTTACCGCCGTATCCATTGATGTAAACAACACCGCTGAAGTTGCTGGCATTTAGCGTCTGACTGTTACCGTTTCCAAAGACGTTGACTCGCTCGATGTTGCTAATGCTGTCAGTGCCTTGGCCGTAAATATTGGTGTTTGTGACAGTGGCATTACTTCCTGCATTGATGGCAGCCGTATCGAAACCGGAACCTCCATTCATGGTGTCGTTACCAGAGTCGCCGAACAGATAATCGTTGCCGCTGCCTCCGGACATGAAATCGTTGCCCGTACCGCCGTTGAGGAAATCGTTACCGCCGTAGCCGTACAGGGTGTCGTTTCCACCTAGGCCGTTGATGGAATCGGCGCTACCGGTTCCGAGCAGAATATTGTTGTTGCCGTTGCCGTTGATGACTGCCATTGTTTAAGTTCTCCAGTAGCTGAATGGGTTGTTGTGGAGAACCTCTTGTTGGGAAGAGATCCTTTGTGAGTCTTTTATAGGGCTGTCAATCAGTGGTTCTCAGTGATCCAAATCAACTCTCTGTATAAATACGACCAAGATCGCACTCTTGCTTCGATCGCCCAGATACACATATGTAATATTTACAACATCGACCACTGAAAAGCGACAGTTATCAAGCATCTAGTCGCTTTCGTGTTTTAAACAACAGTTTTGGGTTTGCAAAGCGATCGCTGCCATGAGGATTGAGGCACAACGGCAGAAATATTCATCTCACTCATCAGCAATCTGCATCGCCGGTGCGACCATAGGTTTTTACAATGGGGACTACTTGGCCGTTACGTTTGAAAACCCGTGAGCGAAGCAAACTCCACTGGTGTCGATTACAAAAGCACCCTCAACCTGCCCCAAACGCAATTTTCGATGCGGGCCAATGCGGTACAAAAAGAGCCCGAAATCCAGAGCTATTGGGCCGAGCACGAGATTTACGAAACTCTCGCCACGGAAAATTCTGGTGAGCCATTCGTCCTGCACGATGGCCCTCCCTATGCCAATGGCGACATCCACATGGGGCACACCCTGAACAAGATCCTCAAGGATGTCATCAACAAATATCAGATGTTGCAGGGGCGTAAGGTCCGCTACGTGCCCGGTTGGGACTGCCACGGACTGCCCATTGAATTGAAAGTGCTACAAAGCATGGACCCCGAACGACGGGAAGCCCTGACTCCGATTAAGTTGCGGTATAAGGCGCGGGACTTTGCCAAGAAGGCGATCGCCCGTCAGATGTCTGGCTTCAAGCGCTTAGGCGTATGGGGAAATTGGGACCATCCCTACATGACCCTGCAGCCGGAATACGAAGCGGCCCAGATCGAAGTGTTCGGCAAGATGGCCCTGAATGGCTACATCTATCGCGGTCTTAAGTCCGTCCACTGGAGCCCCAGTTCCCAGACTGCGCTTGCAGAAGCAGAGCTGGAATATCCCGAAGGCCACAAGTCTCGTAGTATCTACGTTGCCTTCCCCATCCAAGAGCTGACCCCAGAAGCCGAGCAGCATTTGGGTGAGTTCATGCCCGATTTGCGGGTGGCCATTTGGACCACTACACCCTGGACTATCCCTGCCAATTTGGCCCTATGTTTTAACGGCGAGCTAACTTACGCCGTGGTGGAGTCTGCTAGCTTTGGGCATTTCATCATCGCTGCCGATCTGAAAGACAGCATGGAAGCCACGTTTGGGGAATCGCTGACGGTCAAAACTACCTTCCCCGGCAAGGTGATGGATCGCAGCGCCGGTAAGCACCCTCTCTACGATCGCCCCAGCCTGTGCGTGTTGGGCGACTACGTCACCACCGAATCCGGTACCGGTATCGTTCACACCGCCCCCGGCCACGGTCAGGATGACTTCAACACCGGTAAAAAGTACGGCCTCGAGATCTTGTCGCCTGTGGACGCTAACGGTAAGTTCACCGAAGAGGCAGGCGAGCGGTTTGTTGGCCTAGATGTACTCTCGACGGATAAAGCAACCAGCGGTAACCAAGCCTCGATTGATGCCCTAACGGAAGTAGGGGCACTGATGAAAGAGGAGGCATACGGCCACAAATACCCTTACGACTGGCGCACCAAGCAACCCACCATCTTCCGCGCCACCACTCAGTGGTTTGCCTCGGTTGAGGGCTTCCGCGATGCTGCTTTGGCTGCGATCAAAGAGGTGAAGTGGGTGCCTGCAGTTGGCGAAAACCGGATTACGCCGATGGTGAGCGATCGCTCCGATTGGTGCATCTCCCGTCAGCGCTCTTGGGGGGTCCCCATTCCCGTGGTCTACGACGAGGAAACGGGAGAGGAGCTACTAAATGAAGCCACCATCAACCACGTGCGGGATATCTTCCGCGAACAGGGCTCGGATGCGTGGTGGAAACTGTCGGTGGAGGAGTTGCTGCCCGAGGAATATCGCAACAACGGTCGCACTTACACCAAAGGCACCGACACGATGGATGTGTGGTTCGATTCTGGGTCGTCTTGGGCTTCCGTCGCCAGCCAACGGGAAGAGCTACAGTATCCGGTTGACCTCTATTTAGAAGGGTCCGACCAACACCGGGGCTGGTTCCAGTCCAGCTTGCTCACCTCGGTCGCAGTCAACAACTGCGCACCCTACAAGTCAGTGCTGACCCACGGATTTGTGCTGGATGAAAAGGGACAAAAAATGAGCAAGTCCCTCGGGAACGTGGTCGATCCGCTGGTGATTATCAACGGGGGCAAAAACCTGAAGAAAGAACCGGCTTACGGTGCAGACGTGCTGCGGTTGTGGGTATCCAGCGTCGATTACAGCGGTGATGTGCCCATCGGCAAAACCATCATCAGCCAAATGTCTGACGTCTACCGCAAGGTGCGCAACACCGCCCGCTTCTTGCTCAGCAACCTGTACGACTTCAACCCGACAACTGACGCAGTAGCGTACGAAGACCTGTCCGAACTCGATCGCTACATCCTGCACCGCCACCGCGAAGTGTGTATGGAAATTACCGATGCGTTCGAAACCTACCAGTTCTTCCGCTTCTTCCAGGCGGTGCAAAACTTCTGCGTAGTTGACCTATCTAACTTCTATTTAGATATCGGCAAGGATCGCCTCTATATCAGTTCCCCCAATATGGAGCGCCGCCGTCAGTGCCAGACGGTGCTGGCCCTCATCCTGGAAAATCTGACCAAAGCGATCGCCCCCGTGCTCTCCCACATGGCGGAGGACATCTGGAAGCACATGCCCTACGAGATGCCTCAAGAGTCTGTGTTCCAGGCCGGTTGGCTGAACGTGCCCGAGCAGTGGAACCAGTCCGATTTGGCAGAAGATTGGGTGTTGTTGCGCCAGGTGCGGGATGAGGTGAACAAGGCACTGGAAGCCGCCCGCAGCGACAAGTTGATTGGTGCCTCTGCCGAAGCGAAGGTGTTGCTGACGGTTGGGGATGCTCATTTGTACGAGTTGCTGAGCGCTCGCTCTGATTTCTTGCGCTACCTGTTCATCACTTCCCAGGTTCAGTTATCCCAAGGGGGCAAGGGGATTGAGGTTGAAGTCCAGAAGGCAGAGGGCACCAAGTGCGTCCGCTGCTGGAACTATTCCACCAGAGTGGGAGAGTCCAGCGACCATCCAGATCTGTGCGAACGCTGTGTCGATGCCTTGGATGGAGCGTTTTAGCAGAAGCCATATCCGAGAAGAATCTATGTTAGGGGTCAGAATCATTGATTGAGTCTCGGTAAGACGTCGGGGATGTCTCGGTGCTGCTGACGTATCGAACAGAGTGACCTTCGGGAACGTGAGGTTGGCTCTGCAATATTCATCACACATTGCCGATGTACGCGGGAATGTGTCCGAGCGCTCCGAATTTGGGGAGATCGTCGGTCTATAGTGCAGTCTTAGTGCTGGGCTGGCGATCGCCGTTTCGGCTGGAGCCTCGCCATCTAGCTTGCCGTTGGTATTCCCGCAGCAGTCGGGCCACAACTACAGCACCTGCGGTTTACCCATCCCCCAGTCTTACCTATCTCTCTGTATGAAAGTTCTCAGCAACCCACGCCCCGAAAGCGTCAACGTCACCCTGACTGTGTTAGCCGTCTCGGCCACGCTGATCACAATCCTGCTGTGCTCTCTCCCCAACAGCACCATCGATCCGCTATACGACCTGTTAAGAATGGTGGTGCGAGCATTTTTCGGAGGCGGGCGCGGCCATGGAGGAGATTCCCCTATCTCCACCGATAAGCTGGCTCACTTTGGTGTGTTCGCGATTGTCTCGGCGCTGTGGATGCTGCGGTTCCGGTCTCCCAATGCCAATGTTTGGGTCTTGATTGGGGCGATCGCGTTGGGAGCGGGTATCGAAATTGAGCAGGGACTGTGGCTGGAGGACCGGTCTGCTGACACGTGGGATTTGATGGCCGATACCGTAGGAGCGCTGTTTGGAATCAATTGCGTGGGACTCTACCGTTATTTCACGTGGAGCAGACGGCAAAAACGGCTCGACTAACTACAGTCTTTTTGGTTAAGAATGAAACACCCAACCGCTGATACGCTACATCACCGGATTGAGTCTCAGTCTTCAATGCACTCGCCATAACCCTTTGGCCCGTTAAAGTATCAGTCCAATGACGAGGCAGGCAGCACGTGCTAGTTGCTTTGTTGCCCCAGCGTCTGCTCTCTGCCGTGGTCAAACGACCACGGATCGTCTTCCACATCGGGGTCAGGAGAGAGATCGGGAGTATCGTACTCGTCCCCCTCGGCATCCGGGTCTGGAAAGCTCACCGTTTTGCCGACCACCCGCATTGCCAGCTCGCGTTCGTTCTGTCGCTCGGGGAACAAAACTTCTAGCAAAAAATCAAGCGTGCGTTGGGGAATCCAGCCGTGCATGACTGCCAGCGACCCCAGCCGCACACCGCATTGTTTCTGCTCCTTTAGTAATGCGTCCACCTGATCGGATGTGAGTAGATGAGCAAGGGTTAAATATTCTCCAAGTGGCAACCTCGATGGAGTCGTTGCCAACTTGGGCAGCACATCTACAAAAAAATCGGTGGTCTCTTGCTGCACCCACCCCCGCATGGCCAAAATTTCACCCGTCCGATATTGCCCATCGGACATATTCTTGTCCAAGAGTGCCACCTGTACCCTTGCCTCCGACAGCAGACCAGCAGTGACCAGGAGTTCACCGATTTTCAGTTCTGCAATGTTAGGCACTGCATCCATAGTGGTGTTTGACTACTAACAGCTCGTGCAAATTGGGTGGGCGAGTAAATATTAGACCTGTTATAAGTATAGATTTTGTGAATGACCTCAAGCTGTAAGTAGCGAACAGTCTTATATATGATACTTGGCTGGACCAGCGTACATGAACCCAACCGGTGGAGAGAGACGCTTTTCATCCCCAGTGACAGCCATCAGTCATGGCAATCTCAACCGCTACAATAAGACGGCAACTCGCTCCTCCTCGCTTGCAAAACGTTGTGCCTAAACCTCTTTCGCTGGCCGAGTTTCTGGCTGCAGCCGGCCCGATTTTAGATGTGCGCAGTCCGGGGGAATTCGAGCAAGCTCATATTCCTGGCGCAATGAGCTTTCCTCTATTTAGTAATGAAGAACGAGCAGTTGTTGGCACCTGTTACAAGCAGAAAGGTCGAGGGCACGCTGTAGAACTGGGGTTGGAGATTGTCGGGCCAAAACTGGCAGGCTTTGCCAAACGGGCGAAAAAGCTAGCTGTCG
>JBCBVA010000143.1:0-7900 GCA_039817825.1 Cyanobacteria bacterium J06642_12 | reverse complement strand
CAATTTCTATAGGACGATATCTTTATTCGTTTAGAAATTGAAGCTAAGGTTTGCCTGAGAATAATTTTTGCATTCAGAACACTAGTAACTGCAGTTATATCTTGCTGCAGATAATTAAAAATATCAGCTCAAATCACCAATAACTTTTGGATTAAATCGGTTCATTGCGGTCTGAACGTCTTTTTTAAAGCAAGTTTCGATCGCATCTGCCGACGTATCAATCACTTCCTGCAAATAGGGCTTTTCCTTCGGTGTAAATCCACCCAAAACATGGCCAATCACATCGCGATCGCCCCCCGGAGACCCTACCCCCATCCGCAAACGCGGAAACTCCTGCGTCCCCAAATGCTGAATGATGGACTTCATGCCATTGTGGCCACCTGCCGACCCCGACAACCGCAGCCGCAACCGCCCAAACGGTAAATCCATATCGTCATACACAACTAAAACCGATGCCGGATCGAGCTTGAACCAATCCGCCGCCGCCCGCACCGACTGTCCCGATAAATTCATATATGTCGTCGGTTCTAGCAGGCGCAACTTTCCCACTGGCCCCACCCCTTCGCCGTAGCGCCCCTGAAAGCGCTTGGTGTCCTTCATTCCTACCTGCCAGCGCTGAGCCAAACAGGCGATCGCCATAAAACCGCAGTTGTGGCGGGTGCCCTTGTATTTGGAGCCGGGATTCCCCAGCCCCACCACTAATTCAATTGCCATCCCGCTCGACTATTCCTCAAACTCTGCTTCGATGACACCGCTATCCGAGTTACTGTCAGCACTGCTAGTGGCCGTTGCCTGTTGAGTCGCCGCCGCTTGAGGCTTGAACTGGAACAAGCTGTAGACCGTATTGCGGCGGATATCCACCATCATGTCCAAGAACAACTGGTAACCCTCGTTCTTGTACTCGATCAGCGGATCTTTCTGACCGTACCCCCGCAGGCCAACCGACTCTCGCAACGCATCCATCTGCTGCAAGTGTTCCCGCCACAGCGTATCGATCTGCTGCAGCAAGTAGAACCGCTCCGCATCTCGCATCAATCCGGCGCGGAAGGTATCGATATAGGCTTCTTGACCGACGTACGCCTGCTTAAGTTCATCGTTGAGATAGGCCAGCATGTCGTCATAGCCCATCTCATCAACTGCTGATGCCTGTAGTGACTCAAGCTGAGGAACAAATTCCTGAATCTTGCCCACCAACTTATCCAGCTCCCACTCCTCCGGTGGCAGGTCGGGATTGACGTAGGCCCGCACCACTTCTCCCATCGTCAGGGTGCAATACTCCAGCATCTTGTCTTTCAGGTTTTCTCCTTCCAATGCCCGACGACGCTCGGCATAAATCGCCTTACGCTGGTTGTTCATCACCTCGTCGTACTCAAACACCTGCTTGCGGATGTCGTAGTAATAGGTCTCGACTTTCTTCTGGGCGTTTTCCAAACTGCCCGACAGCATGGGGTGCTCGATCGGCATGTCCTCTTCAACGCGGAACATATCCATCAGACGACCAATGCGATCGCCCCCGAAAATCCGCAGCAAGTTATCTTCCAAGCTAAGGAAGAACCGCGTGGAACCGGGGTCACCCTGACGACCGGCACGACCGCGCAATTGGTTATCGATGCGGCGAGACTCGTGACGCTCCGTGCCGATGACATGCAGTCCGCCCAAGCCAACAACATCGTTGTGCTCGGCATCGGTGATGTTTTCGTATTCTTCGCGAATGTGCTGGAACGACTCTCGAATTTGCAGCACGACAGGGTTGTCTACCGGAGCTTTTTCGGAGGCGATCGCCAAGATTTCCTCCACCTGCAGCTCTTGCATCTGGTTGGCCCCGTACTTCTTCACCGCAGATTCCACCGCTGCATCCAACTTCTTGCTGGTCTCGGCAGATAGCTCGCTGGGATAAAACTCAGGGGCGATCGCCCAAGACTTAGGCTTTTTGCCCGCATCAAAGCCTTTACCTTTGCCCCTCTTGGCTCCGCTCATGCCCGCCGTTGGGGTATTCGGATCGAGGCGGACTAGCTTTGGCATCAGCCGTTCCCGCACCTTAAGGCGAGCCATAAAGTCGGCATTGCCCCCCAAAATAATGTCGGTACCGCGACCAGCCATGTTAGTGGAAATGGTCACGCCACCGCGACGACCCGCCTGGGCCACAATCTCCGATTCCCGTTCCACGTTTTCCGGCTTCGCGTTCAACAGGTTATGGGGAATGCCCATTGGCTGTAGGATTTGGGACAGAATTTCCGACTTCTCCACACTGGTAGTACCCACCAACGTGGGACGCCCCATCTCGTGCATGTCTTTAATTTCTTCAGCCACTGCCACCCACTTGGCGTGCTCGTTCTTGTAAACGACATCCGGTGCATCCCGGCGCACGTTGGGCTTATTCGTCGGTACGACGGTGACATCAAGATCGTAAGTTTTGCCAAATTCTGCTTCTTCTGTTTTGGCGGTACCGGTCATGCCGGACAGTTTGGGATAAAGCAGGAACAAATTCTGATAGGTGATCGATGCCAAAGTCTGGGTTTCTTTTTGGATGGGGACGTTTTCTTTGGCTTCTAACGCCTGGTGTAATCCGTCCGACCAGCGCCGTCCCTGCATCACCCGCCCGGTGAATTCGTCCACAATCACCACTTCTTTGTTACGGACGATGTAGTTAACGTCTTTAGTGAATAGCTCCTTCGCTTTCACTGCATTGAAAATATAGTGCGCCCAGGGATCTTTAGGGTCAAATAGATCGGTAACCCCCAACAGTTGTTCTGCATTTTCGAACCCTTCATCCGTCAAAATGACGTTACGAGCCTTCTCGTCAACTTCGTAATCCCCTTCACCAGAGTCTTCTTCGCCAGCCTCTAGCTTCAGGACAACGGCTGCCGCCTGCATGTACTTCTCGGTGGGGCGATCGACCTGACCGGAAATAATCAACGGGGTACGGGCTTCATCCACCAAAATGGAGTCAACTTCGTCAATGATGCAGAAATTAAATGGACGCTGAACCACTTCCTGAATGGTGCCCGCCATGCTGTCCCGCAGGTAATCGAACCCCAGCTCGCTGTTGGTGCAGTAGGTGATGTCGCAGCCGTAATTGCGCTTTTTCTCAGCACCGGGCATACCGTTTTGGATCAAGCCAACAGTGATGCCCAAAAACTTGTGTACCTGGCCCATTAGTTCCGCGTCGCGGCGAGCCAAGTAGTCGTTTACCGTCACAATGTGAACGCCCTTCTGAGCCACCCCATTCAGGTACGCCGGTAGCGTGGACACCAGGGTTTTTCCTTCCCCGGTTTTCATTTCGGCAATTTGGCCATTGTGCAGCACCATGCCACCAATCAGTTGCACATCGTAATGCCGCAACCCCAGCACCCGTTTGGAGGCTTCCCGCACTACCGCAAACGCTTCGACCAATAAATCATCCAGAGGTTCGCCGTTTTCCAGTCGCTGCCGAAATTCTGCTGTCTTGCCCTGCAACTGCGCATCCGAAAGCGATGCAATCTCGATCTCCAAGGAGTTAATCAGCTTCACCTGGGGGCGGAACTGTTTAACCTTGCGATCGTTGGGATCGCCCAAAATTCTCTGCAGCGCTTGGATCATGGGTGGATGCTAGTTACGGCGGGTTTAGTGCTAACGGCGATCATATCATTCGGTACCTGGTGAAAGCTTTGGTACTCAAGGGCTTGAGGTAGCGATCGCCGTACCTGTCACACCTTGTCCCAACCTAACTTTGCAACTCTGCATACTTCTAGCCGCGATCGTCTGCAAAGGCTTGGATAGCTCGGGCATTGCTATCGGCGATCGCTCGTGTCTCTGCGATTGCACCCACTACAGCTTCAAGCGCTGCTTGAATACTGGCAAACGCTTGCGCATTATTCTCGGCTGTTCGCGCCTGGGTTTCGGACAGCCGAGCTACTATTTCAGCCGTCTGGTCTTGATTTTGGGCAATAGCCGCAACCACGTCTGTCAATCGCTTCAGCTTTTGGTCTAAATCTTCCATATCGTCACCCTCAAATTTGGCATACGGGCTGAGTAGGCGTCTGCGAGTCAATTACCCTCTGTCGTCTGCAAAGGCTTGGATGGCTCGGGCATTACTGTCGGCGATCGCTCGTGTCTCTGCGATCGCCTGGCGTGTTTCTGCGATTGCCTGGCGTGTTTCTGCGATCGCCTCAGCATTCTGCTGAATAAGCCCAAGTACATCTCGGAAGGTCTCTTGGATGCCTGAAAATGCGCGTGCATTATTTTCGGCTGTCCTCGCTTGTGCTTGGGATAGCGATGCAATCACATCAGTCAGTCGATTCAGTTTCTGCTCCAGTTCTTCCATGTGCTCGCCATCCATTGTGCTCTAACCGCAAAGATAGCCCATGCTGCTTTGGGCCACAGCAAGCCCTATGGGATAACGATGCTCGAATAGTTCATCGTCACCCGTAGACTTTTAATCCGCTTGTCCCTGCTTACCCAAGCCGAAAACCATATGGCATTAGGATAAAAGGGCTCCAACGACTGCACGTACGATTCCCCCAGACATGGTTACCTCTCGCACCAGAGTTCCGAACTACCCAATTACGGCTGTAGTCGGTCAGGCCAACATCAAAACGGCGCTACTGCTGGCTGCAGCCGATCCCGGATTGGGTGGGGTCGCGATCGCCGGTCGTCGGGGAACGGCAAAGTCTGTATTGGCCCGAGGCATCCACGACCTGTTGCCTCCCATCGAAATTATTAAAGGGTCGCCGTGTAACGATGACCCCCGCCGCCCCGATACTTGGTCGGACTGGGCCCGAGAGCACTACCCCGATCCCGACATATTCCCCGAAACCGAAGTGGTTCCGGCCCCCTTTGTACAAATTCCGTTGGGGGTAACCGAAGACCGTTTGCTGGGTTCGGTAGACGTTAGTAAGTCCGTGCAAACTGGCGAGACTGTTTTCCAGCCCGGTCTGTTGGCCTCTGCCCACCGTGGCGTGCTGTACGTGGACGAGATGAACCTGCTGGAGGATCAGATCGCCAACCTACTCCTGTCGGTCACCAGTGAAGGGGTGAACGTGATTGAGCGGGAGGGCATTAGCCAGCAGCACCCCTGCAAGCCTATCTTGATTGCCACCTTTAACCCCGAAGAAGGAGCCTTGCGCGATCACCTGCTCGATCGCATGGCCATTGCGCTGTCGGCTGACGGAGCTTTAGACCTGGACATGCGCTTGCAAGTGGTGGAGCGTGCCACTGCTTTTGCGAATAGCCCTGAAGAATTTTGGCAGGCGGAAAGTGATGCTCTCGACCAGATGCGGACGCAAATCGTCCTGGCTCGCGAGTGGTTGCAGGATGTGAAACCCACCCCCGAACAGGTGACTTATCTCGTTACCGAATGCATTCGAGCCGGTATTCAAGGACACCGACCGGAGTTGTTCGCCCTGCGGGTGGCAAAAGTTCTGGCTGCCTTGGAAGGCCGAGCCTATATCGAAGCCGATGACTTGCGCATGGCTGTGGAACTGGTGATTTTGCCCAGGGCATTGGATATGGATGTGCCGCCCCCCCCTCCCGAGGAGCCACCGTCCCCTCCTCCTCCCCCATCCTCTGAAGACCAGCAGGAAGAGGAGGATGACTCCGATAACGACGATGACAACGATAACGACGAGGATGACGATGACGACGAAGAAGCGGCACCTCCCAGCGTCCCGGAAGAGTTTGTCTTCGATCCAGAAGGGGTGGTCCTAGATCCCGAGCTGTTGCAGTTTTCTCAAGCAGCGAAGAGTCAAGGAAAGAGCGGTTCCCGCAGTTTGGTGTTCACCGACGATCGCGGGCGGTACATCAAACCGATGCTGCCTCAAGGGGGAACCATTCGCATTGCTGTAGATGCTACGCTCCGAGCAGCAGCGCCCTATCAAAAAGCTCGCCGCCTACGCAATCCCGAGCGCAGCGTGATTGTTGAGCAGACGGACATCCGTAGCAAGAAGCTGGCTCGTAAGTCCGGTGCGCTAGTGATCTTCATCGTGGACGCGTCCGGGTCGATGGCTCTCAACCGGATGAATTCGGCGAAAGGTGCTGTCCTGCGCTTGCTGACGGAGGCGTATCAGAATCGAGACAAGGTAGCGCTGATTCCTTTCCAGGGAGAGCGGGCAGAAGTGTTGCTGCCTCCGACGCGATCGATTGAAGCCGCCAGCCGCCGCATGGAAACCATGCCGTGTGGAGGTGGGTCTCCGCTGGCTCACGCTTTCACCCAAGCTATTCGCATGGGGGTGAACGAGATGTCTGCAGGAGACGTGGGAGAAGTGATGGTGGTAGCGTTGACCGACGGGCGCGGCAACATCCCCCTTAGTCGCTCTTTAGGTAATCCTCCCGACCCCGAAGAAGGTAAGCCCGACCTGAAACAAGAGTTACGGGATATCACAGCACGCATGCGAGCCTTGGGCTTCAAATTTCTGCTGATCGATACCCAAAGTCGGTTTGTCAGTAGTGGTTTTACCAAAGAGCTGGCTAATCTCGCTGGAGGTAAGTACTTCTACATTCCTCGGGCAAACGACGCGGCGATCGCCGCTACGGTGCGGGACACGTTCAGCAATATGTAGCCTCCCACTGTTTACTATCGGCAACACAGGCGCAGTCTCTCAACTTGAGATCTGCGCTTTTTAATGGGTGAAGTTTCTCACCATTATTAAATATAGGGTTTGCCATTTTAGTTAGGACAAAGGTTGCCAGTCACAGTCGGGGTTGAACATAGCTGAAATATCTGTAGTCGTGTGGCCACTGCTATAGGTGAGTACTGGAACCGTATGCAAAGAGTCCTCGACTGTGGCATTGAATCGCTACTCAGACCAACGCTCTGAACGCAAAAGAATCTAGAGCTAGGTAAATTACCAATCTGAATTGTCACGGTCGATACATTGTTGATTTTCTATAGCCCTTTAGTGACAGGACTTAGCAGTCAATGCTGGCGACTGCTTAAAGTTAATTTACGAAAAGGCGACGTATTCTTAGGCTTTTGTTTATATTCAGTTTCTAATAGTCTCTGTTTGCGATTGGTAAGCGACTCTAGCTCTGTTTGCTTGCTGCACAAAATAGGATGGGCAGATTGAATATATTGATTCAGTACTCTACTTGAAATCGATAAGGGTATTGACTGTTGAGGGGAGAGTCTCCATGCGTTATTCATTTGAATTGATCGGTATCACACCCATTCTCGACTTTTTCAATCACCAACAACACAAACAAAAACAGATTTACGGCGACCGCGCTGAATATATCGGCTCTTATCACTGCTCGCTCGATCGCTTTCTCAGTCAACTACAAGATGTCCCCCCAGAACGACAGTGGGATATGAGCCTACTGTCGCAAGCCGTTGTGGACTATTGGATTGCCAGTGCGCACAGCATTCAGTATTGGCAAGAGCGGTTGAGCGATGCAGGAGATAGTTGTTTGGTGGTGGGACGAGTGGCGAATACGCAGGCGTTGAGAGGGGAGTTTGAGGCGATGTTGATGAGGTGAGTATTGGTCACTGGTCATTGGTCACTGGTCATTGGTCACTGGTCATTGGTCACTAGTCATTGGTCACTAGTCATTGGTCACTAGTCATTACCCTTAGTGGTGCAGAAAAGTCATGAAAAGCCTGTTATGTCTGGATTTGGACTTTTATTGATGTGGTTATGAGGGAGCGAATCGTAGGATGCTCAAGTTCCCCAACTCGCAACATCCATGTCATCGCCCTTGCTTTATCGTCAGTTTCACGAGCAACTGCGTCAATGGATCGTGCCGAAGGAGCGTCGGCACTTTCAAGGATTTGCCGAAATCGTTGCCGCAATTTTGCAAGCGCAGAGCGGTTGCCTAAGTCACTGGCTCCCCTATCTCAGTCATCGAAATTGCCAAGCCCGTAGCCATATGGGACGGCTATCGTACTTCGTTCACAACCATCAGATTGACGCCGATACCTTCTACG
>JBCBVA010000142.1:0-7948 GCA_039817825.1 Cyanobacteria bacterium J06642_12 | reverse complement strand
CCAGTTTTGTTTTTTTTGCACATCCCAGCACTGGCTCCTCCCTGTCGCAACGGCTTGAATTGAAGTAGCAGCTCAAACCAGTTCAATCGGTTCCGCAACGGTGTTGGAGGTTAAATATGTTTTTTTGGGCGAAACCAGCCGATAGCCCCGAGTGGGAAGAAATTCCTGCCACTGGAGGGTTATTGGTTGCCGGTATGTATAGCATCGCCGTCCAGTCGCCCCAACCCCACTTCACGATTGTGTCTAACCTGCAGCATTTCTGCCGCCAAGAGGACGGAACCGAAATGCTGCGCTGGCAAACCGAGCAGTCTTCACGCACCAACGATGAAGGGGTGGGCTGGATTGTTCAAGATTTGGAGTTGACTGCCGGTCGTTGGCAGATTAGCTGTCGCGATGCCGATCTCGTTGCTGAGTTGTTTGGGGAGAATGCGGATAATTCCATCACGTTTCAGGCGATCGACTTGAAGGGGGCTCGATTGTCAGCCGGTCCGTACGGAGGGTCTTCCGTCTCTTTGCCGGCCATGACATCCCCTGCGACTTCATCTATCACGACAGCTTCAGTCGTTTCATCTGAGTCGTCTTCTGTGAGTCCATCATCCGGCGCTGCCTCGTCCTCAGTCACTGCACCCTCATCTATTTCGGAAGTAGCAACTACTCCTGTCGAACAGTTGCAGCCAGCAGACATCGCCGACAATACGCATCCACCGAACGATGCCCCCCAGCCAGCCGCCACCGATCTACAGGGAGCTGTCAGTGGTTACGGGAACAACGGTGGTAATGCCGCCTGTTCCAAGATCGATCGCATCTTGGCGCATGCGCCGGATAGCAACGAGAGACAGGGGGAAGATTGCGAACCAACACACGGTGGCGATCGCCCAGCTCGATCTGTGGATACGTCAAGCCAGTCGGCCACATCCTCATCAACAACTCAGGCTTTCGCTAAATCACAACCTGCCAATTCACAATCTCCCAGTCCAGATGATGCCGTGACCGAGATTTTTACCCCCGTCACACAATTGGACCAAGAATTTATCCTCAGCCGCTCGGAATTTACCGCTTTTCCAGGGGAAACTATCACGATTAACGGTCAGGCTAAGCGATCGGGGCAACTCACGGTAACAGCACTGACCAAGAACTCCGCCCCCATCCAAGAAAATCAGCGATTAACGTTACCCTCCTCTGCGCCGTTTGCAAGTTTCAGCCTGCAGTTAACGGTTCCTCCCACGTGGTCTGAAGATGCGATCGTCGGGGTGGCCGAGCTGCATCCAGACGATGGCAGTGCCAGCTTGTCACAAGATTTTACGGTGAGTGCCGAGCCTCGCTACCCCGATACTCCATCCTTGCATGCAGCGCCATTTGCGGCAGAGCGTTGGCAGGTGAAAACCCCGCGAGCAGAGATCTCGCAGATGGAACCACTGGTAGAAGGCCTAGCCCCCGACCTGCAACAGGCCAGTCAACAACTAGAAGACACTCAACAACTAGAAGACACTCAACAGTCAGACAATAGCTGGCAGCCTGAAGTCCTATCGATCGAGCTAGACCAAGACGAGACACCGATCTCCCAGACGGATGAAGAGTTACTAACAAACGCTCAACTGACCAAAACTAGCCCTCGCACCGAGATCTCCAGAGTCCCCTGGAGCCCCGAGTTGACTGACGAAGATACTCAACCCCCTGAAATTACGTTTGCCAGCCCTCGTTCTCCCGATCGGACGTTGCAGCGGCTGATGGATCTGGTTCAATCGTCAGTGGCTGCTACCGCTGCTCGCACGCGTTTCCAACAGGTGCAATCATCCTCTCCACGTTTAGATGACGGTATTGTGGACGGCATTGTCGGTGAGGTAAAAGTGGTTCCCGCAGCGGATGTGCCGCTTGGGACTGTCCTGCCGCCCGACATTAACGGCTCGATATGGGAGACCCCAGAAACTGCAGACGAGCTAGAGCTAGACAAGATAGATCGCGTCGCACAATCCGATCCTGCCGAGCTATCGGAGTTTGATATCAGTGACATCACCAACAACATCATGCCTGCCCCGATTGCTCCCGAGGTTGAGAACTCCGAGGTTATTGACTCCGAGGTTGCTGACTCTGGCGTTGCCGCTACCAATGCGCTATCGCAGGCCAATACCTCTGTAGCCGTAGACATAGGTACGCGATCCGTACTCGAGTCCACTGATGAAGTCGAGCACCCTGACGAAATTAATCACTTTGACGGAGTCGTAGGCGATCTTCCTGTACCGCTCTCCGTGGCTGCACCCGCATCTATCAGTTCAGCGCTCGCGAACCCGTCAGCCCACTCCTCCCCTGTTGTCGACTCCAAGTCTTCGGCGGATACCAATTCTGCTGCCAACTCTTTGTCTGCAAGCACTCATTCAGACAGCGCTTCCTCCGAGAACTCCCCATCTGCAGAGTTGCCTCAATCGTCCGATCTCAGCATCGATATTCCTCAAGCCCTCCGCAGTGGAGACTTAGTCTCGGTGGTGATGAAAAGCAAAGCCCATCCCCATCCAGCCTGTGTCAAATTGTGGGTGATCGACTCCTCTAGCCAAACGGTTGTGGACGGTCCCCGCTGGATTTTAGATTTCTCAACGAATGGCAATATCCGCACCGGTATCACCCATCTCACCGTGCCCAGTCGAGTCCAGACACTCAAATTTCAAGCCTGTGCTTACCCCCATATCCCCTCTGACATTGAGGCACATGCCGATACTGCCTCTCCTGTGGCGACGGTGACTGTACACCGGTCAGTTTCCCCCCGATCGGCCCCTCACCGATAAGACATGCGTTACAAATATTTATGAAGTGCAAACTACCTTATACTAAGGGTGATTTTGGCGATCGCTAGCGTTGAGTAAGCTGTGCCCGTCCCCGTTTCTCCGTTTGAATATGGGGGCAGTATGGCGAGTAGCGAAGCGTTAGCTACGTACCTTGCATTGGCGTGCTGTTGCTAGGTGCACCTTTTTTAGTAAGCCACTTTAGACAATCGCTAGCGGAATAAGGAGATATTCATTTATGACTGTGGCGGGGAAACGAAAGTCTATCCCACGTGAGTTGGTTGGAGCTCCTGATTCCTTAGTCAATTGGAATGTGATTCTATTCCTGAGCTCAGTGTGCCTCTTTGTATGCTGCTTCTGTGGCTATTCAATCTGGAACTGGCCCCGGTGGATAGTGTTCTGGCTGAATTTCTCGGCTTTGTATGTTTTGGGCACGGTAATTCACGATGCGTCCCACGGCTCTGCCCATAAAATCCGGTGGGTGAATGAAGCGATGGGACACGGCTCTGCTCTGTTGCAGGGGTTCGTCTATCCGGTATTTAAGTGGGTTCACATGGAGCACCATGCGAATGTCAATGACCCCGAGAACGATCCCGACCACTACGTATCCACAGGGGGGCCGCTGTGGCTGATTCCAGTGAGATTCTTCTACCACGAAGTGTTTTTCTTTAAGCGCCAGCTCTGGAAGAAAGCAAGATATGAATTACTAGCTTGGGGACTGAGTCGACTGCTCGTGGTGTGTACCTTTGCCCTCGCCCTACGGTTTGGCTATACCGATTACGTCTTAAATTACTGGCTGCCTCCTGCGTTCATCATGGGGCTGCTGCTGGGGTTGTTTTTCGACTATTTGCCCCATCGCCCGTTCATAGAAACTGCCCGCTGGTACAACGCACGGGTGTATCCCAGTTTCATCACCAATATTTTGTTACTAGGACAGAACTACCACCTGATTCACCACCTTTGGCCAACTGTGCCCTGGTACAAGTACCAAGCTGCTTACCGTGCAGCTAAACCCATTTTGGATGAGAAAGGCTGCGACCAGTCGCTCGATATTTGGCGCAACAGTAAGGAAGTGGGCAGTTTTTTGTACGACTGCGTCCTGGGCTTACGCATTGGCGGTCACGGTCATGAGTCCGCTCGGCCTCAAGATGAGGTAGAACAGCCATCAGACGACGAGGTGTCCGATCGTGAGTCTGCGTCATCTGTATAGCGGGCCTTGTCGGTTGTAACTACTGGCTGGGATTTTACACAGCGGCTGGTTTGTCACCCCCTAAAAAAAGATGCGATCGCCCGTTAGCGATCGCATTTCATATTGGGGATAAAACTCTACAAATCACTCTCGTATCCTAAGGAGAATTTCTCTCTGGGTCATCAACAGCCGGTTAGGGTTGGGTTAAGAACCCGACTATAGTGTCGGGTTTACCAGTAATTACAGGTTTTATTCGCAATTCAACGGCATGAACATTTTTGCTGACGTAAATCTGTCAGAGCACTAGTTGATAGAGCACTAGTTAAGAAATACATTGCCATTCGGATCGACATTGAGGGAAATACTGCTGTCGTCGAGATTGGCCGTCTCATCTAGAACCAAGCGCAACTGGCCTATCTCCTCCTGTTCGGCAACTTCTGCCACCACAAACCCACCGTCAGACCGTTGGAATGTCAGGGTTGTGGGTTGATTAAGCCCCCTAAGAATCGTGCTGGCGTTGGCCACTAATGTTCGCACCTCAGTGTCTCCTACTAACTGGAAGGCCACTTCTGCATTGGTGTCATTAACCAGCTCGATCTGCAAATTGGAGTGTTGTGGAGCCAAGATTACGTTGGGCTGTTGCAATTGCTCGGGGAGAGGGGGAAAGCTGCGAGCGGCGCTCATTTGGGGGGAACTGTCAGCTGGTAACTGGCCAATCCGGTTAGCTAAGACGAACCCTGGAGTCAGCAGTAAAACCAAGTTGCTAATCACAACCGTAAACCAGAGAGGATGCACTGATGTTTTGTACTGCATGGTGAATGTCCTGAATGTGGTGATGCCGATCGATCGGCGATCGAGCCCAGAGGCAATGTGCCTATCGTAGAAATTCATGGCTGAGAACACAGGGTGGGAGGCAGTGCAGCCCTGTGCTGCTTATCAAAGGCAAACCTGCTCGCAACCGAGTCGCAGTCTAGGTAGAGTTGGCTACTCAAGGTGCTCAAACCCGCAGCGACAAGATACGGGGAAGTATGGGCCGCACAGCAATCCGCTGTCGGGTCTAGAGTGTGGAGACAGCTAAAATCCTTGACTGGCCAGGAAAAGTGCTCGGGGAACTCTCTAATCTCGGATTGCTACGTAAGGTCGCTAGTAGCGGTTCAAGCCTTGAAAAATTTCATAGTGTTTTCCTAAGTCATGCACCTACATCTGGAGGATGTTCAGCCTACTTCTTTCCCGCAGCTACAGAATATTCGTTCGAACGCCCGTTAGAATTAGACAATAGAACGCTCTACCGTACGGGTGTGCACTGTCCGAACTAGTGGTTTACCTACACCTACTGCCCTAGGAGTAACGAATGCTCAGCCGCAAGCTCTATCAGTTCTCTCAGGAGGGAAAGGATGTTTGGATTTTTCTTCGCGATCGAGGAACGTGGATTGAACGGTGCAAAATTCTCGACCAAACAGGAGATTTGGTCGTTGTTCGCTACGAAACTGAAGATGAAGATGAAATTTGCTCCTGGGAAGAAATCATTCGCCTAGACAGTATCGGGGCAGTTGCACAGCGATTGTCCACAGTTCCCAAGGGAGATTTTCATCCCAGCGATTTACCGACCGCTGAAGACTATCCGGAGTACGAACGCCTTGACCCCCCGTTCGAGCCGACTGAGGACAATGAAGCAGCGGACAAACTGCACTCTGACAAGCCCTCAGCAGATGTAACGTCATCCCGAGTGCAAGAATCGCTCGATAACGGTCACACTGACTAATAGTTGAGCGGGATAGTGGTGGGGTGAGCATTTTGGGTAGCGCTTGCGTAGCAGGCGCACATGTTCTATCACATTACAGTCTCGATCGCCGTACCGTTTCCTTACTGCAATCCTGCAGCTATATACATTTCCTTCAATACACAGCTCCCTCAACACGCAGTTGTTTCAACTCCCTGTTTCTTCAACGCAGCACCGTCGAAGAATGGGCATGTTCGCTCTTAGGCTGATTGGAATGCGATGGTGGAGAGATTACATCACTGGAGAACCGGCCACTGTGGACGAAGATGACTACTGTCCGATTCGAGATGAATTGGAATCGATTTACGCCCAGCTAGCCAATGAATGTTGTTCGTTGTCGGAAGACGAGCTGGACTATCTCGATCGTAGGCGCGAGGAATTGGAAGCTGAGCTGAGCCAAATTCAAACGAGACAAGGGTGACGATTCGGATGAGGAGACGGTTGCGGGGGCTTCAAACCTAATTGACATCACTGCGGACATCGTGGTGCTCTGGTTTCAAATATGTGCTTAGCTGCAAGTGTTTCAGGTCATTCGTATTGAAGTGACTCGTATCGGATTTATTCTTGCGAAGCAAGCAACATTATTGTTTGCAGTGAAAGGCGAATGCCAACCCATACTCTGTGGATTTCACGAATTTGCTAAGGTTCGAGAGACCGTCGTGCTACTAATTGGCAGCAGCTAGCCTAAGCCAATCAGTGAATCCGTGCTTTACCTAATGCCCATCTTGAATAGAGCGAATATTATCGATGCGTAGGTACGTTTAGGATGCCAGCATGCCATTCAAAACTTATTACGAGCGGTTAGGTGTAGCCGCCGATGCCTCTCAAGACGACATCAAAACCGCCTACCGAAAACTGGCACAGGAACTGCATCCCGATAAGCTACCGGATGACATTTCCCCAAAAATGGAAGAGCTGGCCAAAAAAGAATTTAACGAATTACGTGAAGCGTATTTGGTGCTGTCCAATTCCAGTGCTCGTGCAACGTACGATCGCCGCTTAGTCGAACAAGCTGAATTAAACGCTGCCTCTCCAGTCCCCACTCGCGAGGACAGTTCCGCAGGCGATCGCATTCCCAAACGCTGGCGCATTCCTCTGGCGGCTGCAGCCATCGGAGCCGCTTGTGCTGTGATTGTTGTGTCCTTGATCAATGCAGTCACTTCTATCAACCGCCAGCCAACCCCCCAGGCGAATTCAGCAGCTCCCCCCCCCAGTATCGTGGCAGCAGATACCGAGACGACAAATGCTGCTGCGGCAACTGTTTCTGCCAGTGACGATGCAACGGCAATTAACGAACTTGCTGCAAGTAACCCCGTAGAGACGGCAGACTCGCCAGATACCAATCGCAATGACGTAGACTCCAGCGATGATTCTGGTGCCGATGCACCCGGAGCGATCGCCGCTCGGACAGAAGCCGAATTTACCCCCGGTGAGATTACGCGATTTGCCACCGCACTGCTGGAATTACAGCCAATTTTGAACTTGACCAAAGTAAACTTAGAAGCTGCCAATTCTCCAATTGAACGGAAAGAAATTGAAAATGAGTTTGACGTGAGAGCCACTGAAATTTTGCTGTCCCACGGCTTGCGACCGGATGAATATCAACGTATTGCTGCTCGCACTGAAACCGATTCACAAGTTCGACTGGAGGTGATTGCTGCCACGGTGCGCCTGCAGCAACTTGGACGCTACCAGTAATTAATTGCTCCACTTAGGTTGAGACTGTTTCCTGACTCAATCCCTTGTAGTGCAAAGAGAGTGCATCTTAACTTCATCTAGAACCGCTATATCTCGGCGCGGCACGCTGATAGTTTAGCCTCTGATTCATGCCGAGCTTGATGGTGTCGCTCCAGTCCGATAGCCCCTCTCTACTGGCGCCGAGTCACCAATGTGTTGGCCATACGCCTCTACATCCTCCCGTGCGAGAGACTCAGTATTCCTTCTGAGTCTTTTTTCGTGTGGGGTGGGTATTTTCAACGAAAGGGAAGCAAATTTTTTGTCTGCGAATTCATTCGCATGTACTGACCTCGTTCCTCTCCTCGCCTGAATCTGTTGTGGATGTATGATAGGTCTCCATGTCTGTGCGGGTTGATGTAATCGACAAGCATCTTAGTAATGGTGCCATTTTCGAATAGATGGGTGTGGGGCTTGGGATAAGAAGTGCAGTCAACTAAAGTCTTTGTAGTCTTGCTTTCCTGACGTGAC
>JBCBVA010000141.1:0-8037 GCA_039817825.1 Cyanobacteria bacterium J06642_12 | reverse complement strand
GGAGCATTATCTAAAATCCGCTCCCGCCCATCAAACGGTTTCACCTCATCCACCCGCAACGCCGCCGGAATATCCAGCGCGTGCATCGTCGGAGGCACATCATCCGTATTCAGCTCCCCCAACTGCTCCACATACGACAAAATATCCCCCAGCTCCTTCGTCAGCTTGGTCTCTTCTTCAGGAGTCAACTCCAAGCGAGCTAGGTGGGCAACGTGCCGAACTTGTTCGAGATCGATCATTAATTCAATCCAGATGAGCAAACTTATTCATATCAAAAGGTTGGTCCGCAGTCATGCTTGTTAGTCGCGATCGCCAGCAAACCATCACCACCAACTCATTCAGTCACACAGAGAATGTGTCTACAGAGAGATAAGCGCTAAATCATAGCGTCGATATTGGCGCGACCAGTCATCTTCAGCCAGTTCTGGGCCTCGATGTAGTTCCCCGGTGCAATCCGAATCGCCTTAACCCAATACTCTCCGGCGCGATCGAATAGAGACTCGCCCTCTTCATCATTCCCTGCTTCCTTCGCCTGGTCACCCTGGTAGTGCAGCAACACCGCAATATTGTTCAGCGCCGAGCAATTGCGAGGATTCAGCTCCACAGAATTGCCGTACAGCTCCAGTGCTTCTTCCAAGTTGCCGTTGCTCTGCTCGATCAACCCCATGTTGTAGTAAACATAGCTGCGATCGATCGGATTCTCTTCCAGCTCCAGCGCTTCTTTGTAGTTATCCATCGCTTCGGCATAGTCGCCGTCTGCCTGAGCACTCATGCCATCGCGGTAATAGACAAACGCTTTCTTTTCGTTGCGATCCACACCGGGTAGCATCTTGAGAATCATGTCAGCCATGACCGTGAAACTCTTGTCGATGAAATTGTCGTTCCGCATGCTGCGAGGCATGGCTGTACTCTCCCAAAGATGGATGGCGTCGTTGTTGTTGTAACTTTTCAGCGTTCTAACATTTCAGCCCAAATACTCTCAGCAGAAGTTGAGTTACCTGAAATGCCCAAGCAGCCCGAAAACTGCTTCCACTCAATGTACCGTCCTTTTGTTCGGAGCCGTAGGTACTAGTACCAGGCTTCGTAACCTTCCGAAACAATCCGGCCTCGCGGCTCTAATTTTCGCCCCAAATCCAGAGAAAACAAGTACAGCACAATCACCCCGTCACCACATCACTAATGTTGTCGCTCAATATAACTTCGTAGTTGGCCATTCTCAGGGCTTCCAGGCGGGTAGCTACTCGATGATTGGCAGGGAAGCGATTGTAGATATTCAAGCGCTGCAGGCGATTCTCCACATCACCGTGAGCCCCCACTACATACACACGCCGGTTGCGAGACACCGCCTCCTTCACCATGTTCTCGATCGCCAGCGACGCCGTTACGCCAATAAACGGCACATCGCTAAAATCTAAAATCAGCGCATCGTAATTGCCCACAATCGCCAATCGACGCGAAATTGTCTTCGCTGCCCCAAAACTCATGGGACCGCCCAAGCTAAACAGCAGAATCCGGCCATTCGCCTGCGCAATAATCTCCCGCTCCTCGATATTGAGGGAGTCATCCTCATCCGGGCGCTTGATCGCCTTCATCTGATGACCCAACACCTCTGCCTGCCGTTGCAGCGCCAGAATATTGGCCACAAACACCCCGATCGCCACTGCGGTAATCAAGTCCACAAACACCGTCAGCAGCATGACGCTGTACATGATCAGGGCGGCTTTTCTGGAAATCTTGTGGGCTCGCTTCAAAAAGCCCCAATCAATAATGTCAATCCCAACCTTAATCAGAATTCCCGCCAACACCGCGTGGGGGATTTGCGACACCACCCCTCGCGCCCCAAATAATGCACTAGCCAACACCACCGCATGGAACATCCCCGACAGCGACGTGCGTCCTCCTGCCTGAACGTTCACCACCGTGCGCATCGTGGCTCCAGCCCCCGGCAAGCCCCCTAACAGTCCGGAAATAGTGTTACCAATTCCCTGACCGATCAACTCTTGATTGGAATCGTGCTCGGTGCGGGTGATGTTGTCCGCCACAATCGATGTCAGCAGCGAGTCAATCGACCCCAGTGCAGCCAGCATCAAGCTATAGCCCAACATCGACGACAAATTGCCAAAGTCCAAATGCGGGAGATGTAGCTCAGGCAACCCCTTCGGGATCTCGCCGATAATCGGAATGTTGCTGTGGGGCAAAAAGTGCGTGGTGACGGCAGTGGCGATCGTGCCAATAACCAGGGCCGTCAGCGGAGCAGGCATGATGCGGTTCAACCGTCGCGGATAGCGAAACACGATCGCCAGCGTCAACAACCCAATCCCCGCCGCAAATGGGTTGATGTGGGTAAAAACATGGGGATAGTGACGCACAGAAGCCACTACTCCCCCTTCGCCGGGATCTCCCAGCAGCGGTCCGATCTGCAGCAGGATGATAATCGCCCCAATCCCGGACATAAACCCGGACACTACTGTGTACGGAATCAGGGTGATGTATTTCCCCAGCTTCAACACCCCGAACAGGATTTGCAGTAACCCGCCCAGGATAATAATGGTGAATGCTAGCTCTAGCCCCCCAGACTGCCCCCGAGCCCACAAAAAAATAGATGCCATGACGACACTCATGGGGCCGGTGGGACCGGAGATTTGAGACGGGGTGCCGCCAAATAGGGCAGCTAAGAAACCGACGATAATCGCACCGTACAACCCGGCGATCGCCCCACCCCCTGAAGACACCCCAAACGCCAGCGCCAGTGGCAGGGCTACAATGGCAGCGGTCAGACCTCCAAAGAAGTCGCCAGACACATTGTCAAATCGGATATTCTTCAGTCGCAAGCTGCGCACAAAATGCCAAAGCGCCAAGTTCGAATGCGCGAGTTTCATGATGTCGTGCTGGGGTGAGTGTCAGCAGAAATAGCACTGGGAAATAGAACGGTGCAAGAGTAACGTAACTCAACTATCTAGGGCGCAATCCTTACAAAAACCGGCAAATTTCAGAGATTTATGAATTTTTTGCCACAAGGATTGCCGCGCCCTGCATTCAATGCTTTGAATCTACGTAACTGAATGCAAGATGGAGAGGGGTTTCTGGGCCTCGATCTGGTTTGCTTAGACCCCTATTCAATCGCGCGATCGGTCAAGAAAAATTGGATCATTAAGGAATCTGAACGACGTGCGAAAATATGTGAACTATTGACTTTCCCTGACATTAATTTGAGGCGCCAGCGTGAGCCCAAACTCCTCCACCAGCCAAACACCCGTTCAGCAAGCATCCCCAGCTCAGTCATCGACTCAGATTCAACAGCCATCTAAGACCAAAAAGCCTGATTGGTTGCGGGTGAAAGCGCCCCAATGGCAGCGCGTAGGAGCAGTGAAGGATGTACTGCGCGGTCTCGGTCTCAATACGGTGTGCGAAGAGGCGTCCTGCCCCAACATTGGTGAATGCTTCAATCGCGGTACGGCAACCTTTTTAATCATGGGGCCAGCTTGTACCCGCGCCTGCCCCTACTGCGATATCGACTTTGAGAAAAAGCCCGTCGCCCTCGACCCCACCGAACCCGATCGCTTGGGTGAAGCGGTCAAACGGATGAAACTGGGCCACGTTGTGATTACCTCCGTCAATCGCGATGACCTAGAAGATGGCGGAGCTTCACAGTTTGTGAAGTGTATTCAGCGAGTTCAGGAAGGCTCGCCGTTTACCACCATCGAAGTCCTGATCCCCGACCTGTGCGGCAATTGGGACGCGCTGGCTACCATTCTGGATGCCGCCCCGGAAGTGCTGAACCACAACACCGAGACCGTTCCCCGTTTATATCGTCGGGTGCGTCCGCAGGGGGATTACGAGCGCACGCTGGAGGTTCTGAAGCGATCGCGCCAACTACGCCCGCAGGTCTACACCAAGTCGGGCATCATGGTGGGTTTAGGGGAAACCCACGACGAAGTCGTGCAAGTCATGCAATACTTACGCGCCGTAGATTGCGACATCATCACCATCGGCCAGTACCTACAGCCTTCCCCCAAACACCTGGCTCTCGAAGAATTCGTCACCCCCGAACAATTCCAACGCTGGCACGATATCGGCATGGAATTGGGCTTTCTACAAGTGGTCTCTACCCCCCTCACCCGTAGCTCCTATCACGCGGAAGAGGTGCAGAAGCTGATGGCAGCCAATCCCCGGTAGCCATACGTCATTCGTAAATACACTGCTATACGTGAAGGCTGATTTTAACTGAGCGAGTTTGGACTGCATGGGTTCGTCGGTCGATCCGGTTAGCTACTTCAACCACACCAATGTCTTGTCTCTTGTATTCCAAGTCTCAAGACCGAACAAATGTATCGGGTAGACTCAAAAGATACAGATCTTTACAGCAACCACCATATACATGTCATCCTCCATCGCCGTCCGCGAGCTGCCTCTGTTTCCCTTACCCGGAGTTGTCCTGTTTCCCACCCGTCCTCTCCCCCTCCACATCTTCGAACCGCGCTATCGCATGATGATCAACACGGTGATGGAAACCGATCGCCAGTTTGGGGTGTTGCTGTGGGATGGCGAAAATAAGGAGGCCGCTAAAGTGGGGTGCTGTGCGGAGGTTATTCGAGCCGAAAAGCTGCCGGACGATCGCTTTAACATCATTACTCTGGGTACTAAGCGCTTTCGCGTGTTGGAGTACACCCGCGAAAAACCCTATCGAGTGGGATTAGTGGAATGGATTGAAGATGAGTCCACCGAACAGCCTCTGGCTCGACTGGTGACTGACGTTCAGAATCTGTTGAACGATGTCGTATATCTGTCCTCTAAGCTGACCGGTAAGGATGTGGATTTGCCAGACGATCTGCCGGACGATCCCGCCGAGTTGTCGTTTTGGATTGGAGGGAATTTGCAGGGCGCAGTGGACGAGCAGCAGGCGTTGTTAGAACTGACCGATACAGAAAAGCGCTTGCGACGCGAAGCGGAGATTTTGGATACTACTTGCAAGCATTTTGCTGCCCGCACCGTCTTAAAGGACACGTTCGCTTCCTCAGATGAAGATGGAGAAAGTGAGGATTCCGATCGCTAGACTGCAGAAGCTGTAGGCTGCTCGTGCCTTTTGATTGCACAGTAGTTGGCAATAACAAAAAAAGCGCCTGTCCTCCGTGAGGACAAACGCAATAGTTGTTTCGGGCTTATGCATGACTGCATAGAGCTTACTTACCAGTATGACGCGATTCGGTGATGGCGATCGCTGACGGCAGTTGGCCCCACGAGCCGTAGATTGTTGATGGGTAGCGATCGGGCAAGGGTTCGAAAGTGTTGGTTAAGAATCGCTGCCGATCCTTGGATAGACCGCTATTCTGACTCAGAGTCTCTGATAATATGACTGAGGCTTTTCAGCTAGCACATATGTGAGCTGAGATTGCGCGGGTGTAGTTCAGTGGTAGAACGTCAGCTTCCCAAGCTGAATGTCGTGAGTTCGAGTCTCATCACCCGCTTTCTTTGTCGATGTTGTCGACTAACACTTTATTCTTCGCTTTAACAGATTAAGCTTCGCTCTAACACATTAGACTTCGTTTTAACGAATTGTGCTTCGTTGAAGAGAAAACATTTTGTAACAGATTAAGCCTAGTCAAAGTTATCGATTGAGATTTGCCTTTTCGGGAGAGCTTTACCTACTAGTCTGATATGTACGCGGCGGCAATAGGCCAACTCCAATTAAATGGCTGGCCCCGTCGCAGGACCAGCCGGTATTGATATTCGAAAAGCAAGTAGCTGTTTTTATGACGCAAAGAGGCGCGAAGCTGAAGGCATTCAGACATCGACACCATGCAAAAAGTATCACAAGACACTGTTTTGAGGTGTCGTACAGAGAACATCTCCCTTCTCTATCGACCAGTGATTTCACAGAATGGCGTGAATCATGAGCCCAGAATATTTGCTGAGAGACATGATTTACGGTGGTCATCTGGGATGAGTAGCCATTTGGATTGGAGTTCGAGTGCCGAATAGTCAGGGTAAGGGCTCTCAAATAATTGAGTTGCTATCAAGCTGTCTGGGTGACTGTAGCTAATCATTTCCCTTTTCCGAGTGACCCCTCACAAACGACATAGTTCGATGAACAAGTGTTGTAGATGTCGTAAACAAGGTGAATCCGATGAGCGGATGAAGGACACCTAGCGGCAATGGCTGCTGAATATGCGCTGTCGCGAATTGTAAGAGCAACAGAATCACTATCGCTTCCGTTAGCGCTTGGATCCTCTGTGGGAAAGGCGCTAAAAAAGTCCCCACCAAGAGTGGCACCGCCATACCCCCATATCTGCGAACAAGCCAGACATGAACCTGCCACCATGTCGCATCAGAAAAAACGGCGAGGCCAACGGTTAGGAGCTGGGCAACTAAGCAAAGGTTGAATAGAATCGCAATCGCTAAGAAACCTACTTGAACCCAGCTTTTTCCATCGTCGGCTGCGACAGGCAATTGCTCAGAAGGGCGATGAGTGGTCATAGAGCGGCACCCATTCTTTGAGTCATATATTGCATCGCTTTTTCAATGAGTTCAGGCCCAGCTTTTTCCGGCGAACCCACGTCGTAAGGGGGCGCTGGATCGTATTCCATCAAAAGCTGGCTGATTTTGGCAACATCTTCACCATAGAGAGCTTCAGCAACCGTCAACCCAAAGTCAATTCCGGCTGTGACGCCACCGCCAGTCATCCGATTGCGATCGACGACCACACGTTCCGTGCCGACTTCAACGCCCAACTTAGCTAGCAATGGACGTGCTGCCCAGTGAGTGGCTGCGCGATACCCTTCGAGCAGTCCTGCTTTGGCGAGGAACTCAGAGCCGCCGCAAACAGAGGTCACAAACTTTGCTGTTTCGCCCTGCGACCTCAGAAAATCAAGCAGTTCGGTGTCGTCTATAGTTGCACTCTGGCCGCGACCGCCCCCAATACAGATGACATCGACGGGCGGACAATCTGCAAAAGTAGTATCTGGCACAATCACCATGCCATCGTCTCCAGTGACAGGCTCTATCGATTTCCAAACACGATGAATTTCAACGTTAGGCAACCCAGAAAACACCGTTTGAGGGCCTACTATATCCAGAGTGGTCATGCCGGGATATATGACAATGCCGATAACGTAATGTGGCCAGTCAGTTTGTAGCTCAGTCATTTTGACTCCAAATTTAGAATGCCAGAATGATGCCAGTAGGCATCTATGCCACCTACGATAAAAAGAGGCTCGGACGATGCCTAGACCTCGTTCGGGTAGTCTTTTTGAAGTGCGCTCATTTTCTATAAGCCTAAGAAGTCAGATGAAAAGCCAGTTGCAGAGCCTATTTCAGGCAATTAATCAAGCGACGGACGAAGACGAGTTGCGATCGCAAGTTGCACAGAAAATTGGAGAACACTTTTCAGCAACTCGCTCAGGGATCTTCTTCTTCGATCGCATCCTTGCCGAAGAGCGCAACCTCAACCCCGCTTTCAAAAAAGCGATTGAAACCGTCCTTTCAACTGAACGCAATCCAATTGCTCGCTACTTAGCCGAGCAACATGCCCCGGTTCATGAGAGTCTTGTGACCTCACCCAAAGCCTGGCAAATCATCTGCCCCCGGCCGGATCACTGGCATGTGATGGCAGGCCCGGTCGTTACGAAGGGGCGGCTAGTCGGCGTGTTGGGCTGCACTCGCGAGAAATCTCAGCCCGCATTTAACAATCAAAATCTAGCCGACGTGAGCGCGCTATGCCTACACCTATCGGTATGGGCAGCGACCGTGCGTATTCAACAGTCTCCTAGTTTCACAAAAGACATTGTTAATGGTGATGCAACACCTCTATCAGCGCGCCTTACCGCTCGTGAGTGTCAGATAGCAGAGCTGGTAGCTTTAGGGAAGAAAAATGCAGAAGTAGGTGCTGAACTTTGGATTACGGAGAACTCCGTCAAGCAAGCTCTGAAAAAAATATTTCGCAAGCTTGGAGTCTCTTCTCGTACCGAAATGGCTACGCAGCTCTTAGCAGAAAAGCAACTGAAACAGTAGTATTTAATCAAGTCTTATCGCAGAGAATTT
>JBCBVA010000140.1:0-8172 GCA_039817825.1 Cyanobacteria bacterium J06642_12 | reverse complement strand
TCCACACCAATCGGCGATCGCGCGGGCATCCAATGAGCGGTTAGCGGGCAGTAGATGCTCGTTTATCAGCGTGATAATCCAAGCGAACGCCACCCAGGCGTATTCCCCCAGTTGATCGCGAAGATTTTCACAGAACCGCACAAAGCGGGCATTAGAAGGTCGATCCGTCATGGAACTCTACTGAATAAGACAACGGTTATGCGTGATTATAGCGACATTAGTGACACAACATGTTTGTTCTGAACGCCTAATTGGGCATATTGATACAAAAAATCCTGATTCCGCACGCGAAGTTGCGAACCCGCCGTCAACGCAACGGTGGGGAGCTGACTAGCGTTCTCAGGCAGAACGCAACCTCTGCAAAATTGACGAAATCTCTCTAAGCCAGCTGATATAGCATGCGAATCCGGACCGCTCGTCTCGTGCTGCATGCGTTCCAGCAAACAATCGTGCCCAATCAGCAGGAACTTCAAAAGCAGTGACCAGGCGCAGCAGATCTCTAACCCCTCAGAATGAGTTAGGACAATCTGCCGTACATATATATAGCGGTGGCCATTTCAGTTAGGACGAAGGTTTCTATTCGTAGTCAGGGAGAGACATAGCTGATATGTCTGCAGTGGCATGGCCACTGCAATAAACCAGTTTGGCTAACAGAGTTACCACAGCTCCTACGTTGTCCGCCCCCACAGTTTGGTCACACGAAAATAGTTCTAGCAGCATGAGTCACGCTGCCAGAACAAACCAGGACTCGAATTTAGAGCCCAAAGACAAAAGTCGCTTGTTGACAGAGAAGAAGCTAACTCTGACAAACCCGACTTAAATTAGCGATATTTTATCAATACGAAATGTCAATACCTATATCGAATAGTCGGTCAAATGGAGATTTGGGACCGGAGTATTGATATACCGTTTCCCCATCTTCAACTCGTTTTTCGTCATAGTGACAGTCGCCGTTGACACACAGTCGCTGATTAGTGTCGTAGTTTGTAGATCCTCCATGAATAGTACTAGCCAGCACGTCTGGAATTGATTCAAATAGCACTCCTTCATCGCCTTCTAGCCATGTGGAATGCAAATTGGATTTGATAACCATAATCCATGTACCTCACTTATAGACTTCAATTGTAAGCGACTGAATTATGAGTTTTAAATAGACAGACATGAGATTTTAAATTATTGATATCCTAGGATTACTACATGAAGAGATTTAACGTATTGGCCGTTGGCTGTTGTCTCTTGCTAATCAAAGATGTATAGCTTTTCTCAATCCAGTTAGGACAAAGATTTCTATGTATCGTTGGGTCAGGACATAGCTGAAATGTCTGCAGCGGTATGGCCGCTGCTATAAGTATTACCTGTTGATATAGGTAATGAATTAGCTCTGATTTATATTCTTGCCGTTACTTGTTTGACGCTCCATTTGGAGCATATTTTTTTCAAGTCCATGCTACGGAGAGTTAGTTCTCTATTTCAGGGCTTGCACTCGTGAAAGTCCTTTACAAGTCAGTCAGGCGCTAACGCCTTCAACCGCAGGCGATCGCTCTCTTATTCGTTCTCCCGTCAACAATTCCGCCACTTCCATCCCATTCGTAATCACACCAGGAACGCTGGGATAGCCCGCCGTAGCCCCCACCAGCATGAGATTGGATACCTCTGTCTTGTAACCCATTCGATTGAGCCCCACTTGGGTAGGCACCAGTTTGGCACCGTAGATATTGCCGCTGGGTTGGCCGAGATAAAATTCGCTAGTGGTGGGCGTGCCGAACACCTTCATGCGGATGTAATCATTCACATCGGGAATCAGCTCCAATACGGAACTCATCACCTGCTTGTATACTCCCCGCTTGATCGCTTTGTAAGCCTTGGGATCTCGTTCGTGTACATCTTTGAAGGGGGCATAGGGACAAACGGTGGCAATTTCCAGCACGTGGTGTCCCTCTGGTGCCATTCCCGGCTCGGTCGATTTCATGGTGGGGCAGGACATGAAAATCCACGGGTGTTCCAAATTACCCTCCAGTTGCTGTCGGTATGCTTGGTTCAAATCTTCGGTGGGGTAATACCAAATATTCCAATTGCCGATGCCATACCGCTCGGGTTCAAACCGGTCGTCCAACCCTAAATAAATATTGAAGACACTGGCGGAATAGTCGTAATCCGTTAGCCGTTCTCGTTCGAGAGTGCTTAACGCAGAGCCCTCTCCCTGACTGCCACGATCGATGAGCTGCACGGTTAGTTTTGGATCTAAGTCGCTGACATATCCTTGTTCGGCTACGTAAACATCTCCACCAGCCGTTACCGACTGCACCACACCATCTCTCACCGAAATGTCCGAAATCGGAGTGGAATAGACCACGATTCCGTCGCGCTCGGTAATGGCTTCCACAATCGCATCCACAAACTGTTTGAAGTGGTAGCGCGGGTAATAGGCTCCTTCGGAGTAATCCCACACCAGCGATGTGTGAGTAATCAGAGCAATTTCGTTGGGAGGTAGCGCGTAGTCACCACTCTGTCCTGCCAGCACGGCCTGAACTGGTGGTGATAAACCGAGGTGGTCAAATAAATCTTGTAACGTCCAATCTTTGCGGCGGAACAACCCCCAGTACTTCGGCAGCTTCAGCCAATCCGTCCACTTGCGGTCGTACCAACTCACCTCATTAGTTAAATCGCGAATCTGCTGGTGCAGAAACTTGATGTCATCGCAATAGTCATGGATGGCGTTAGCCTCATCTGGGAAGCGATCGATCAGGCGATTGCGGAATCGCTCCCACCCCATCGGAATGCGGAAATCCACGCCGGGGACAATCACGCGATCGATGCAGTCTAGATCGAGCAAATTAAACGGCACATTTTTGCCGATGTACTTGAGAAACTGGTCGATCGCCTGCTGGGGGCCGCACTGAGAAATATAGTGAACGTCCGCACAGAAGTTATAGAGACCGAAGGGAAACGTATGGCAACATCCACCCGGCAAATAATGCTGTTCCAATGCCGCAACGCGATATCCCTGACGGGCTAAACAGGCTGCCGCAGACAATCCTCCCAATCCCGCCCCCAATACGACGTAATCAAATCGTTCCACCGTTACCTCCCGGCGAACTCTTCACAGTTGCTATTGCTGACACTCCAATACACCAGTTCCTTCGCCTGAGTAGAGTTCAGCACCTGCGATCGCAGCAATCTCTGTCAGGGGACTTCTTTACAACCAACCAGTCCAACGGCCCAGCCAGAGATTCCGCGATCGCATCAACACCGGACAAACACCTCTCCTCCTGATGCCAATCTCTTACGTTCGGCTTCATATGCCGATCCTAAAGAATGAGTTGTGAGGATTAAGTGAGTATGTCGAGAATGCAACGGAGTATTGCAACCCTATAGGTGAAAGCAAGAGGTCGTACCGACAATAGAGAGGTGGGCTTTATTCTCTACAGATCGTTCGCCCGGCATGGCGATGACTGTCACGGTGATGACTGCCACGGTGATGACTGCCACATCTAGACACAGTTATCAGTCGACACGCTGATGGATCGACAAGTTGCCCTCAGAATTTTGGTCGCGTTGGCCATTGGTTTAATCGTCGGGATGGAACGGGGGTGGCAGAGTCGCGATGAGAAAGCCGGGCTGCGCAATGTCGGACTCCGCAGCTTCGGATTTGTCAGCCTTCTAGGAGCCTTAACAGCCCTGCTCTCTAACCAGCTTGGCCCCATCCTTATGGCCGTCGCATTTCTGGGGTTGACTACGTTTGCGGTCGTCTCCTACGTACTGACCGCTCGGGCTTCGGGAGATTACGGCATCACCACCGAACTAACCCTACTGCTGACCTTCAACCTCGGTGCCTTGGCCATGTTGGGATGGACCGTGGAGGCGATCGCTGTTTCCGTTATCACCTCGCTTCTGCTGGGCTTCAAGCAAGAACTGCATCACTCTCTAGAGCAATTAGACAAACAAGAACTTGCAGCCACCCTGCAACTGTTGTTGTTGGCAGCCGTTGTCCTGCCTCTGCTACCGAATCAAGATATCGGTCCTTGGCAAGCACTCAACCCCCGCTCCATTGGAATTCTGGTCTTGTTGATTGCGGGCATTTCCTATATCGGCTATTTTGCCATGTCGTACTTTGGCGATCGCGTTGGCATTACAGTCTCCGGCATTTTGGGAGGTCTTGCTTCCTCCACCGCGTTGACGGTTGCCTTCGCCCGCATGACCCGCTCCAAATCTGCGATGACCCCCTTATTTGCGGCGGGAATCGCTCTGGCTGCAGGCATGATGGTGCCACGCTTGTGGTTGGAGTTGTTTGCTGTCAATCGCCAAATATTGCCTCAGATCGTTGGGCCAACAGTGGCTCTAGCTCTGGTGCCGCTAGTCGTCGCAATCGTGATTTCTCGCTCTGTCCCCAACAGATCTCTATCGTCTACGTTGGCTTTGGGGAATCCGCTGCAGCTTCAGGCGGTGTTGGGCTATGCCGTTATGTTGATGGTGTTATTTGTGGCGGTCGGCGGCATGAGTCGCTGGTTGGGGAATGCCGGAGTGTACGCGATTGCAGCAGTGTCCGGAATCACGGATGTAGACGCTGTTAGCCTATCGCTTGCCCGAGCCACGACATACGATCTGAACCTGTCAGTGGCCTCGTTGGGAATTTTGTTAGCAGCGTGGAGCAATACGGTGGCGAAAGTGGCGATCGCGACGGTGGTGGGTGGCCAAACCCTGGGTCGATGGTGCGGGGGAATTTTGGTTGCAGCACTGGTTGTCAGTATTCTGTCGGCTCTTCCGCTGATTTATAAAGTCTTCTAAATGCATCAGACCGGTTTGCAACAGCGTCTTAGATGTGCGGGCACTTTATCGGTGTGACGTTAGAGCGCTCTCAATGCCGCGCCTACAGCTAAGGGAATATGTCTAGAGCGGGACAGTAGTGACTGAGGAGCGAGACATGGGGTATTCGAATCAACAAGACAATGCCCAATCGAAGGGATCGAAAAACTGTCTGAAGCTTGCGGCGCTCGGATGTTTGGGAAGCTTGGTTGTATTGGGGGGTGGCATTGTCGGGATCGTGTTTGTCGCTATTTCGTTTCTGCGATCGAGTGCTGCAACACAAGGAGCGCTTGAACGGTTGCAGACCCATCCGCAGGCAGTCGAGGCTCTGGGGGAACCCATCAATATGGGTTGGCAGTTGTCCGGCAACATCAATATCAGTGGCCCATCTGGAGATGCGAATTTGTCCATTCCCGTCTCCGGTCCTCGCGGTGCTGGAACGCTCTACATCGAGGCGGAGAAACAGGCTGGGGAGTGGGACTACCAGGTGCTCGAACTTGCGATTGACGGCAGCTCTGAACGCATCGATCTACTGTCTGAATTTACGATTCATCTACAGTGGCATTTGCCCGAGACTCCACTTCTCCGACCGATTTTCGCTACTGATACCGCAACTGAAGTCGAAGTCGGGTTCCAACCCTCAGCATCTTTCTAAATTTCTCTGACTTCACTCACTATCGATGAGAGAAGCCACTGAAGAGACGCAAAACAACTCAGGAGATGCAATACAACTCAGGAGACGCATATAACTCAACAGTGGCTCAGAAAGTCGTTATTCCTCAGCGTCGGAACTGTTGTCGCTTGACGCAGATGGAGGCTCGGCAATGGAATATTCGCTATCAAAGTCGAACTCGTCCACCGGTACATCGTTGCGATCGTCCAGCTCTTCCAAGTCTTCTAACGTATCTTCTTCCTCCGGCTCGGCCACAACAGGGGCTGGGGGACGCTCAGGGGCGACATACATCACCTGTCCGGCATCTTCCGCCGCATAGTACTCGTCAGCATCCTTAATATCGATCTTCCAACCGGTGAGTCGGGCCGCCAAACGGACATTCTGACCTTCCTTACCGATCGCCAAACTCAACTGATCGGCTGGCACCAGTACGTGAGCCTGTTGAATTTCGGGGTCCACCAATCTCACTTCTACAATGCGGGCGGGGCTGAGGGCATTGGCAATATAAGTGGCCGGGTCGGGAGACCAGCGGATGACATCAATTTTTTCGCCGCGTAACTCTCCCACAACGACTTGAATGCGGGAACCGCGGGAACCGATGCAGGCTCCCACCGGATCGACATCTCGCTCTAACGTATCGACGGCTATCTTGGTGCGGGGGCCGACATTACGAGAGGGAGGATTGGCCTCCCGTGCCACCGCCACAATCCGAACGATATCATCTTCGATTTCCGGAACTTCGTTGGCGAACAAATACACCACTAGTCCGGCATCTGCCCGCGACACGATGAGCTGAGGACCGCGACGGGAACCCTCCGCCACCCGCTGCAGGTACACCCGCATCACCGAGCCAATGGTGTAGCGATCGTTGGCTAATTGTTGGCGACGGGGGAGTTCGGCTTCTACTTCTGGCTGACCGAAACCGCTGCTGACTCCAATAATGACTGAGGATCGCTCCAATCGAATCACCCGTCCTTGCAGAACGGTACCTTCAAGGTCGTTAAATTCTTCTTGAATCAGGCGGCGTTGCTGATCTCTCAACTTCTGCGACAGCACCTGCTTAGTTTGGATTGCCGCCATCCGCCCAAAGTCAGACTGCTCGGGGGTGACATCCACAACCACCTGCCCGCCGGCCTCTGCTTCGGGTGCGACTTGCTGAACTTCCGCCAAACTAATTTCGTGATCGTCATTGCCCACCTCTTCCATGATGGTTTTGGTGGCCAACACCCGGAAGCCCCCCGATTCAATATCTAGGTCGATGTCAAAATTATCGAAATATTCCTCTTCAAACGCGTGACTATCGCGCTCCAGTGTTTTGCGGTAGCGTTCGTATCCCTTGAGCAGAGCTTCTCTCAGGGCTGCCGTCACGGCAGATTTGGGTAGATTGCGTTCTACGCTAATGACATCAACCATTTCGCCCAGACCGGGCAGGGTCACCATTGACATGGCGAGCGCTCCTTAAAACATATTCAGTTGGTAGGTATTGCCTGCGATCGCAGTGGAATTGACAAACCTGACACCCTGGAGAGTTTAAGCTTGCACATCACACGTACAGATGGCATGGCAATAGAAAAAGAACCAGTGCTAGTAGCTGCATCCCCCTGCTAGAGGGAAAAAGCGGTCACCATTAAGAAGTAGCTCGCTACTCCTCTTCTGCATCCAACAGCTTGACCTGCTGCACGAGTTCCCTTGGCAATTTAACCGGGCGGCCTTTTTGAGATAGCCACACTCGCTCGGCATCCCGCTTCTGCAATGTCCCCGACCACTCCGTTCGACCTTTGAACGGCTCGGCCAAGACGGCGATAACGCTGAAGCCTTTGAAAACCTCAAAATCGCGATCGCTATCGAGACTATTCGACAGCCCCGGACTCGAGATTTCCAACACGTAGGCACCGGGAATGGGATCGTTTGCTTCCAAGCGCGCCCCAAGAGCACGACTCATGGCTTCGCAATCCCCGTGGCTAGTGTCTGCTGCCGCCAGATTCCGGACATCAACTCGCATAACGGGCGGATGTTGGTTGGTGTAGAACACTACATTCACCAGCTCCAGTCCCAGTGACTGGGCGATAGGCTCGGCAATGCTGGTAAATTCAGCGGCAAGCGGATGTGCCACAGCTAGTTCCTATCTCGATAAAGGCAAGTTGCGATTGCGGACGGGGCGATGAGAACGATCGTTCGAAGAACCACCAACCGGTTGGTGACGCTTGCCGCTACGTACCCGCGATCCGGCCAGAGCCCCTAAAACAACAAAAAAGTGGGCAGAACCCACTTCCACGTCAACCGGGACAACAAACGCGCATCTGATTAGATGCCAGGTTTACTCTATCAAAGAACCTGTGGGTTCGCCTCCAAAGCGGCCTGCTTAATCAGACCTGAAGCGATATTGAAGATACCACCATATAAAGCAGATCGCTTGCCCGGAACTCACTCCCTGCTTGTTACCGACAGAATGTCCGAGCTTACCGGGCCTGTACCCGGGATACAGGTGTACGGCATGGACACTGTCTATAGCGTTGTTCATTTCAGTCAGGACATTTAACTCTAGGTGTAGACAGGGCTTGTCATGTGTCATAGATGAAATGTCCGCAGTGATGTGCTCACCGCTCTATAGGGGTTGCCATTTCAGTTAGGACAAAGGTTGCCAGTCACAGTCGGGGTTGAACATAGCTGAAATGTCCGCAATGGTGTGGCCACTG
>JBCBVA010000139.1:0-8221 GCA_039817825.1 Cyanobacteria bacterium J06642_12 | reverse complement strand
CGTAGAATTCAATGGATGTAGCTGCTTAAAAGAGCGAAAAGGCAATAAAGCACAGCTCTCGGTGAAAGCTGACGAACGGTAATGTCCGATCGCGATCGGACAATATTTTTCGTGAAGGATATGTGTGGATGTAGGAAATTATTAATTTCTTGTAGGCTGCATTAGGCAAGATTTTCTTTGGCTGGCATGGGGATTTATGAAAATGTGAATTTATAACTTAGTCATACCGATAAATAGCTGCACTGTATCCATTTGCGATGAAGCCTTTTTGATGGCCACTGAGTTGGACTGAGGGTGGTTTTGTAGTTGGCTAGTGCCCTGTGAACGAAAGAAGCTATCAATGGAAAATCTGCTACGAACTATTGCACCAAGAGTGGCTACGGAATCTTTGACAAATCGCCATCCCAAGCGTCAGCCTGACAAATCACCCGTGCGATAGTCTGTGCTCTCCCCCATGCACATCGAATGAATGGCAGGCTAGAGAGATGACCTCAGGGGCCAACATGGCAGGAGCCGACATACCTGGAGTCAACATGCCAGAAACAAGCACCCGCATGGTCGGTGAAATTGATTGGGGCGATTGAGATTGAGAAAATGGACGAAACTGCAGCAGCGATCGAGCGCTGGCGTCAGCAGGCGATTCGGCAAGCTGCCAGCTTGGGTGTTGATGCCGCCGAGGTGGATTGGTTATTGAGAGAGCTGGCGGGCTGGACACCGTTAGATCGGCTAATGCACCGCCCGCCCCCTCGCCGATGTGCGATCGAAGAACTAGACAAACTATGGCAACAGCGGCTGCAGCACAATATCCCCCTGCAGCAGCTTCTGCAAACCGTCACTTGGCGACGACTGCAACTGACAGTGACCGATGCCGTACTGATTCCGCGCCCCGAAACCGAGCTGCTGGTGGACTTAGCTCTCGATTGTCTGGCTGAGTTCTCTCAGCCAGGACTGTGGGTGGAAATGGGAACGGGCAGTGGAGCGATCTCGGTTGGTATGGCCCACGAGAGTCCCGAGCTGTCTGTGATTGCTGTTGATACCAGTGCGGAAGCGCTGGAAGTCGCCGCCCACAATGTCAAGCGCTACAAGCTAGAGCAGCAGATTTCGCTAGTTCAGGGGCACTGGTTTGATGCGCTGCTAGTGTCTCATGACGTGCCGTTGCTTCAAGGGATGGTGTCCAACCCTCCCTATATTCCGTCAGCTGTAGTAGAGCAGTTAGCCCCGGAAGTGCGCGATCGCGAGCCCACATTGGCTTTAGATGGCGGAGTGGATGGGTTAGTGGCCATTCGTCACTTGATTCAAGAGGCTCCCCATTTTTTGCAATCGGGGGGATGCTGGTTGGTGGAGTTGATGTACGACCAGGCCGCCGAGGTTTCCAGATTATTGGCAGAGGATGGCCGGTATCGGCGAATTGAAAGTCACCCGGACTTGGATGGTAACCAGCGATTTGTCAGTGCTCGGCGGATTTAATCTGCCGATTTGAGCTACCGATTGAGGTTACCGGTCTGGGCTAAATGCGAATGTGCTCAACTCATCTAAATTGGCTGCTGAGAGGAGTAGATCGTGGTACTGGCTTCAATTGACGAAACCATCGTGCGAGCCCGTGCGGGAGACGTTGTGTCGTTTCCCACTGACACGGTTCCAGCCTTAGCTGTTGTGGCAGACCATGCCGACAAGATCTATCAGCTTAAGGGGCGATCGCGTCTCAAACCCCTAATCTTGATGGGGGCCTCTGTGGATAGCTTGCAGCCGTTCGTGGTGGGTTGGCATCCTGCTTGGCAAGCGGCGGTCGATCGAGGTTGGCCGGGACCACTCACTCTAGTTGTGCCTGCGAGCGATCGCGTCCCAGCTCAGGCGATTTCAGATGGAGACAGCGTGGGCATTCGGATTCCTGCCTCGCCAACAGCTCGGCAGATCCTGACAGCAACGGGACCTCTAGCCACCACCAGCGCCAATCTTTCCGGTTCCGAGCCGCTGACATCTCCTCATCAGATCGAGGCTACATTCCCTAGCGTGACCGTGCTCGATCGTCCGTTTCCGCAAGCTGCAACTCCTTCAACTGTGGTTCGGTGGTGTGAAACGGAGCAAACTTGGGAAATTTTACGCCAGGGAGCTTATCGACTATCTGATTAGCTCCAGCACCTATCCGGGAGCGGAACCACCATGGGCCAGCCGATTGTTCGAGAGATCTCTGCTGGAGACCTCTGTGCCGAATCTACGCTGAAGCGTTCAATACCGACCTCCTCCACAGCTTCAGCCACTAATCGTGACAACAGCTTGTCGAATGCTTCCGGTACGCGCGACCAGGATTGGGAATTGGCGTTTTGGCGATCGGAGATGCTGCGTCGGTTCAAAACCGACCTGTTGGGTAACTTGGGGCACGAACTGCGCAGCCCTCTCAGCAGTCAGTTGGGTTCCCTGGATTTAGTCCTGTCAGGATTGTGCGAATCCGAAGCAGAAGTTCAAGAATTTATCGGTGCCGCTCGTCAATCGGCCCAGAATCACTTGCAATTGATTGTGGATTGCATTGCTCTGTCTCGATACGAAAGTCCCGTTCTTCCCTTAGATTCCCGCCCGACATCTCTGACGCCCGTACTTGCGCAGGTGGAACGCTTGCTGTCTCCAATCGCGACCGATCGCGGCTTGCGGTTGGAGTGGAGTCCTGGCGATATTGAAGTGTTTGCCGATCCACACGGCTGCGAGCAAGTGGTCTTGGGGGTTGGGATGTGGAGTTTGGGACAATTGATCCACGGTTCCCTTCGCGTGACAGTTGGTGGTACTGCAAAAGCAGGGAGCTCAGGGGCTGGGGACGACCCCAATCAGGGGTTGGTGGCAGAGGATGCAAACGTCGGGGGATACGTGATACTGACAGCAACCGGACAGTTGCGCCAAGACAGCAGCGAGCGGGAGGTTCTGTACTGGGACGTGCCACGCATGATGGTCGAGGCAATGGGGGGACGGTTGTTACGGTCGCGAGATGGCGATCGCCAACACACTCTGATGGTTCAATTTCCGGTAAAGCCTGCTTAACCCTCCCGGGCTGACGGTGGTTTGCGATACAGGCTGCAGCTATAGTGTTTGCCATTTCAGTTAGAACAAAGGTTCTTAGACCTCGGCTGGGGAGAACGTATAGCGCTAGCCATTTCAGTTAGGACAGAGGTTTCTAAGCATAGTCAGGGATGGACATAGCTGAAATGTCTGCAGTGGTATGGCCACTGCTATAGCTGAAATGTCCGCAGTGGCATGGCCACTGCCACATCACAAAAACCCGGCATCAAGAAACTTCTGAATGCCGGGCGCATCTGATTTGGAGTCAACCTGATTTAAGGGTTGTTCGACAACGAGAGAAACGATGAATCTCTCTATCCTCTAGTTAACTCGCAGAGGATGAAGTCTGCCCCTCATTCAGAGAATTAATCCGGTGAATGCTCCTGAAGAATATTCTCAGCGTTGATTAAGCTCGCGCTCAGGGGCCGAACCGAGTCCCTTTGAATGCTTGGCCGAGCTCTTCTGATTGGTCGGCAATTACAGCCTTGGGCAATTTGCTATGGAGAGTTTGCTAATCAAGCCTCCATACAAATCAAGGCGCTGCGCGGTATTCACACTCCAGAATCTTGACTCATCACGCTCAACACAGCTTGCAATAGCTATAAATTCTTACTTCATCGTAACAATCCGACCGCGATAAGGCATGATCGAACAAGTATTTTTATTCCGCGATTGAGCGCATGCAACTGTCAGTATTTCACGCCCCCGAAGAAGTCCCTGACCTGACCGCGATTGCCCCCGCCCAATCGCCGGATTGCGCCATCGTCATTGACGTGTTGCGGGCTACCACAACCATTGCCACTGCCCTCCATGCTGGTGCAGAAGCGGTTCAAGCTTTTGAAGATCTGGCCGAGTTGGATGCTGCCGGTGCCGCGTGGCCCTCAGACCGCTGCATACGGTCGGGGGAACGAGGCGGCAAGATGGTGGATGGTTACGACTTAGGCAATTCACCATTGGACTACACTGCCGAGGTCGTGACAGGCAAGCGCATCTTTGTGAGTACCACCAACGGTACCCGCGCGCTCAGTTGTGTTGAGTCAGCCCCCACGCTGTTGACGGCGGCGTTGGTCAACGTTTCTGCTGTTGTCCGTCATGTTGTCGATCGCAAGTTTGAGCGTATTTGGATTGTGAATTCAGGATGGCAAGGGGCCTATGCGCTGGAGGATTCGGTGTGCGCTGGGGCGATCTCTCTAGCTCTGCAAGAGACATCTACTGCGTTTAAGGAAATGAATGACGAGACCATCGCCGCTGTTGCTCTCTACCGTCAGTGGCAGGATAACCTGCTTGGTTTGATGCGTAGTGCCAGTCACGGCCAGCGATTGCTGCGATTGGGCCAAGATGCCGATCTCGCTTACTGTGCCGCTCTCGATACCCTCGATATCGTTCCGCAGCAGAGTGCTCCGGGGGTACTGACTGCTGGGTAAGCATTGACTGCTGCAGTACCTACAGAGTTTCTGTTGAGCGGGTGCTGTCTAGACCGGTTCAGGGGTTGATGGGTATGCTGATTGCACTTGCATGACAGTCATGACGAGCTGGTGAGGTTATTGTGGAACGCTACGTTACTGGAGTGGGCAGAAAAGCGTTGAGTGTCTCTCAAGGGGTGGCCATGCGAGTGCGGGATAGTGCTTCGCGTATTGGTGGGTTGGCCGTAAACTCTGGCGATCGATACATCAGCAAAGCTCGTATTCTTCTTGCCGACACGATTGCCATTGCGAAAGAGTCTTTGGGAAATAGGTCCTAGCCATTCGGGGTTCGATCGCCTGCTCTCCTCTACTACTGTGGGGCAGGTAAGCTAGAGGCTCAATCGCCGAATTTTTCCTCGTCAGTTTTTCGGGGCAGTTTTTTGGGTGCACTTTATTTTCGACACAGTTTCTGTTGACGTGCCCGTCTTTCCCTCGTATCTCAGGAACGATGTGCTCCAAAACACCCAATCCCCCCAATGAATGATGAATTCTCAGGTTTCCAGCAAACTTTCTGAGAAGCCATTTAGTCAAATTTTTCATTAACCAACGCTACATAGACTGCCTGAGAGAGAGTTGCGAAACTTTTTGCCGCTACTCTTATCAAATTGAGTGGACAGGCCTAGCAATGCTTGTTACATTAATTTACATAATGATATGCACTGTAGCGATAATTGTTGGCCTCATTTGGTGGGCACTACTGCTGATGGAACAAGCGAGTCAGCGGCAGGAGTTCTCGCGCATGTTGGCCGGAATGCTAGTGGTGGCTGCTGCCGCCGGAGTTCTGACCGTGCATTTTTTGATAGATGATTACGTGGCTTTTGTCATGGAGTCTCAGGCGATCGCTCAGCAGGTTGACCATACCGAGTTCATCGCAAACGGTCTCTTACTCCCGTAGGTTGTCAAGCGTAATCACAGTCTCAGGCTAATTACAATCCTAGACTTTCTTCAAAGCCCAGCATAATGTTGAGGTTCTGCACCGCAGCGCCTGAAGCTCCTTTGCCGAGATTGTCCAGGCGGGCCACCAACAGTGCTTCCTGAGTGTTGTCGTTGGAAAACAGAAAAATCTGAACTAGATTCGTTCCATTAACGGTGTCGATATCCAGAAATGTGCCATTGCGCAACTTCTCGGTACTGTCTGCGGCCATAACGTTAACGAACTGCTCCCCTTCGTAAGCCTTGCGTAAAGCATCGTGTAGGCGATCGCTTGTGGGGACGCTGCCAAAAGCGTGGAGAGGAAGCGGTATTTGCACCAGCATTCCCTGAGCCACGTTACCAACGGCAGGCACAAATAACGGAGGGTGGCTCAGGCCAGAATATCGATGCATCTCTGCTACGTGCTTGTGGCCGAATCCCAGGCCGTAAATTCCGTAGGGGTATCCCGAGTTTGCTTCGTAGGTTTCAATCAGCTTGCGCCCCCCTCCCGTATAGCCCGAGGTGGCGTTGAGAGAGATGGGATAGTCGTTGGGGATGAGGCCGCTGGCGACTAAAGGGCGGACGCAGGCGAGAAATCCGGTGGGATAGCAGCCTGGATTGCTGACTCGATGGGAGGAGGCGATCGCGCCTCGCTGACCCGGTTCCAGTTCGGGAAAACCATAGACCCACTCCGGGTCGGTGCGGTGGGCGGTGCTGGCGTCTAAGATTTTGACCGCTGGGTTGGTGACAAGGCTGACAGATTCGCGGGCGGCAGCGTCCGGTAGGCAGAGTATGGCCACGTCTACGGCATTCAGGAGCTTTTGCCGCTCGGAGCGATCTTTACGCTTGTCGGGGTCTATACTGACCAGCTCGATATCGTGGCGGGATTGGAGGCGATCGCGAATTTGCAACCCAGTTGTTCCTGCTTCTCCATCGATGAATACGGTTGGTTTCGCCATTTGCCCAGTTACCTCGCTCAGTGACGCGATCGGTACCGTCCATCATAAAGAGGTGTTGGAGAGAATAGGAACCCACAACTCTCTAGAGAGGTGAGCGTGAGCGATAGGGCCGGACAAATGCAGAACAGTAGAAAGGATTGCCAATTGGAGCAGGGATTGGAACATGCAACGTTCGGTGCTGGATGTTTTTGGGGAACTGAAGCTGCGTTTCGGAGATTGAGCGGTGTCAGGGACACATCTGTAGGATACATGGGTGGCCATTGGGACAACCCCAGCTACTTGGATGTGGCTGCACGAGTGACAGGACACGCGGAAGTTGCTCAAGTCTGCTTCAATCCGGCAGAGATTTCATACTCCCAGCTACTCGAACTATTTTGGACAATCCACGACCCCACATCGCTGAATCGTCAGGGAGCCGATCGCGGCGAACAGTATCGCTCGGCGATCTTCACCCACAACCCGCAACAAGAAGCGATCGCTCAAGCGTCTAAGAAGGCCGCAGCAGAGCGGTACGACATACCCATCGTGACTGAAATCAAGCCGGCAAGTGTGTATTACCTGGCGACCGAGGACCACCAGCAGTACTTTGAAAAACGTGGTAGGACAGCGACTCGTGAATGATTCATCTCAACTGGCAGAGCCTCGATCTGCTGACGTTCGACCGGTCTGGCGGCAAACAGCAATTCCCCGCAACACCACCACCGGATCGACGTGGCTGTTCTCAAGAGCCAGGGCTTGGTACAACAGCTCGCCATCCCCTCCTGTAAAGACCGTAGGGCTGAGGGGATAGCGAGCGCGCCAATCGCCACAGAACTCTTTGACCGTGGCTAGAATGCCGTAGAAAATGCCGCTACGGATGGCACCGTCTGTCGATGTGGCCCAGCGCTCCGGTTGGTTCGCAGCCATATCGAGAGCATTGACAAACTGAATCTGAGGTAAGGCTGCAGTCCCGTCATGCAGTGCTCCTCCCTGCAAGCCAAATCCCGGCAGGATAGCTCCGCCCACAAACCTGCCATTCTCATCGGCAGCCGAAACCGTCAGTGCCGTTCCTCCATCTATCACCAGCATGGGCCATCCCCAGCGCGAGGCCGCTCCCACCAGTGCTAACGAGCGATCGAGCCCCAGAGTGTTGTACTGGCCTGCCAGCGGTACTTGCTTTGGCATGAGGACTTGTGCGAGTTGAGCCCCTGAGGTTTGAGATGCAAGTCGTGAGGTCAGTAGTGGCGATCGCCGCTCGGGAGCACCCACTTCGGCCACAACGAGTTCGCAATTCAATTCGCTGGCCCAATCGGGATGCTGACCTGAAAGACAGCGCTGCCACTGTTGCAGGCGATCGCCATCAAACTGACCCCATAGGCTGCGGCTATTGCCTAGGGCTACTGCTATCCAGCGATCGCCAACCTGTCCTCTCAAAAGCGTGTCTCCTCTCAAAAAGTGCCTCGTAAGCCGACGTTTTGCCGTACTATCTCAACAGCGCTCCTGCGATTGAGCTAGGGGCATTGCATACCATTTTTGAATCCTCGATTAAGGAACCTCTAGATATGATCCGCGTGGGAGATACCGTCAAAATCAAAACTCTAGCCGATCGCGGTCAGCCGGAATTTGAAGAGCGGGTGGGTACCACCGGTACCGCAAAGGGTAACCGTATTATTGATGGCAGTACCATTGGCGTTCTGGTTGAGTTTGACGATGGTGCAGTTGGTTGGTTCTACGAAAAAGAATTAGACAAGGCATAAGCTGGGCTCTGGCCCATTATCATCAGCTCCTTCGCTCATTGCAGGTGTGTGAGTTGGCGCTACCTGAACGGTTTTGAGAGGTCGGATTGACCATTGCTACCCTGTT
>JBCBVA010000138.1:0-8512 GCA_039817825.1 Cyanobacteria bacterium J06642_12 | reverse complement strand
GACCGCCGCCTGACTATCCCGCAGTGCTACCCATTCCAAGATGCTGGCGGTGATCGCCAGCGGCGGTCAGTCAAGTGTCGACATTGCTGAGCGAGAAGGTGATTGCCCAAAGTCGCGATCGCGTTTCCACCTATTTGGGCAGCCATTTACTTGTGTTGCAGGTGGCAGCGGAAGGGGCGGCCAGTGGAGATTTGAGCGTTGGGGAAGAATGCCTGTCTTTGGCTCAAGAAGAACGCTGCTTGCAGCAGATCTCGAAGTTTTTGCTGGGGCAAGTGAGTACCGACAATGCCATTCAATCCATGCTGTACGCCAGTCCGTTGGGCAGTTACGCCAAAATCGATCGGGTGGAGGACGAGTATTTTCTCGATCAGCGGCTGGCAACCACCAACCATATGCGGGAGTTTAGCCGACCGGATTTAGAGGCGTTCGGGTGGCAGTTAGATCGAGACCAACCGACCCTTTACAATCCACTGGCTCGGGCATGGTACCAATTGGCCCTTGAGACGAATCGCCCGGTATTGGGGGATGTGTACTCGTTTGCTAGCGGAGGTCAGGGGGTGACAGCATCCGTGCCGTTACGCAATCCCGACGGTTTGCTGTTAGGGGTGCTCGCGATCGATTTACCCCTCGATCGCCTGCATACCGCGCTAACTGAAATCGGGGAGGAGGTTAGCCCCTCCGCTCGAATTTCGATCGTTGAAGATACCCGCAGCGGCCCCGTTGTTATTTCAGGGGCTCCGCCGGACGAGGACCAACAGTGGTTGCAAGAGTTCAATTGTGCGTTCGACTGCGAGCCCGGTACCGTGATGAAGATCGAGGGAGTGTCCTACTTAGTGTCGACAACAGTCTTGCAGCAGGGGGAAGACTGGTTGCCCCGCTGGTTGGTAACGGCGATCGTGCCGGAATCGGATTTTGTTGGCGAGCTGAACGAGAATTTTGTGCGATCGGCCATATTGGCCTTTAGTTTGGTAGCCGTCACTGCCGTACTGGGGGTGATTGCCAGTACTCGCTGGATTGCGTCGCCTGTCTCTCGATTGGGGCAAGCGGCACGCGATATCGAAGGTAATCAGTTCGATCCGGACTCCATCGACCATTTAACGGAACGCTCGGACGAGCTGGGTCAGTTAGCCAAACTGTTTCGCCGCATGGGGATGGCGATCGATCGCCGCATGACGGGCTTCAGCGAAGAGATCGAACACCTGCAAGCCCTCAACCAAGAATTTGCAGCCGAACGGGAGCGTAATTCCATCAAAGATGCGACCCACTATCGCTCGCTGCTCAATCGGTCGAAAGCCATCCGCGAGCGCAGCAAGCGAAACTAACCCGCTCGCCGGCTCAACCCGAGCCCTCTCTACAACGGCTAATTCACCATCCGCAGGGAGCCCCTCAGCATGACTCTGGCTAGTGCCACCAGCACCAGCATCCAGCCCAACCGGCTGACCTATGACCCCAGCGGGCAGCCGGTGAGCTTCACGGCCACAGTGGTAAATGTGAGCGGCCGGTTTGCCACGTTTCGACTGGAGGTGATTGCGGCTGGAGCCGAAACAGAGGGGCAGCAATGGTATCGCCTGACTCCGGCCATCGGAGCAAAAGTACCACCGGGCGATCGGGCTGAGTTTACCGTTGAGATTATTCACCCCCCCGTTCGCCATTTTGCTGGCGATATCGATCTGACCGTGCGGATCGTGGCTCTAGAGCTGGGATTGGAAGAGCGCCAGTTGGTGCGGCTCAGCTTGGCGGGTAGCGCAACCCTTCCCCTACAGCTAGACGTTACGACACCATCGATACAAGCACGTCCTGGCGCGGAGGTCGATTTGGGCGTACGGGTGACAAATCCCAACCCGCAGGCACTGGCGATCGGAGTGCAATGTCGAGGGCTATCGCCAGACTGGTTGCCTGACGGAACGATCCAGCGCATCAAGATTGCCAAAGGGCAGTTCGTCGACGTTTCGTTTCTCTGTCAAATTCCGGCTGCCACTGCTCGCAGCCAAATCTACCCGGTGTCCTTTACCCTGATCGATGCGCCGGGGGATGTGACGGCCACCGGCACGCTGGATGTCCAGCCAATCGGAGAGATTGAACTGGATTGCGAGTGGCCCTGCCAACGCCTGCAACCTCCGGCACAATCCGAGCGGGAAGAGATGGCTGAGGCAGTGTTCGAGCTGGATGTCAGCAACAGCAGTAACCTGCCCCAGATCGTAAGTCTCTCGGCCTGCTACACCTCTCGGTCTCATCGCCGTCGTCCCCCCATCGCCCCTCCGGTTACCATCACCCCAACCCATCTGGAATTAGATGACGGGGAGACGGAGATAGTGACACTCGTGGCCCCGCATCGACGACCGTGGTGGGGATGGACTCGTCGCTACTATCTGGATGTTTCGGGCACTCTGTCCGACGATCGCGTTCCACTACAGCCGGAAACGCTGCCGCTAGAAATGCGGGTGGCTCCGATGATTCCACTGTTGGTGCAGTTGGCCGGAGCGATCGCCCTAATAGCGCTGGCTGCCATCCTGCCCGGTCTGCTCAAGCCCACCCATCACACTGCCCCAGTCCGGACGGTACGGTTCAATGGTGCGGCTACTGAGTTGGTAAGCGGATCGGACGATCGCTCGATTCGACGCTGGCAAATTCGCGGCAATCGTCTGGTTTCACTGGGGGTTGTGGCCGAGGTGGACGAGGCGGTGCGGGTGGTGCGCTATCGGCCCGTGCGCAATAACTGGCTGGCGGCAGGATACGAGAACGGCAGCATGCAGTTGCTGAACTTGGTGTCCGGTCGCAATTTAGAGATGTTTGCCCCCCAGGTGGATGGGGGCGATCGGCGCGACGATCGGGTATTTGCCTTGGCCTTCGAGCCGGATTCGCGCTTGCTATTTAGCGGTCACGGCAGCGGACGCATTTTTAGCTGGCAACTGCGACTGGGGGCAGATGATGCGCAACTCGTGAATCGCGCTCCACAGCCGATTGGTCGAGCGGGTTTTGCCATTGAGTCGATGATGTTTGCTGGGGGAAGTCGTCGCTTTTTGGCAGTCGCCGGCCAATTCAACCGACTGTCATTGTGGGATTTTGAGTCGGGTGAATTCATTCGGGTGCCCTACGAACGGGCGGGAAATCGGTCGGTGATTACGTCGGTAACGACTGCCGAGTCTCGGCCCACTATCTTGGCGGTATCGGACAGTCGCGGCAGGATTTCGCTGTGGGATTTGAGCACCTGCGCGACTGCGGATGATTGCCCTATTCAGGACACCGACGACTGGCTCGGACATGGTGGATTGCCGGTGCGATCGCTAGCGCTGAGCGAAGATGGGTGCTATTTGGCCAGTGGGGGCGATGACGGGCGCGTGGTGCTGTGGTCGCTGAACAAGGCCAATGGATCGAGCGGCTGGAGGCTAGATTCGTCCCAAGTTTTGCGTCGATCGCGAGAGGGGATTAACAGCGTCGATATCGTCCGCTTGCAAGACCGCTTACTGGTGGCCAGTGGCGGTAGCGATCGGCGCGTCCAGCTCCATTCCGTCCCGCTCGAAGCAGAGAGCGATGGTTCCTGTATGAGTCCTTGATGTAGCGCATCTATCTGCCCGAAAACCTAAAGCCATTGGGGGATTGAGCGGGGTTTTGTCGAACTGAATGATACAGTCCAGCGAGAGTAGCGATCGGCTCATTTGTCATTTCCTATAGCGGGAGGCAATCCGCTATACAGATTCCTCAAACCTATTTCTTTGTCTCGTAAGGGCTGTAGCCAGATTAGCCCTCTCGACTTTACAGCGATTTGCGATATGAACGACTCAGCCCCTCTATCCGACAGTCTTTCCGAGAACCTTCAAAGCAGCACAAAAACCGACCCCCTCGCCATTCTCCTCAGCTCCACCGGAGCTGATCGCATCGCCATTGGCGAAGACTTTAGTTTGGGGGTGACGATTACCAATCGTGGCGATCGCAGTGCGGCGATCGACGTCTGGATTGAAGAAGTCTCTCCCCCACTACAACAGTGGCTGAGTAATCCCCGCCAGAGTATGGCGCTGGCCAGAGAGCGCAGTGGGGAAGTGCGGTTTGAGATGCACGTGCCTGCCGGAGTGCTGCTGGGCACCTATCGCTACCGCCTGATTATTGACGCCCAAGATGCCTACCCCGAAGATACGCCGATTTCCCGCGAGCTGACATTACAGGTGGTGCAGCCGCTGCAAACCGCCGTTCAAGCTAGCGACCCGACATTTTCCATTCAGCCCACCTCCCGTTCCGATCGCCCTTTTTCCCTGCAGCCGGGAGGGGCGATTGCCCTACAGGTGCTGGTACACAACCGATCTCAGCAGGTCGACCGCTTTCGTCTGACCTGCAGGGATTGCTCGTTGGATTGGGTGGAGGTTGCCTATCCTCGAGAAGAAACCGAGCTGGGAGAGATCGAAATTGCGGATAGCTTGCCGCTTAACCCCGGCGAGCGAGGCAGTATTTTGGTCACGCTGGCCCCGTCGTTGGAGGCGATCGCTGGTAGCTACATCCCGACGCTGCAATTGCATTCCGAGGCCAATGCCGATCTCGCGTTGCTGGAGCCGGTGTACCTGCAGGTGCTGCCTTCCTATAGCTTGCAGGCCACTATTTTCAGCCTGCACACCAATGTGGGGAGCGAGCCGGGGTGCTATCGGATTGATGTTACGAACGACGGCAACAGCGATCGCCGGATTGTACTGGCGATTGGCGGATTAGACGATATAAATGCGATCGAGTACGACCTGGAAACGGAGGAACTGACTCTTTCTCCCAAGCAGACTCGGTTGCTGCCGTTAGAGGTCCGACCCACCGGACGGCGGCCTTTTTGGGGTGGGGGACGGCTGTATAGCTTTACGGTCGATCTGGACGATCCAGAAAAGCATCCGGTGACGACACCGCGATTGCCAGCGACGCTGTTGTGGAAGGCTCGACCTTGGTGGCATTTGCTGCCGTTGGCACTGCTGGTGCTGGTGGTGTTGGCGACGCTGGCGCTGTTGATATTGCGGTGGTTTGTGTTTCCGCCCCCGTCACCATCCATCTTGGAATTTGCAGCGTCGGATACTCAATTGGCAGTGGCCAATGGGGATGTGGTGCGGTTGGGTTGGCAGATCGATCGCGCCGATCGCATCAACGAGCTAGAAATTCTCGGGCGTGCGCCTGACGGGACGGTGGCTAGCGATCCGGTGCGGTACAACTTTGCTAGCGGCGTGCCAGACGAGTTGGAAGCATTTTGTGCGCAAGACCGCGATCGCCTCTCTTGTGCTGGAGTTCGCACCGATGCCCGTCGGGCAGGTGACTACGTGTTCGAGCTGACTGTGACTCCCCGAAAGGCAAGAAGGAGTCGATCGCAGACGCAGCAAACCGAGCAAATATCCATTGCTCCACCCCCTCGAATTACTGATTTCTCTACCGATCGCGTTTTGTACGAAGCTCAACTGCCGGATGAGACTGCAGTGCCCGAGCCTATTGCAGTATCTGAAGGAGACGAAGAGACGGGGCCGGAGATCGCGGAGGAAACGGGGATTGCGTTGAATTGGAGCGTCACCCGACCGGAACAGGTTCAGGATGTGCGGGCGATCGTGCGGATTGCAGAGGGTGAAGAAGCAGGTGAACCGGTGGGTGAGCCGTTGCGGTTTTCGTTTCGGGAAGGGGTGCCGGACGAGTTGGAGGAGGAGTGCACGATTGAAGAGCAGTTGGCGTGCCAAAACGTTCCGACAGGTATTCGGACAGTGGGCGACTACACGATTGAGTTGCAGGTGAGTCCGGGGGGTGTGCCGGGGTCGCAGCCTCGATCTCGACGGATTGGTCCAGTGGCGATCGCTCCCCCGCCGGAAATTGTCACGTTTACGGTCAATGGCGATCCGGTTCCCCCCAAGATTTTGCTGCCGATTGAGGACGGGATTTTGCCTGCTCCGTTAGCACTGAATTGGGAGGCAACGGGGAGCGAGGGGACGAACGTGCAGTTGTTGCCGTCTCCGGGGGATGTACCGCTGTCGGGGAGTTTGGAGCTACCGCTGAGTCCATCGCCTACGACGACGACGTTGATGTTGCAGGTGACGAGTCCGAGTGGAACTCAGGTGGTGCAGGCGGTGGCGATTGAGACGTTTGACCCTACACCTGATGACCCCGAGCCAGAAGAAGGAAGTTCGGCTGGCGATCCACTTGCTGCCCCGACTCCTGCAGACCCCAACACCCTTTCGCCACTGACACTACCACCAAGATTTGATTGAGCTGCTGGGGTTTGGTTTATTTCGAAAGCAGTATTCAGACTCTTCAGTTAGAAACAAAAAGAAGAGAGTTAATCGCCTTAACGGATCAGTCTTATCTAAGCTGAGGCACTTTCTTTTTTAAGATTGAATATTTTCTGGTTCTCTGATTTTCATATATTGTTGCCAATACTTAATTAGGAGAAGACAATAGCAAGCTAGACAATAGCTTGGAAAATTTGCATGGTGATGGCATCTGCACTCGGAATGGTAGTTGACGCCTCAATTGCCACAACAGTATCCTTCGTCGCAGAACAACTAGGGGGCACCCTCAATCAAGAGGACTTAACAGGTGCTTTTAAAGCTAGTGTTGCATATGCCTTGAGTCAACAGCAGGAAAATATAGAGAGGTCGCTATTCTTCAAATGTGAAGAACGTCATCGTAATGACTTACTTTCCGAGTTCGTGAAGAACTCAGAAGTACAGGGTGGATTGGAAAAACTACTTGAAGACGAAGGGCTACCGGACTCCGATATTTTTTGTGAGCTTCTTAAGAATATTGCTGCCGAGAAAAACATTGAATTGAATGAGATTGGATTAAATCATTGGATTGATCTATTCTTTGAAGACTTTTTTGAAAGGACTGTTGGAATACGATTTCAGGTTGCCAAACAACGATATCTTAAGCAGTTGTGCATTCGACTGCAGCAGGTGGAGTTTATTGGAATTGCAGTTGAATCTAGAGAGCAAGACCAAGTTGCTTTACTTGAAAATATTTTTGTGGTTCCTGACCTGAGAGGTGATTCACCTAAAACAGACTATCTCTCAAGAGAGCGTGAATTACTTGAATTGGAAGAAGCTAAAGGTCGTCAAATGGCTCTCATTCGAGAGCAGCAGTTGGAAGTAGGAAATGATATAGAATTAGGACCTATCACCTCTGCCACAAAGATATTGAATCAAGTAAATGGCAGTCGATTTGTTATTTTGGGAGATCCAGGTTCAGGAAAGACAACACTGCTGAGATATTTCACCCTTAAGCTTGCTGAGGGAAAGCCAGAAGAAATTGGGCTAGGTAGTGGAGATGATTGGTTGCCAATTCTAGTGAGAATTCGCGATTGGGTATTGCGATTGCAAGACTGTAGTTTTTTAGAATATCTACAGGGATATTGTGAGAGATCGCTTTCTGTCTGTCGGTTGCCCGAGGATTTTTTTGACTACTGGCTGAATCGTGGCAAAGCCTTGATCCTGCTTGATGGGTTAGATGAAGTTGTAGATGAGGCCACACGACAAGAAGTAGTTAATCGAATTAGAAGTTTTCTAAATATATCTGACTACAAGAAGAATCCAGCCATTATCACTTCAAGACCAGCAGGCTATCGCCGCAGCTTCTTTCAAATGGATAGCTATCCTCATTTTGAACTTCAGAAGTTTGATGAGCCTAAAATCGAACAATTTGTAGATAACTGGTACAACAAGCGCCAATTGGATCCTGAGGAAGCTCTGGAAGGCAAGAAGAGCTTGTTAGGTGCTTTTGAGCAAAACAATCGAATTAAGCTGCTATCGAGCAATCCACTGCTACTGACGATTGTTGCAATGATTCATCGATATCAAGCATATTTACCGCGAAAGCGCTATGAACTCTACGATAAGGCTGTCGATACGCTCTTGTTAAGATGGGACCAAGGTAAGAAGCTTAAGTCTCCAGTAGATAGAGATATTCCAGAAAGTCAAAGGCTTCAATATCTTATACCTGATGACTTTCGTCGACTTATGGAAATGCTCGCTTACTGGATTCATGATTTTACCGAAACAAACGATAGAGAGAAAGGCACGCTCATAGAAAGAGCCGATCTTATAGAACAGCTAAGTATTTCTATCAAAGAAATATTAGAAGAGAAAAACAAAAAACTGTCTCGACATTCAGCCCGTCTAGAAGCAGAGCGATTTATTGAGTTTATTCGTGATAGAACAGGCTTAATGAACGAACAAGGCCAAGATTGCTATGCATTCGCCCATAAAATATTTCAAGAATATTTAACTGCCCAAGAAATTTACTACCGCCAATCTGATGAGTTTGAAGAGGTTATAAATCATGTGCGAAAGTACTTGCATGTAGCCCATTGGCGAGAGGTTATATTGCTATTGATAGCACAGCAGGTTCGTGGTAATCCTTCGAAAATATTAAAAGAAATACTTGGATTGGATTCAGACTATGAGAAGTGGTTACATCGCGATTTATTGTTTGCTGGGAGCTGTTTAGCTGAAGATGTACAGGTAAAAGATAAAGGTTTGGCTACTCAGATTCTAAGACAACTAGTACAGCTAGA
>JBCBVA010000137.1:0-8601 GCA_039817825.1 Cyanobacteria bacterium J06642_12 | reverse complement strand
CTATTTCGCCAACGTCTTACTTTACTAGTAGCTAATTGGCTACGTGTTGGTTATTGTCAGGGGAATTTCAACAGTGACAATTGCGCCGCTGGTGGCTTTACCCTAGACTACGGGCCATTTGGGTTTTGTGAAAATTTTGACCCAGAGTTTCAACCTTGGATTGGCGGCGGCGAACGCTTTTCGTTCTTCAATCAGCCAATTGCTGCAAAAGCGAATTATTATATGTTCTGGAAATCTGTGAGACTGCTACTTGCAGAAGATGCTGAAGCATTAGAACATTTCGACCAAGTAGGTCGTGGTTTTTCAGTAGCCATGCAAAAGCAAATCCAAAGAATGTGGGCGGCCAAACTTGGCTTGGCTGAATATCACCCAAAACTATTTGAAAAGCTAATGCAGTTAATGAGCGCTTCAGGAGTGGATTACACCATTTTCTTTCGCGAGTTATCTCACATACCAGATGATGTCTCAGCTTTGAAAAAGAGCTTCTACTTCAATACGTCACAGCAACTCGACGAGCAATGGCAATCTTGGCTAAAAAGCTGGCGCGACCTTGTCATTAACGACGACAATTTGGCTGAGATATCAATAAAGATGAAACAGACGAACCCAAAATACGCATGGCGAGAATGGTTGATTGTCCCCGCCTACCAACAAGCCATGCAGGGGGACTACACATTAGTTAAAGAGCTGCAAGAAGTACTTAGCTATCCATATGATGAGCAATCACAAGAAGTAGAAGATAAATACTATCGTCTAAGACCTAAGGCGTTTTTTAACACTGGTGGTGTATCGCACTATAGCTGTTCATCTTGATTATGAATGAACATCCCCGCCGCAGAGCGGACGGGGTATCACTTCACGATGCTCACACGCTCTACACGGCTCATCATCGTTCAGCAGTGCCCTTCGGAAACTGCTTTTCGGAACGCCGCAGAGCGGCGGGGAATCAGACCCAACAGAGATTGAAATTAGGTTTATTGATCTAGCTACTGTTAACAGGGGTATTTGCAAGGTTACTCTTATAGAGTCTGCTCGCTAACTATCTCTGAGACTAGGATCTGCGGATTGCTTCAGTTTTCGCGGCACTTCCGTCATATCTGCTTGTGACTCCAGCTTGACTCGACTTTCTTCATTTCTGAAATGGCTTCTAGTTTGCCGAAGATAACGATTAGTATGCTCAATGCCGAATACTAACAGAAGTGATGGTAATGTTAACAACTATCGGTTCTAGCGGGGGTCAGCCGCTAGAGGAAACGGGGAAAGTGCAGTGCGAATCTGCCGCTGTCCCGCAGCTGTAAGCCGATTTTGGATTGTCATTTTAGATGTGCGATTCAAATCGCCCTAAAATCCAAAATCTCGTGAGTCAGAACGCCCGCCGATGACTGTTCATGTACTTAAACATCTGCGAGGTACGGATGATGACTGTTTTTGCTTTCGATCAATTGAAAAGGTGTCGTTTCAGAAGCCTTCCAGCGAAGCTCCGATAATTGAGGGCGGCGGTGCCTCAGGTATTACTGCCGAATCATTGATTGCGATTGCGTGACCCAGATTGCCTCTAGCGGTGCCGTTTTGTAATGGCACTGTGATGTTAGGTAGTCCCAAGTTCTGGTAAGCAACCGCACTCCTAATTGGTTGCTGAAGCCCCATCTGGGGAAGCGTTCTGCTGTGCTGATACAGTCGCTTTCCCCAAGCCAGCAGCTCTTTTTACCTAATCCGACTCATCATTTCAGGACGACACCTTCATGAGCATTCAAACCATGCTCCCTGGCTATGCCCGCATGGGTAAACGCCGGGAAGTTAAAAAAGCGCTGGAAGCTTACTGGAGCGGCACTCTCGATGCCGACACGATGCTATCTACGGTGCGCGACATTGAGACCCACGGCTGGAAGACTCAACTCGCCGCTGGTATCGATCGCATTAGCGTGGGCGACCAGACCCTCTACGACCATGTGCTGGATTGGGCCGTGCGCCTGGGGCTGATTCCGTCCCGATTTCGAGCGTTGACTGGACTGGATCGCTACTTTGCGATGGCTCGCGGCAAAGATGGCATCCCTGCTCTGGAGATGACCAAATGGTTCGACACCAACTACCATTATCTGGTGCCAGAAATTGACGCAGATGCTGCTCCGAAAGCTGACTTTGGGGATTTTCTAGCAACGGTGACGCGATCGCAGTCTCTGCTCGGCGATTGCACTACCCCAGTCATTCTCAGTCCAGTCACACTGCTGAGCCTAAGTCGGCGATCTGGCGACTGGAATGCAGATCTGGCAAAGCTGCTGCCGCTGTATGTTGAGCTATTGCAACAGCTCAAAGCCCTGAATGTGAAAGAGGTACAGTTTCACGACCCGATTTTGGTGACGAGCAGCGCCAGCAGTTTGCAAGTTCAAGTAGAAAAGACTTACTCAGCTCTATCTGAAGTGGGTCTACCGATTCAACTGGTCACTTACTTCGATGACCTGGGTGACGCCTACGATTGGGTGACGCGATTGCCCGTCGCTGGCATCAGCCTGGACTTCACGCGCGGCAAAAACCTGGAGTTAGTGAAAGCTCACAGCTTTCCAACAGATAAAATTCTGGGGGCAGGCGTTGTGGATGGGCGCAATATCTGGCAGATTCGCCCTGATGCGGTCTTGGCAACGTTACAGCAACTGCACGCGATCGCCCCTAACCTGCGGGTACAGTCTTCGGCCTCGCTGCAATTCGTGCCCCACGATGCCGCCCTAGAAACTCAGTTACCGGAGCCTTTACGGACAGTCCTGAGTTTTGCCGAGCAAAAGTTAGCAGAAGTGGTTTTCCTGGCGCGATCGCTGAACGGGGAAGACACCGCCGCCCAGCAAGCAGCCATGCAGCAACAGTGGCAGGCGTTCGAGCAATTCAATCCGCCCGATCCATCAGTACGTCAGGCATTGGAGAAGCTGACGGTGCAGGACTTTGAGCGATCGCTCTCCTATTCCATGCGGCTGGACAAGCAGGTCAAACTGCCCCCTCTGCCCACCACCACCATTGGCTCCTTCCCCCAAACCAAGGAAGTGCGGCGACTGCGGGTGCAATACAAAAAAGGTGAAATCTCCCAGGCAGAGTATCAAGCCGCCATTGATGCAAACATCGCAGAGTGCATCAAGCTCCAGGAGGACATCGGGCTGGATGTATTGGTGCATGGGGAATTTGAGCGCACCGACATGGTGGAATACTTCGGGCAGCAACTCGAAGGCTTTGCCTTCACCGTCCACGGCTGGGTGCAGAGCTACGGCAGTCGCTGTGTGCGTCCTCCCATCATCTATGGGGATGTGTCGCGCCCTCACTCCATGACAGTACGGGAGTTCCAGGTAGCCCAATCCCTGACGGAAAAACCAGTGAAGGGAATGCTCACCGGGCCAGTGACCATGATCAATTGGTCGTTTACCCGTACAGATATCCCTCGTTGTGACCAGGCGATGCAAATTGCGCTGGCTTTGCGGCAGGAAGTAGCTGATTTAGAAGCTGCTGGGGCCGTGATGGTGCAAGTAGACGAACCCGCCTTACGGGAAGGGTTACCCCTGAAATCCGAACGTTGGCATGACTACCTCCGTTGGGCCGTGGATGTCTTCCGGTTGTCTACCAGCGTTGTCAAACCGGAAACCCAGGTTCACACCCACATGTGCTACTCCGAATTTGGAGACATTATCGAGCATATTGAGCGCTTGGATGCCGACGTTCTCTCCATTGAGAATAGCCGCAGTAACAATGAAACCCTGTTTGAAATTACCGATGCTGGATATCGGTATCAGGTGGGTAATGGCGTTTATGACGTCCACAGTCCAGCGGTTCCCAGCATCGAGCAAATGTTGCAGCAGCTCCGTACTGGTGTTGACCGCTTACCGATCGCCCAAACCTGGATCAACCCCGACTGTGGTTTGAAAACTCGCCGCTGGGACGAGGTGACTCCGGCATTGAAAAACATGGTGGCGGCCACTCAGAAACTTCGGGAGGAGCTTGATGCGAACGCCCGCTGATGTTTGGCAGGGCTGTTCGGGCTACTGGCAGTCCGCCTTCATTCGAGAAAATCTATTGCCCCTGGGTTATGCCGCCTGGCGAGGTTACCTGGCTCGGGGGCGAGGACTGGCGATCTGTGATGTCGAGGTTAGCGAAACCGCGTCGGTGGATTGGAGTCGCGATGTGGTGCCATACCAGGTTCGCTACATCCCAGCAGTAGAGATGCCTGACTATCTCAACGCGCAGGGCTTGAAGGCGGATTATGTGGAGCGCCTGATGGATGTTGTGCAGACCTACCGTCCTGAGGGAGAACTGCTCATTGCGATCGCGAGAGAAAGCCCCATAGAAGTCAACTGGCTGCGAAAGCTAACGATCTCTCCCCCTGAGTGCTACCAACAGGTATGCAACCGTTGGGACGAGTTTGACCTAGAACCCAGACTAGCTGAGAGGTGTGACGATGCCGAGTAACTCTAAGTCGGTTTCAGATAGAGCCACCGATCTCAAAGTCCGCCAACTCCAACAGTATCTTCACCGACCAGGATTTGTTCCCGCATCAACTCATCCTTTCGTTAAACAGGCCATTCTCAGTCATCCCCAGTCCAAACGGCGCTTTTCCATGAAAAGGCTAATTACCGGAGAGCCCAGTCTAGTTTCGGTTGGGCTCAAAGCAAGATTGGGAGCAATTTTGATTTGCGTCCAAATTGTCGTCAGCACGGTCGTGTGGCTACTGAATCACCGTCAGTAGTGAGCCTCTAATCCTACTAGCGATGATTCGAGACTCTGCAAACCCTAGATCGCATCAAAAAACTAGGTCACATCAAACAACTCGGAAGTGTAATGAACCTCTTGCTTTTAATACTTAGCCCATTCCTGCTGCTGGTGGTGGGCCTTGCCGTTTACTTGCTGACAGCCCGCAAGTACGAATCGTCATCTTCCGTTGCCCAGTCCTATGACGACTGGACCCAGGACGGCATTCTGGAGTTTTACTGGGGCGAACATATCCATCTAGGCCACTACGGTTCACCTCCTCGGAACAAAGATTTCATTAAAGCCAAGCATGATTTTGTGCATGAAATGGTTCGCTGGGGCGGCTTAGAGGGATTGCCGCCAGGGACGACGGTGCTGGATGTGGGCTGTGGCATCGGCGGCAGCAGCCGTATTCTTGCTCGGGACTATGGTTTTGCCGTGACAGGAATCACTATCAGTCCTCAACAGGTGAAGCGAGCCCAGGAGTTGACTCCCCCGGAGGTCAATGCCCAATTCAAGGTTGATGATGCTCTCAATCTCTCTTTCCCGGAAGCCAGTTTCGATGTCGTCTGGTCCATCGAGGCTGGCCCCCACATGCCCGACAAAGCTCGCTATGCCCAGGAGATGCTGCGGGTTCTGAAACCGGGTGGGATGCTGGTGGTGGCTGATTGGAACCAGCGGGATGACCGACACAAACCCCTGAACTGGTGGGAGCGTCCAGTGATGCGACAACTGCTGGATCAATGGTCTCACCCGGCCTTTTCCAGCATTGAAGGTTTTTCGGAGCAGTTGGAAGCGACGGGGTTGGTTGCAGGTCGGGTGACGACCACTGACTGGACTCAGGAAACCCTGCCCGCCTGGCTGGATTCCATCTGGCAGGGCATTATCCGCCCGAAAGGATTACTCAAATTTGGCGTGGTCGGGTTCATCAAGTCTCTGCGGGAAGTGCCCACTTTCTTGCTGATGCGATTGGCCTTCGGAGCGGGGTTATGTCACTTTGGCATGTTCCGGGCGGTGCGGGTGGCATCTCCTGAGAAGTCTGTCCAAACTGTGGTTTCTGAGCAAAGCAACAACAATCTAGTGCGTTCATGAGTGAATTCATTTATGACGTAATCATCGTTGGGAGTGGCATCCCTGGCTTGACTCTGGCCTGCGGGCTCAGAGGATCTGGGCTGCATGTTGCGGTAATCGAGGCTCAGTCTGAGCAGGCAGTGGACGAACGCCCCCGTGCCTATGCTCTTTCGCCGCTATCGGCCAGAATTTTCCGAGCGATGGGGATCTGGGAGCGGATTGCTCCAGCCATCTCCCATTTCCCCCAGGTGGTGCTGTCAGATGCTGATTATCTTCATCGGGTCGTGTTTGCGCCAGCGGACTTGGGAGAACCCGCAGTGTATTACTGCGCCGAACATCGGGTGTTGCAAACGGCTCTGCGCCATCAAGCGTCCGTCGATCCTGACATCACCTGCCACTATGAAGCGCGAGTGCAGACGGTTACCTATGGCGATACGCGCCGTGGGCAAATGAATCAACGCCTGGCACAGGTGGTTGTGGAAACGGAACAGGGTCAACAATCTCTGTCGGCCTCCCTGGTGGTTGCAGCCGATGGAGTAAATTCCCGTGTCCGGCAACAGGCTGGGATTCAAACCGATGGCTGGACCTACTGGCAGTCTTGTATTACGGCCTTTGTTTCCCCGGCACAGCCCCACCGGAATATTGCTTACGAGCGGTTCTGGCCCAGTGGCCCTTTTGCCATTTTGCCTTTGCCAGACAACTGCTGTCAGATTGTTTGGATTGCCCCCCATCAAGAGGCGGAGGCGATCGCCGCACTTCCCCCGGAGCAGTTCATTGCCGCCATGCAAAACCGCTATGGCGATCACTCGGGTTCGCTGACCCTGCTGAGCAAGCCACTGGTCTTTCCGGCGCGCTTGATGCACAGCCGCTGCTACTACCAACCCCGGTTAGCGCTCATCGGAGATGCTGCCCACCACTGCCATCCTGTGGGCGGGCAGGGGCTGAATCTGGGGATTCGGGATGCTGCGATGCTGGCTCAGGTGTTGTCAACGGCAAATCCACAAGATGTGGGCGATGTCAGGGTGTTACGGCGTTACGGTCGCCGCCGTCGCTGGGAGAACTGGGTGATGTTGCTATTTACGGATATCCTCAACCGCACCTTTTCTAACCGCTGGTTGCCCATTGTGGTGGCGCGGCGGTGGGTACTGCGGCTGATGATTGGCTGTTCGCCCTTACGCCGATTGATGCTGCGATTGATGACGGGCTTCTGGGGGACACAACTCGATCGGCTTGCTCGTGTGCCGACGATGGGAGTCGCCATGCCTCAACCCAATCATCCTGAAACGGGTACGCCTGTGGGTTCTCCTAAATCGAGAGAAGGGATTAGATATTGACCGATCGAACCCAAGCAAATTGGCAAGAATTCTTTGTCGCTATTAACCTCTTGCCCCTGGGCTACAACGCTTGGAGTGGTTTTCTGGCGGGGGAACGGGGTGCAGTGGTATGTAGCCTTAATTCACCGCAGTTGGGCCTCACTGGGGAAAGCTTTCGGGCGCATTATATTCCGCGATCCCGTCTTGCCTCCTTCCTCAATGCCTGGTTAGCGTTTCCCGATACGGCGATCGTGAACCATCACCACATCACCAGCCACATCTTGCAGGCAGTGGATGGTTACAACTCCGAAACGGACGTGATTCTGCTTCTGGAATCGGGCGATCGCGCCTCGTTCCTTTACCTGTGGAACTTGCCGATCGCGCCGCCGCGCGGTTACGAGATTGTCTGCAAAGGCTGGGAGGCGTTTCATCTCGACCCCACCACTTTTGCGGAAATGCAGCTACTTCAAGTCGATTTGACACCACCCCATTGGAGGATCGGATGACACCAACGACGTTATTTGTTTGCTCACTCTGCCGGTTTTCGGCTCAGGAACGTAGTCGAGACGGCTTGGCCGGCGGACAATATTTGATCGATCGGCTCCAGCAAGCTCTAGCGGAGCGGGATTTGCAAGCAACTGTCCACCTAGAGCCATTGCGCTGTATGGCCGGCTGCCAACAACCCTGTAATGTATCGCTAACTGCACCCGGTAAGCTGACCTTTATTCTCAGTGGCGTGAGTCCCGAAAACGGTGCCGCAACGGTCGCAGAGTTTTGCCAGCAATACACCGAGAGTGCTAGTGGGGGAGTGCCCTACGGCGATCGCGCTCCCGAGATCCGACAGGCAACCGCCTTTGTGTTGCCGCCACTGCCCGTGGCTTCTGCCCCCCAATCATAGGGGGTGTAAGCCCAAACCTCAGAAAATTCCGCTAACTCGCAGGATGTTCAATCGTGCCAGAAATTCTTGAAGCGATCTGAAGCCAGTTCGGTATATCGGGTGGTGTGCTGGATGTTGCGGTGGCCGAGGTAATGCTGGATCGCCCGAGTATCCTGACCGTCGTTAGCCAGCTTGTAGCCGGTGGAGTGTCGCAGCATATGTGGGTGGATCGGGAACTCAAGCCCGGCATGGCGACCGGCACGGCTAACGATCTTGCGTACAGCATCGGTGGTCAGTGGTGCCTTACGCTCACTGACAAACACGTAGGCCGTCTCTGGGTACAATGCCACTGACAGACGTCAAACTAGGCAACCAGCTTACGTTTGAGAGTGCTCCTGGGCTGTGTCATCAAGGGAAAAGGCTTGGGTCTACGTTTGCGCACTCGGGGCTCAATCCGCCCCGGTCGTAAAGGCAAGAGTTGTCGCGCCACCAGTGCCACCAGTTGGCGGTTGAGGCGGCGGTGAAGAGTTTGACTGGTAGTCGCTAATAAAGGGATGAACTGAACCAGAACCTGGCGAGTTCCTTGTAACGACAGTTGTGGAGTCTTGCCGTCAGCCCCTG
>JBCBVA010000136.1:0-8637 GCA_039817825.1 Cyanobacteria bacterium J06642_12 | reverse complement strand
CCACGTAGGCGTCTTGTAACAATTGAATCAGGGTAGCAGCATTGTTTAGAGCAGGAAGAGTAGGAGTGTGTGTGAGGAGAGGGTGGAATGGTGATATCTAGCCAGTACATTTCTGGACAAGCTACGCAGTCGATCGCATCGGCGCTGGAAACAATTTCAATTGAGTTAGGCTCTCGAGATGTCTCGTTACTGCCGGTGGATCTTGAGCAGGATAAAGAGTTTTTATTCAACGTATATTCATCCACCCGCGAAGCGGAATTGAGCGTTGTGGGTTGGTCGGGCGATCGCAAGTCTGAATTTTTGCACATGCAGTTCGATGCACAGCAGGTGTATTACCAAACCCGACATTCCCAGGCGGAATTGCTATGCGTTTACGAGAATCGTCGCCCCATCGGTCGTCTGTATCTCGAACAACGGGCGCAGGACTTTTGCCTTCTTGACATTGCATTACTCAAGCATTGTCGGGGACGAGGTATCGGGACAGCCTTAGTGACATCGATCTTGAAATTGGCGCATCGTGAACGACGGGCGGTCTACCTCCACGTAGAGCGCTACAATCCGGCAATTCGTCTGTTTCGCCGGTTGGGATTCCGCCAATGCCGGGAGGTGGGAGTCTCTTATCTAATGGAATGGGCTGGCCCGACATAATCAGGACCGAGAACGCACGCGAATTAGCAGGTCGTTGAGGGCAGCTTGGACTGTGGGAGTCGCAGGTAAATGGCTGGCGGCGGCGGCTTGCTCCAGTTATGCGCACAGAGTCTCAAACCGACGAAGATGGTGAGATGGATCGCAATCGGCAAGCACTGCAGCCTCTGATTTCAGATCTTTTTGCTGAATTAGCTCTTCGATGTGGGACAACTGGAACTGGCTGTTGAGAGTCACCAAGTTGGCTTCCACTTCACCCGTACGCATTAGATGAATGCCGGTGAGTAGGACACGATAGACATACAGCAGTGGTTTGATTCGCATGGGGCGATCGCGCGTCAGCAGCTTCCATTGGGTGTGGGCAAACCCCAAATAGTGCTTGCTGTGAAAGTGGGTGATGCAATCCGGCACGATCGCCTTTAGCTCTTGGAATTCCGGAGCGGAATGCACGACCAGAGGGGACAGCACCTGTTCCAAAACGTAGCCGTTGCGTTTGAGCAGGAGTTGGAAGAATTTTTTGATGTCGTGGGTCACTAAATCCAGCTCAAACTCCGACTGGGATTCAGAGTCGGATAGCGTCTCAGATCTCTCGATGGTGTCTTGGCAGGTATGTAACCCAACCACCTCGGATATCGGTAATACGTGGACTCCCCACAGATCGAAATCCGAATCCGGTGACGGAAAACCATACAGGTGTGCTCCGCTAACGGTGGCAAACAGAAGCGGGTAGGGATGCTGAGCGATCGCGGGGCGCAATCGCTGTTGTAATGCGTCTGCTGAAGCAAGCATCTATGTCTCCTCCATTGCCGTTTGTCTGGCCCACACCAGACAGTCATTGGCTCGCTCGTAATCTGGGCGTTCGGCTAAAGTCGTGCTTGCAAAGGCGCGATCGAACTGTTCGTGCAGGCTCAACCGCCATTGGTTGACCTCCGACCACGGCATGCGTTCGTATTTGATATCCAGTAGGCGATCGCGATACCGATCTACATCCACCGGCACAAATCCGTGCTTCAAAACGGTGATGCCCGATAGCAATAGTCGAATCAGATGCATGGCGTGTTTGGGGCGAATGCTCCCTCTCGTGCGCAAGTCCTGCTCCATCTTTTTGAATTGGGACAACACATAGCTGTTGTAGGTTTGGTAGATCAACCGAGACAGAAAGCTCTCGCGCATATCCACCAGCTTGGCGGCCACTGGCGAGCAATGTTCCACCAGCGGTGAGTAGAGGCATTCCAGCACGTTGGGATTGGCTTTAAGGGCCAGAATCAAGAACTTTTGCAGTTCCCAGTAACATTACTTCCGTGCCGTGATTTTCCAGTTGTTCCGGTACGCCATACAGCGACCAGTGCAACGATGCTGGCGGCAGGTAAATGCCTCGGCGATCGGTATCCGAATTCTCGTCATCCAAGCCGTAGGCGCGCGAACCGACAACGCAGCGAAAAATGACGCAATCGAACAGGTCGAAATCCGAAAGCACGTGCGACTGTTCGAGTCCTTTGGCTTGATACTCTTTGCGAATGGAAAATTGGTGCCGTTTGAGGGAGACCTCGGTTCCGTTGGGGAGCTGGATGCGATAGGTGTGGGAGCCGTCGTTTGGCGATCGCACAATTGTGCCCACCGACCCCGCCAAGCAGCGTATCTGACCTTTGGCATTGCGCCGCTCAACGCGACTGACCACCTGCGTTCCTTGCGGCACCACTAAATTGAACGATGACAAAGCTGGCATATCGACCCTCCAGTGAATTGCAGTCGTGACGGATCTTGCGAAGCGCTTCTGCAAGACACTGGCTCAGCCGACAACCGGCCAGTAGATGACCGTAACAGATTCATCAACATCTGAAACTGCGCAATTGCACGGATATCGAACCTCATCAACCGAAATGACCGACTATAGCCGCTCTGCATAGCGGCCCATTCCGTTACAACGCAATTTGTGCATCATGGGTGCTAGCCCTGTGAGATGTTGATGGAATGCCCAAACAGAGCTATGGCCCGGTAACTCAAGAGCGATCGCGATCGCTCCTGTTTGCCCTGCTGGATTTTGCCAACGATGGTCTGGATGCTGATGAGCGCCAGCTCGATTTATTGCGCTCCTACCTACAAATCCACTGGCAATCCCCTCAGCGTTTAGTGGTGCGAACAAAACTGCGCCACTTACAGACTTTGAGTAAACTCGCCCAACCCAACAGCCCTCTCTCTCTCCCTCAACTCAAAACCGCCCTCAAGCATCTGGCTGACGTTGTCGGCAAGTTGGAAGACAACCGCACCGTCAAGCGGGGTTCCGACCAATGGCATTTCACCCTGACACTGTGGAGCGATCGCTGGAATCGCGACGAAAACCACGCTCAATTCGATCTTGCCTGGGAGACCGCTCGATCCGATCGCACAACAGATTGCACTGCAGCAAAACGGGTTGTCTCGACAGAATCAGATATAGATGTTGATTCTGGTATAAATGTTGATTCTGATTCTAAGTCAAAGCAGGCAGAGAGCGATCGCTGGCAGCAACTGTGTCGCGAGGCATTGGATACTCAGCTAACTAGCAATCCTCTGACCGCGGGCGACGGCATCGCGTTTGAGTTGGGGGATGTCTACGTACCGCTGGGGATGGTGGAGCGGACAGGGCGATCGCAGGATGAAGACGATGTAGCTCCACAGATCTACGAACCAGGGGAGTTGGTGGCTCGGCTGGCAACGTCCGATGTAGCGGAACGAATTGCAATTGTAGGGGAACCGGGGGCGGGGAAAACGACGTCTCTGCAGCAGGTGGCGATCGCTCTACTGCACACTCCCGAGGCGTTACCCATTTGGATTTCGCTGGCAGATTTGGACAACCAGTCCTTAGAAACCTACCTGACCCAGACTTGGTTGCGGCAAGCGTTTAAAGCATTTCAAGTGTCCCAAGAAACAGTGGAAGAGTTTGCCGTTCGGGTTCAGCAGGGGCGGGTGTGGTTGTTGCTGGATGCGGTGGATGAGCTAGGAGGAGATGGTAGTCGGACGATCGCTCGCCTGGCTCGTGACCTGAAAGGATGGCTGTCGGATGCGCGGGTCATTCTGACGTGCCGCGTCAATGTTTGGGACGCGGGGAAGAATGCTCTAGCGGGGTGTCGCACGTTTCGCTGCTTGAGTTTCAGTGATGGTGGTGGTCTCGACTCTTCCGCCAGCAAGCCCGCCAACAAGCCCGCCAACAATCAGGTGGAGGAGTTCATTCGCCGCTGGTTTCAACGGGATCGTCGGCAGGGAGAAAACTTGTGTCGGCGGTTGGAACAGCGTCGTTTGCGGCGGGTGCGGCAGCTTGTTCGCCACCCGCTGTATTTAGCGCTATTGTGCCGCACGTGGGCGTCGGCGAAAGGTGAGTTACCGGCCACCAAAGCCAGCTTGTACCGGCAATTTGCGATCGCCCATTACGAATGGAAGCAGGATTTATTTCCGACTACATTAGCTCAGCGGCAGGAGCTGAATGCAGCCCTGTCGCAACTGGCACTGGCCGCCATGACTCAATCCCCCCCCAGTTTCCGCCTGCGGCGATCGGTGGTGGAGCGGCAATTCCAAGGAAAGCTCGACTTACTGTCGCTGGCGCTGCAACTAGGCTGGCTGAATCCGGTCGGTATGTCCGACCGGTTTGGTGAACCGATCTATTCCTTCTACCACCCCACTTTTCAGGAGTACTTTGCCGCTCAAGCAATATCCTCCTGGCAGGATTTCATGGATGGAGGAGAAGAGGATGACCTGGCCCCCGTATTCGCCCCTATCTGGTACGAGACCATTTTGTTGTGGTTGGGGCGGGGCGATATTGCTGCAGGTGAGAAAGCTGGGTTTATCGATCGCTTGCTCGCCTTCGACGATCGCTGCGGCAGTCTCTACAGCTATCGCGCTAAGTTCCTAGCCGCACGCGGACTGGCTGAAATCGACAATTATCCCGATACGGCCACCTTAGTGCAGCAGCTCATCCGCTGGCGGTTTGCTAAATCCGAACAAGATCTGCAACTTCCCAGCCCCATTGTGGAGCAAGCTGGAGTTGCCTTGGCCCGTACCGATCCCACCTACAGCATTCCGGCTTTGGAAGCATTCGTACAATCTGCTCAACTACCCTTAGAACAGTGGCTGGCGGCCCACAGTCTGGGAAAAAATCACGACCCTGGTAACGCAGTGGCGATCTCCACGTTGACTCAGCTATTGCAGGGTAACCATTCCGCCAGCTTCAGGCTTAACTTTATTCGCAGCTTAGAAGCGATCGATCCGGGCAATCCGCTAGTTCCCATCCAACTCACCGACATTCTAAAGACTGAAACGAAGCCCAGCCTGCTTCGCAAAGCGGCGAACCGTCTGGCCAAAGTCGAACCGGATAATCCCTTACCTCGCCAAACGATCGAGCGATTGCTGGCGGAAACAGACGACCCACGCATCCACAAGGAACTGCAGGCCAACTTGGACGAACTCACCGGGCAATCCCCAGCTCCGGCTCCAGCTTCGCAGCCCAAATCCCGTGCTTCTAATCACAAAACATCTAATCGCAGTAAAAACGAACCCGATCGCGACAAAGCGATCGCCAATCTGCTCGCCAAACTGGAGACTGCAAACGATCTGTCTCACCGCATTCGCATTGCCGGAAAGTTAGGGCAGTATTGTCCCACCCACCCGAATGTGTCCGAAACCTTGCTCGATGCCCTCAGCACCAGCCGCAGTAAGGCCATGCTGAAATCTGCTGTCGATCGCCTGCGAGACACAATGGACGGCGATCTCGCGATCGGCTTAATTCCTGCCGTGCGCGATATCTATCTCTGCAATCCTGCGAATTCGGAGCGATCGCGCCAGTGCTATCGCCTGCTGTGGTATTGGTCGGCAGATATTCCGCTCGCAATTTTTCAAAAACAGTGGCAATTGCCTGTCACCAGGTTTAGAACCCCTATATCTACTCCAATGCCCTAACCCGTCGGCAGACAGACCCAGCTCTGTATACTAATTGGGGATTTTGGCTGCAGCATGAGTTATTACATCGCCCCTCGCTTTCTAGACACCCTTTCCGTCCACATCACCAAAAATTTTCTCGACATTCCCGATATCCAAGTCCCTCTCATCCTCGGTGTGCATGGCCCCAAAGGGGAGGGCAAGTCCTTCCAGTGTGAGCTGGTGTTCAAAGCAATGGGTATCGAGCCCATTCGGATGTCTGCAGGAGAGCTGGAAAGTCCCGATGCGGGCGATCCCGTGCGTTTAATCCGTCTGCGCTACCGCGAGGCATCCGAGCGGGTGAAGGTGCGCGGTCGCATGTGTGCTCTGATGATTAACGATCTAGATGCTGGTGCAGGCCGTCTTAATTCCACCACTCAATACACGGTCAACACCCAGTTGGTGAACGGCACCCTGATGAACATTGCCGACAACCCCACCGACGTTCAACTCCCCGGCAGCTACAACGAAGAGAAAATCCAGCGGGTACCAATCATCGTCACCGGCAACGACTTCTCCACCCTCTACGATCCCCTATTGCGGGATGGCCGCATGGTGAAGTTCTACTGGAAACCCAAGCTAGATGAACGGATCGGTGTTGTCACAGGAATTTTTGCAGAGGATGGATTGTCCGCCAGCGATGCCAAGAAGCTTGTAGAGACGTTTTCTGATTGTTCCATCGACTTTTTCAGTGCATTGCGATCGCGCATTTTTGACGAGCAGGTGCTGGACTTTATCCAATCCATCGGCATCGATCACATCTCGTCCCGCATCGTCAACAGCAAAGAACCACCCCCCAGCTTCCCGCCGATCCACTTTCACCTGGCTCACTTGATGGAGGTGGGGCAACGAATGCTGGAGGAACGACGGCTGGTGGAAACCAGTACGCTTGCCGAAGAGTACATCAGCTAAATCTCTGGCCAGCTATCCAATTACGACCAGTGGATACCGGTGAGTTGCTTGAGGCAATACAAGAACAGCTTGGCATTGGGCAGTCCGGCATAAGAGAAGGAAAACTTGCCCTTGCCCGACCACCAGCGAGCATCTTGGTGGGCGAATTTAAAGAATCCCTGCCCTAGCGAAATTTTCTTCATGTCTTTGACTTCTACCCGCTGGGTGGATTCGTCTTTGAGCAGAAACTCCATGAAGCCAGAGCCAATTCGAACCGCTTTGGGATTGCCTTTGAGGGGAAATTCCACATATCCGGTTTGTTCTAGAGAAGCAGTCAAAGACTTAACCCGAAAACCACTCCAGGCTCCTTCTGCAGCATTGGCGAAATGCCAGCGATCGCCCTCTTTCGGCCACCCTTTTTGACTGCGGTAGACCCCATTCAGTTTGAAGACTTGGCTACCGCCATCAACCCATCGAAATAGATAGTTTGTTCCAGTATAGATGCCGTTATAGTAGTTGCGCGTGGCAGAGGTAAATAAGTCCGCAGTCTCCGAGAATAGATGCATTTCGGATGTTGGTTTACCCGAACGTGTACCTTTCAAGCGATATTCCACGACGCCGCGCTCTCCAACGTAAGAGCAGCGATGCCCGAACCGAGTGAAGAAGTAGATGATGGTGCCGACAATCGCCGCAGCGAGTAACAGCACCACAATCGGTCCGCCTGTCAGCCCAACACCTGTTGCGTTAAACACGGCATATATCAATACTCCCGCTGCCGCTGCCCCGAATGAGATGAATTGAATTCTGCGGCTGCTGGGCATGGGGCGATCGGATGTTTTCAGCGTGCTTTCGGCTGAAATCACGGTACCGATTGATGGATGAGGAGCTTCAAAGAAGTCCATATCGGAGGGAATGGTTTGACCCGAGTGGGTGGTTGCACCGTCTGTCGGTTGCCATTTCGATACAGGCATAAGTCTTCTGTTTGAGGAGATGCGAGAAGGGCGGAAAAAGAGCGCAGGCTGCGCTTCTGTTGCGAATATATTGGGATGGTTGCGTCGCTCAAGACAGTTCAGCAACGGCAACCACAGATTAAATGTCGGAAGGTGGTTTTACAACAGGGATAAACACGGGGGCAGGCAACTGCGATGTTCGCGCTTGCCACTATAGCGATCGCACAGGGGGCAAACGATTCATGATGACACCCGCAGTTTGAATGCAAGATTCTGGGTTCCAGCCGTGTTCTCGATGAGGGGGAATGGCCTGGGAATGAAGCCTTAATAGCTGTCCGCTAGTACGCAGGAATGACCACGGTTTGCTGGCGTACTGTCGTACCGGTTGCATCGATGAATGACACTCGCTTCACCCTAGCGGAAGGGCTGGCAACACGAGCGGGTGGCTGCGGTCTCGCGATCTGTCGGCCACTGGGGCAATCTTGGGATTGGGCTGCAGAGGTGGGAAGTAGAGCTGTTGCGATGGCGATCCCGCATACCATGCTGCTGAATGCTAATCCTTTGATAAAAGCCATGTCTGAACTCCTCGAATGCGCTCTGTCGGAACTGATGTGCATACTGTGCCGGAGGTGCTGCGCTGTTGCCGTGACCACGCTTACTGAGGAGGTGCGATCGCGATCGCACTGCAGTTCGTTTCATGATGTCACTCTCTTTCGCGACATCTGCTTTCATCACACTTCTGCGAAATCATTCGGTTCACAAGCTCTCAAAGAACATGCACAGGTATCTCAACGAATATCCACCTTCACCTGAATGGAGAGAACAGCTTGCAGCCGAGGCATTCCCTTACAAAACAATGGCCGCCGAAGAGTATGCGGCCCGGGAAGCTCATCACTGGGTCTGTTTTAGCTATGGCGAGTACATTTACAGCGATCGCGATCTCAACGAGTGGGTACATTCGCTGGACGATATCTTCTTTACAAGAGGAGCAGTGGAAGCAGCACGAGAAAAAAATCTAACCAGAAATCAGATACGGGCTATAGAAGCATCAAAATATGACCCCTTCTAGCGTCTCCCTAGAAATCAGTTATCACCAGGAAAAAGAGCAAAAGGACCGCCCAGACATCGCGCAAAGCGAGGAGCCTTTCGCCCCAGCTTGCGCGCACCCCAGCGGGGCCGGAGGCGGGGTCGCGCCAGACCGAAA
>JBCBVA010000135.1:0-8790 GCA_039817825.1 Cyanobacteria bacterium J06642_12 | reverse complement strand
CCAAGGTGCTAAAAATGCTGATATTGGGACGGATGCTGGACAACGCAGCCTGAGCGTTCTGCCGTTCTTGTTCGACATTTTCTATAATGCTTTCAAACTCAGCTCGGTTTTGGAAAGCTTGTACTAAGGTTTCTTCCAAGCTGAGGGGCCAAGCTTCTGACGGCTCAATAGGGTCTGTCGCTGCGGCTTCGACAGATTCGTCGAAACTTAGTAGCTGTGCCAATTGAAAGCGCGATACTCGCTGATCGTTGCGGGCTGCAATGAGGGCCTGACGGTCGTTTGCGAGCCGAGATTCAGCCTGCAACACCTCAAATCGGGTGCCAATACCGGCACGCTCGCGGGCAGATGCGTCGCTCAAGCTAGACTCAGAATCCAAAACATCCGCTTCAGCCACGAGCACTTGTGTATCGGATAACTGCAAGCTGTAGTAAGCTTCTGCAACGTTCAGCCTGACATCTTGAATAATTTGTTCCAGGTTGTACTCGGCAATCAGTAGACCTTGATCGGCGACCAAATTGCGCGCGGTTCGCCCACCACCATCAATTACCGTAAAGCTGAATCGAAGCTCACCCGAGATGATGTTCTGGATATTGCTGCCATCGGCTCCCCCTCCAAAGCCTGAAACCGTTCCATCAGGAACTGCAGGGTCTGAAAAAGAATAATTGACGGCTGTAGATAGTTGGGGGAAATACTCAGCCCGAGCCGCTGTGATTCCTTTTGTGGCGATATCAACCTCTAATTGGGCATTGAGAATATCGGGGTTTTGCTCGATCGCAACTTCGAGAGCTTCTTCTAGTGAAAATCCTTGAATAGCCTCCACGCGGACTTCCAGAGGCTCCTGGGGAAGCGTTAGGGTTTCAACCGCTGGGATGGGGTCGACTGGGGGGGCATCGTCAGGAACTTCAAGAGACGGCGCCGCATCTGGAGTGACAATATCTTGTGGATCTTCAGGGACCAAGATCGGTGGAGCTTCATCTTCTTGTGTGCTTGTCCCCGGGCCGAATAGCGGTATCTCATCTCCAGTATCAGTACCGACTGCATCGGTTTCCGTATCTTCAGCCTCAGCCGCCTCATCAGTTTCATCCTCTGATGTTACATCTGCTGCATCCTCTGCTTTGCGGATGGCATCTGCTTCATCCAGAATTTCCTGCAGTAGCGGATCGTCCGCTTGGGCCGTAGTTTGAGCAGCTCCTGGAGGAACAGGGGGCAGAGGTTCGCCATCTTGAGCAGCAGCAGTAGGCAAGACCGTGGCCCATGCTCCAGCCAATATAAATGCAGCGAAGGCAGAGCGACTTGAAGCCGCCAATATCCAACGTCTATTCATGTCACTCACTCACTCCACAAAGGTCCTCTCTAGATGGTTGTAACTCATCATTGATAGGCCGGTAGCAACTCGAACCTAGAGAGGGGACTGTACTCCGGGCTCGTGAAAGGTACTCCTAACAGGGGTGAGAGCCTCACTGAACCAGAAGTCGTTCTAAACAGATTAAATAAATAATCACCTTGAAATGCCAGAATCTGCATCACAATTAGCCAGGAAATCGTTAACTCCCTTTCACACAGTCAGCAAGAACATCTGCTAGAGCATCAAGCCACTGACATTGCGAATTGCAGCACGGGTGAGGTACCTGAAAAGGCTCCGGCACATGCAATTGAGGGATAATTTCAACCATTCGGCCTAGCGGCTTTCCCACTTCTACGCAACAGAAGCTCGGAGCTACCCCCTGATAAGTGGACTTGTCTGCAGGCGATCGCCATTGCGGCCTTCACCGCCCGCTCTCTCTAGCCGCCACTTCTACAGATTGAAAGCCTTGGGGTCTGAAATGGACGAGAGGAGCAAAAAATACGCGGTATGCTAAGAGGCGGCAAATCACAATTCGTTTGCCCGCACTGTCCCTCACCCAACGAACCACTCTAACGAGACCCTCTAACGAGACCCTTAGACCCAATATGGATATTTTCGATCCTGCTATCGCCTCTCACCTCAACGCCACGACGATTCTGCCAGAAGCGGTTGTGACGGTGACCATTCTGCTGATCTTGACCCTCGATCTAATTTGGGGAGAAACGGTAGGTCGTATCATTCCAGGCGTGACAGTTGCGGGAACAGGAGTGGCGATCGCCGCCTTGGCCAATCAGTGGTCGATGGCCGATCCAGTTGGATTCCTGGGCAGCTTTACGGCAGACCCCATCAGCATTGTGTTCAGAGGCATGTTGGTCATCACTGCTGCTCTGGTGGTGTTGATGTCGATTCGGTACATTAATCAATCAGGGTCGTCGGCCCCAGAGTTTTACATCCTGTTGCTGACCTCCACATTGGGAGGGATGTTTCTGGCGGGTTCCACAGACTTGATCATGGTGTTTGTGGCGTTGGAGACGTTGAGTATCTCCAGTTATCTGATGGCGGGCTACACCAAACGCGATCCTCGCTCCAACGAAGCGGCACTGAAGTACCTACTCATTGGTGCCAGCAGCACGGCAATTTTTCTCTACGGCATGTCTCTGCTCTACGGCCTCGCTGGCGGAGAAACCAACATGGAGGCGATCGCCCCGCATTTAGCCGATGCCGGATTGGCAGGAACGCTAGCGCTCGTCTTTTGCATCTCCGGTATCTCGTTCAAACTGGCCGCAGTCCCCTTTCACCAGTGGACTCCCGATGTTTACGAAGGGTCACCCACTCCAGTAGTCGCTTTCCTGTCTGTGGGTTCTAAAACCGCTGGTTTTGCCCTCGCACTGCGATTCCTGACCACAGTCTTTCCCACGCTGGCAGATGAATGGCGCGCCGTATTTACGATCTTGGCCATCCTGACCATGATTTTGGGCAACGTTGTCGCTCTGGCCCAAAACAGCATGAAGCGCCTACTGGCATATTCCTCCATTGCCCAGGCAGGTTTTGTCTTGATTGGTCTGGTGGTAGGGACTGAAGCTGGTTATTCCAGCACCCTCTTTTACCTGCTGGTTTACCTGTTCATGAACTTGGGGGCGTTTCTGTGCGTCACCCTGTTCTCCCTCAAAACAGGTACCGACGACATTACCGAGTACAGCGGTCTCTATCAGAAAGATCCCTTCCTGACTTTGTGCCTCAGCATCTGCTTGCTGTCTTTGGGTGGCATTCCTCCAATGGCAGGATTCTTCGGCAAAATCTATTTATTCTGGGCGGGCTGGCAAGCAGGAGCCTACGGTCTAGTGTTAGTGGGATTGTTCACTAGTGTGGTGTCCATTTACTACTACGTCCGCGTCATCAAAATGATGGTGGTCAAAGAACCCCAAGAAATGTCTCCCTCGGTTCGCAACTATCCCGACATCAGCTGGACAGCAATGGGAATGCGCCCCATTCAGGTCGGCATGGTTCTGACGTTAATTGCCACTGTCCTCTCCGGTGTACTGTCAAATCCTCTCTTCACCTTGACCACCAACTCGGTGACCGGCAGCGCCTTTCTCGGCTTATCGCCCACGACCCAGCCTGAAAGCCTTCCCATTGCTGTTGCCCCTCAGGCTAATACGGACGCTCAGGTACTTGCTAGCGACGCAGATCTTCGTAGTGCGTCTTCTCAAGAGTCCTAGCCTCACCCCTTATCGGGCAAGAAGGATACTTTGACTCTGCATCGTAGACGGGGCGCTGCGTTCAACTCTTCAAACAGCCTTTGGTTATCAGCTTTGGTCGAGCGATTTGCTCGAGCACCATGCTGTTTTTAGAGTCTGCCTGCTTGCGATGTGCGGGAGTTCGTAACTGAAGGCACAGCTGTTAACCTATTTTGACCACTTCCTTATCTTTAGAGTAGACATAGCTGAAGTGTCATCCAGTTGCAGCCACAGTTGGCAGCAGCGCTTCCCCTTCCACATATTGGCCGCGGGCATACACAGTGTCGGGTGGCCGAAGGCATGGGGCAAGCGTCACCGGTTGGCAAATGAGGCCGTTTCCTTAGCGATTTTTGCTTCGCGTGATGAACAGTTTGGGTACTACGAAACGACTGCGTTCCCGTTCGAGTGAGTTCAACCGAATGGAGCAGCGCTGGTTCCGCTTGGCAGCTGGCTTTGTTTTGGGGAGCTTTATTGCCTTCAATCCTCTAGCCGCAGTAGCCCAAGCCGGAACGATTTGGCGCGGCACCGGACAAATTGTTAGCGGTCAAGGTCACGGGGCAAGCTTGCGTCTGGAAGTAGAAACAGACGGCGGTCGCATCCGCACCCGTTCCGGCCCTGCTCTCGATGCCACTTTTTCAGGGGGTAACGAAACATTCCACAATAGCGAAGGAACCTGGCAAATCGATCGCCGTGGCGAGCGGCTCAACATCACCCTTTACAGAGGGGAGCAGGTCATTCGTTACCAACTATCCCCTGACGGCAAGGGAAACGACTCCCCACAAACTACTGGCGACAAGCCTGCTGATTCCAACGCCTTCGAACTCAATACCGATGTTCCCTCTAGTCTCGGTAGCCGTCCTGCAGGGTAGACCTACAATCGGCGAGCAGACTTATCCCGAGGAGCCATACGTTCAAAGTAGAATCGAGAGCTAGTCCGTCAGCCTCCATTCACCCCTCATGACCCAGACTCCTCTGTCAGATCCAAATCCACCAGATCCAAATTCCGACGCTGCTGCCCTTCCTTTACCCAACGCTTTGGGATGGGGTTTATTCTGGGGAACGATCTGTGCGGCAGGACTGGGGGTTCTCAGCAACAGCATTGTGTTACTAGAGCTGGAGAGTGCGGCTCAACGGCGGGTGTGGCGATCGCGTACCTGGCAAAATGTAGCGGACGAAATAGTCATTGTGGGCATTGACGGTCAGTTGGATGCTCCTGAAGCAGACGATGTCACTCTGCCCGATTTTTCACCAGAACGGCTCAACTACGCGGCTTTGACTCAACGGCTGTTGGAAGATGCTGGGGCGCGAACGGTGGTGCTCAATCTCCCTGGTACATTTGCCGTGCCTCAGGCACTGGGGGACGAGGATCTGGATGCTCCCCTCCGGCGGGCGATGGAAGCCTATGCCGATCGCGTGGTGGTGGCCACTCGCACCAGCGAGAGTTTTGGCCGCGAAGAAATCCCCATTTACAACCATTTCCTCCCCATCGACATCGTGTCGCTGCGATACATCGTGCCACCGGAAAGCGTGCAGGGGTTCGTCCAGTTTTCCACCGATCGCACGGGGGTTCTGAGAGAACTCCGGTTTGCGGAGCAACTGGTGCGCCGGGACAGCCAGCGATTGCAAGGGTTTTTCTCGGTGGAACGGCTCGCTCTATCCAAAGCCGAACTGGCAACCGAGTTACCCACCGAGCCGTTTTACTACAAACCCCTAACCCCCGGCGCCCTCCCGATTATTCCGATCGAACAGGTGTGCGCCCCACAACTCGTCCATTCTTGTTTGGGCTCGGTATCAGAAGACGCGCTGCAGCCACTGCGAGACAAGATCGTACTGGTGGGGTTCGTGGAAGGTAGCCCGGAGTCCCATCCCGTTCGCTTACCGGATGGCGGTCAGGTGTCTGCGGTCGAATTGCAAGGGCTGGCGCTCTCCAGCTTGCTGCAGGGGGAAGTATTCCAGGTGGTGCCCTTTAGCTGGAGGGCCGGAGTCATGCTGCTGGCAGGGTTGGGGACAGGGGTAGTGCTGACGATGGGGTTGAACCTACGTCGTAACGGCACCCTGTTGCTGATCTCGCTGTGGGGACGGGTGGCGATTGTGGTGCTTCTAGCTGCCGTGTACAGCGGAGCCAGTATTGTCAGCTTGCTAACAGGGCACTGGCTGTGGCCGATCGCCATGCCTGCCGTGGTGGCTGGAGCAACCACGTTAGCAACGCTGGTTTCTCTATTGCTGATTCACAGTCGCGATCGCCTGCAGGCCAAGCAGCGGGAGTTAGAACGCATGCAGCAAGAAGAGCAAGAAGCAATTACCCGCCAAGCCCGCAAGCTGTTGTATCGGGTGGCTACGGATATTCACGACAGCGAGTTGCAAGAACTGAAGCTGGTAATGGACGAAATCGAGCTGTTGCAACTGGACAATCCGGCTCTGGAGGTGGACGGCATTTTGACTCACCTGCAGGATATTGGCATCGGGATTCGCCGCGAGCTGAACGATGCCCGATCGCTAGCGAGTAAATTCGGCATCTCTCCCGATCTGAAAGGGGGACTGCACGCTGGCATTGCCAATCACATCCAGCAATTGGTGGCCGACGAAAAACTGGATTTACTGTTGCAGGTGGAGCTTCCTCCCCTGCGAGAACCGCAGACCAGCGAATGGTTCGATGCCCGCGAAGATATTTATCGGTTTGCCCGCGAGGCGATCGCCAATGTCATTCAGCATGTCCATCCGCCGCGAGGCTCGGGGACCTACTTGCAGGTGGTGCTCGATCAGACAGGAGCGGACTGTCTGTTGCAGGTGGAAAACGATGGCGTTGAGTTAGTTCCGGCCAAGAAAGGTGGATATGGGACGAAAGCCATGAACACCATCGCCCAGCAGTTACCCGAGGGCAAATGGAATCGAGTGCAAACCGAAGATCGCCAAACGATTGTGACGTTGACCTGGAGCATGAAAGGACTGTGGGACGGGGAGTAGCCGCTAAAACGGAGACGGGAATTTTGCATCTACAGGGTATTAAATGCCCCGCCAGCCCCCTGGAAGAAGAAAAACGACAGCACAAAGTTGGCCACAAAAATACAGAGCAATGCTGTAACTACCGCTGCCGTAGTCGAGCGGCCCACCCCTTTGGCTCCTCCAGTAGTTGTCAAGCCCCAGCTACACCCGATAATGGCGATCGCCACTCCAAACACGAGCGCTTTCACGCAGCAAATAATAATGTCCGACCCCGCTAGAAAATTGCGGGCAGAGTTGAGAAACGCGCTGGTAGTGAGGCCGTAGTAGGCAACACAGATAATCAGCCCGCCGGTAATACCAGCAATCAGAGCCAGAATGGTCAAGATGGGCATCATCATGGCGCAGGCCAGAACCCGTGGCACCACCAAATATTCGACGGGATTGGTACGGAGCACCTTGAGGGCATCCACTTGCTCTGTCACTTCCATGGTGCCTAGCTCTGCAGCAAACGCAGACCCCACTCGACCGGCGACGACCACTGCGGTCAACACCGGCGTCATTTCTCGTGCCAGCGCCAGCGCCAGTACGCCGCCGATCGCCGAGGCCGCCCCAAAATTAATGAATTCCCGCGCTACCTGAATGGTGAATACACCGCTAATGACCAGCGCCGTTATGATGACCACCCCCAGCGATTCGGTGCCCACCAGCGACATTTGATCGACAGTATTGCGGTGGTATAGCCGACCCTTGAGCAGGTAGAGCACCACTTGGCCGGTCAGTAAAATACTGCTGAACAGTCGCTTAAACCACATAAGGCTGCTGCCACATAAACATCACCAACCACCAACTTGCGCGAGACAAACCAGGAATAGTACAGACCTGAGTTAGTACAGCCCTGAGTTAGTACAAACCAGAAGAAACACAAACCAGAATCAATCACACTGAGTGAAAGCCACCCCCAATTCAAACCAGGCGTGCCAATATAGGGCTGGAACTACTGGATGAGTCTATTCAAACTCTTGTGAGGAAACTCGGCTATATCTACCGTCCGGCAATTATGCCTCCTAGTCAGAAGGAGCAGTTGCTATTGCAGCAGTCTGGAGCAACCGAAACGGTTGTCGACTTGGGAGATCGCCACCACTACATCAACCTCGTACAGCAGTACGGCAGCGCAGAAGCAGCAGATCTACGACTGTATGTGCTGTCGCTGACAGATTTGGGAGAGACCGCTCCGAAAGTGGAGCAACAGGTGCAGTTTTGGCTGCAGCGGGGGGCGGAGCTGTGGGTAGTCACCGAGGATGGAGCGCAGTCGCTAGGCGATCGCGAGGTTTTAGAGACGTGGCTGGCTCAACTACCGCAAGAGTTAAAAGGTCGCCATATTGCAGAGGGACACGCCCAAAATCGCCTGAATCGCAAACCACCTCCCGGTCCTGCACCGTTCGGATATCGGCGGGTGGGCAATACCTACGAACTAGACGAGCAGCCAGCCCAACTCGTGCGGGCATTTTTCGATCGGTTTTTATTGTTTGGCTCGATCCGTGGGGCAGTCAAAGACATTAACCAAGAACGAGCGGACACCATTTCTGTCACGACGGCTCGGCGGTGGCTCTCTTCCCCTGTTTATCGCGGCGATCTGAAATTTAAGGATGGAGTGACGCTCCGGGATACCCACCCAGCCCTATTGAGTCGCGAAGAAGCCGCACAAATCGATCGCTGGTCTCGTCGCAATAGCCCGATTGCCAGTCGCTCCACCAGCGCCCCTCGGGCACTAGCCGGATTAGTCGTCTGCCAAACCTGCGACCGGCCACTGCGTATCGTTCAAGCCACCCGCAAGAATCAAGCCAAGGTGTATCGATACCTCCGCTGCACGACATGTCGCTATAGCGTCAACTACGAGTTGGCACTGACAAACACGATTCAGGCGGTCTGCCAGCAATTGCCGGAACGCACCTCCAATCTCGATTCTGTGCCAATCGATAGCATTAAGAGTCGCATCGAATTGCAAATAGAACGAAACAAAGTCGAAATTGTCACCCTCGATACCGAGCCAGCCCCAGAGGAAATGCCCACAGAAAGCGATCGCGATCGGCAATTGCAACGCTATTTGCTAGAAGGGGAAAATGCCAAGCTGGGAGAAAAACGAGACCAGCTTCCGCCTGGAAACCTAGCGGCAATTGCGCAAGCGGTTTCCATCGAGCCATTTTGGCGAGCACTCAGTGAGTCAGAACAGCGGGCCTACTTGCGAGAATTCATTAAGCAAATCAG
>JBCBVA010000134.1:0-8811 GCA_039817825.1 Cyanobacteria bacterium J06642_12 | reverse complement strand
TGCACTTCTATCTGGCATTTTTCTTCCTGCAAGGTCATTTATTTCATGCACTGCGATCGCTGGGATTTGATTTCTCTGAAATGACAAAGAAAATGTCTTCCAGCACCGCACAAAGTTAGAAGTTGGATTATAATTAATCTATAAGTCAATCTCTAGCAATTTATCATGTCGACTTCTTAATTGAGGTCGGCATTTTTTTGCTAAAAATAGATATTGAATCCTCTGCATTTAGTATGTACTTTAACTGCCTAGTGACTTCAGTTGACCTCATCCAATCTGACATTGATAGACAATATATTGAAATGGAATCGAACGCCGATAGCCTGCTCTCAGTAAAATCGCATGCAGCCTGGTATCCGCAGGGAAGAATCCACTGACGCTCTGGAATCCCAAGCGATCGCTCAATCGGCGTAGCTCCTGGTAAAACACGGCCTCATGCCCCCACACATCGCAGAGCCCCACCCATAAACTGCCGTCCGGGTTTTCCATCTCGCTCTGCACGAATAGCCCCGTAAATTTCCCGTTGTAGTGAAAGCTCCAGAGGCGATCGCGCTGCTGCAGCTTGCCGAGCTGTTCTGCCGTCAGAGCTTGCCATTTGGCTCCGCGATAAACGTACAGTGGAGCAGTGGATTGGCGATCGCTCCACTGGTTTATCTCTGACTCAGAGCTAGGACATAGGGTGCGGGCCTGACTGAAAATAGGGGGACTAGAAATCGATGGACTGGTAATAGATGGGCCGGAGTAGATGGTATATGGGGTGACAACGCGATAGTTGGAACGCAAGGCGATCGCCGTCATCACCTCATTATTGGACGCGATGCAAGTGCGGCAGACGCGAGCACTGTGTTTTTGAAGGTAGTCGTAGAGCTTGGCTTCAAGTTGCCGGAAAATACCTTGGCGACGATAGCGGCGATCGACGCGAATTCCTTCCAGCCACGCTTCGCGGTCGCCTACGAGCAGGCCGCGCCCCATGGCGACGGGGATGCTGTTGAGTGTGGCCACGAGCATGATGCTGCGGTCGTCAGCTAGCCACCGATCCCAGACACTGTCGATATAGTCCTTTTGGTCGTCCCAAGTGTGGCTGCAAAATGCCAGTACCGCATCTTTATCAGATGGGTGTGCGGGACGGATGCAAAGGGCTGAGCTGGGCTGAGGGGCGATCGACAAGGGGGCTGACTCCAACGCAGCAAGAACCTGATGGATTGTCTGCGATCGCCCCATCTGTTTGCAATATGTGTTTTGCCGATGGCATGAGTTTTGCAGACGGTATGAGTTTTGCAGATAGCGGGTACTTAAGACTCTCGCCCCAATGCATTCGACAGCTCCCGATTGGACAGCGACTGAGTGGGAAAAAAATTAAACGGGCTATTTTCGGGGATGGACGGGCGATCGAGAAATGCCGAATATTCCGGTTTGTCGTTGATATAGGTTTCAAAAAAGGCTGTTGCCAAACCGTTCATCACGGGATGGGCTAGCGCAGGATTGGGGCCAATGACTGCTTCGGGAAGCTGAACCGCTCCCTCTTCAAACCCGGACAAAAATGAAAAGTGGGTGCCCCCCTCTACCATCACCAAATGCTTGCGATCGCTACCTGCCCACGTAAACGGGTAGAGCTGTTCGGGAATCGCCGGAGCAAAAAAATCGTTATTCCCCGCCACCATCATCAATGGCAGCTCCAATTGCTCCATGCCGCGCGGACCAAATACCGTGCTGCTGACCGGATTGATGGCTAGCACGGCTCCGATGCGATCGTCGTTCAGGGGAGATGCATCCGCAGGTATTTCCAGCAAGCTGCACTGCAGCAACAGCGACAGATTGAAGGGCAGCAATTCCCCCTCAAACGTTTCGCAGGTGTCTGCTGCATAGTCAAAATCCAATTGAGCCCCAGCTGAAGCCAAAACGGTGTACCCCCCTAACGACTGACCCACCAAGCCAACCTGTTCGGTACGGACTCGTCGGCTGAATGCGGGTTCAGCTTCAATCGCATCCAACAGGGCAGAAATGTCGGCCGGCCGTTGGTAAAACAACTCCGGGGAGGGCGGATCGGCAAATCCCTCCAGATAGGCTTCAAATCGCATGGCGCTGGTATCGGGGTGTTCTACGGCGGCGACGGCAAACCCCTTGGAGGCCAGGTGTCGAGCTAGGTAATCGAACGTATTTCGACTGGAGCCCACCCCATGGGAAATCACCACCAGAGGGGCCTGGCTATCTGGGTCTTGGGGGAGGTAGAGGTTGGCTGTTTGCTCGATGCCGGAGCGCATTGGATTGCGAAAGGAGATGGAGGTGGGAATCCAGGCTAACGGGCCAGATTCTAAGGGGTTGGATAAGGGGGGACCAGGGGGGGGATCGTCCATCGTTTTGGCGGAAGCCTCTGCCTGTACCGTATCGATCGCTTGCAGGTACGCGATCGCCGCATCGTCATCAATGAGTAGTTCTCGGGCTTGTCCTACCCCTGCTAGTACGTTGTCGACGTTGATGTTAATGGTGGAGAGAGGATAGCTGCGAATGATGTTGGCGACCGTCAATCCATCGTCTTGTGAGGCTGCGATGATGAGGGCCGATCGCAACGCTTTGTAGGTGCTGTCGGGATCGGTGGTGTTGAACAGGACGAGCAATCGTCGCAGTAGGGTTTCTCCCGCAGGCAGGCGAGTAAACCGTTCGATAGTCAGTACATCCACATCAATCGGTTGCCGCAGCAGTTGTCTGAGGGTGGCCAATTGTTCGGGGGTGAAGCGATCGGCGTACCACTTGAGGCTGCGGGGAATCTCGCCTGTTTCGATGAAAATTTCCAGATCGGAAACGGCGATCGAGCGCTGTACGGGGCCGAGAGAGGCGCTAATGGATGTAGCCGCTGGAGCGGGAACGACTGTAGAGCCCCATGCCACCAGAGTCGCAGATAGTATGCCTACCCCAATTCGGATTGCTGAGTGGCTGTGCTGTCGGAGCGAGCGTAGCGTTGAACCAATGTTCGCTGAACAAATGATGGTTGAAGAAAGTATCGGGTTCACAAAACGCACCCTTTCTGAATGCCCAACCTACATCCTAAGTTGAGAAAGCGAGCTATGTCCCTAATCGCACTTAGTTCATTTCTGGACTTCGCTGGGTTACGAGTGACCGGTTGCTAGACGTTCCCATAATAAATACTCGGCCCATCAATTGAGTTGATGTCTGCCGTCACCCATCGTTCACGAGTTCGTGGATGTCTCCAAGCTACTTCGAAAACTTCTCGCGCTGCTTTTGAATCCATCCCCAAGCGCCGCTGATTAACGCACCTGCCATCACCAAGCCCAAGATCGGCTGAAACAGCGGCTGCCAAAGCTGCAGCCACATATCGTAGCCTAGAGATACTCCTGTCGCAGCACCCGCCACCGCCACTGCAAACCAAGCAAAGGCCGCAAACACTGCAAAAATAGCGGCAACCAGGATGCGATCGACAATCTGCTTAATGGCTTGCATTCAACTGCGGGGAATCGGGATCTACAGACACTTGTAACACCTCGCGCAGCAACTGGTCTTGCAGGTCGCGAATGGTCACTAAATCCCAGCCCTGATTGAGTAAGACGAAATAGGTGCGATCGGGCAATATTCCCGCCAATGTTGCCACGCTATTCAAGGTACCGCTTTTCGCCGTGGTGCCGGGTGGTGCTGTGCGCTCTTCCAACGTGCCCGGATCGTCCCCCACCACCGGTAGCCAATCCTCCAACTGTAACCCTGCGGATGTGGCTCGCTCGTCCAATGCCGTCAGCAGTTCGACCACCGCACGGGAGGAGAATTGATTGCCTCGACCCAGACCCGACGCCGTCTCCATCTGCATGTCTCCGCTGGGCACCAAAGGAGCTACTGTTGCGCTTACTGCCGAGACCCCGCCCATTTGCTCGGCCAGGATGCTAGCCATCGCGTTATTGCTATAGCTGTTCAGCACTTTGAGGATAGTGGTGAGTGGGGCCGACTCGTGTTCCACCAGTAACGACGCATCCTCAGGTAAAGAACCACTGGCAAATGAGGGGGCAGCGATGATGTCACCCGAAAAACTGAGGTTGGGGATGGGGGCCAGAGGATTGCGGGCTGTCCATTTGACGAACTGGGTGCGTGCAGCCTGCGGCCACAGCGACTGATGCATACCCCAGCGCAAGAGCTCGGCACTCCGATCGCGATCGCTGCGGTAATTCATGTGGAAGGGGCCGACCACCTTCAGATCGCCGGTGATATGACGAATGCCCATACGAGCAATTTGCGAGGCGATCGCGAAGCTGTCCTCCCAGACAAAATAGGGGTCGCCGCCACCCATCACGATCAGGTCGCCGTACAAGACGCGATCGCGTACCTCCCCAGTGGTGTAGATCTGCGTGGTAAACCGATGCTCTGGCCCCCAATGCTCTAGTGCCGCTAGACTGGTGGCCAGTTTGGTGATCGATGCTGCAGGTAGGGTCAAGTCCTGTTGGTGTCCTGCTAGTTCCAGACCCTCCAGCGACACGAATATTGCCCCTTGCTGGTGGCGGGGAAATCCAAGAGTATTGAGTCGGTCTAGGAAGCGATCGACGCTGGTTTGATAGGCGGGAGAAACCGTGGATGGACTGGAGGGCAATGCTGCAGGAACCGTTGCCTGAATGGTGCCGGACGTATCGGCAGGTTCCCGACTAGAGGAGGTTGGTACGTTGCTAGTGTTGCCGGCATTCTCGGGGGCGCTATTCGCGGGTGTGCGAACGTCGTTAGGTGGCAGCTGACTGTCCTGGGCGATCGGACTCTCCGGCTGATTGTTCCCCGCAGCATTTGAGCCCGACTGGGTCGATAGGGTGGCGCTGATGGCCCCTACGCCCAGAAATACGGTGGATATTAGAGCCAAAAGTGGTAACTGCCGCTTAGGCTGCCGCCGCAGGCGAACCGCCTGTCGATTGTTCATTCCCTCACACCACCATGGTTATTGTTCGAACTGCTGTCTCGAACGGCTATCGAGCGAACTGCTGTTGCTCGAACAGTTGCTGCTGAAACCTGTCAAATTAGATGAGTTTATCCTCGATTTCTGCCAGACGCTTCTTCAATCGCCGCACATCTGAGGCTAAATCGGGCAGTTTCCGCTGTACGGCTACCGTCCGCTTCCAATCCCGCGCCGTTTGGTGGGGATAGCCTCCGACCACGGTGTTATCGGGAACATCGGCGGAGATGCCCGTTTGGGCGGCTGCCATAACGCGATTGCCCAACTCTATGTGATCGACTACTCCCACCTGCCCGGCCAGCAAAACGTTGCGACCTAGCTTCGTACCGCCCGCAATGCCCACCTGCGAACACAGCAGGGTGTTGGCACCAATGTCGACGCCATGCCCCAACTGAACCAGGTTGTCGATTTTGGTTCCTGCCCCAATGCGGGTTACCCCCACAGCCGGACGGTCGATCGCCACATTCGCCCCCAGCTCGACGCCGTCTTCCAGCACTACATGTCCCGACTGCAGCATTCGATACCACTGGCCATCGGCTTGGGGAACGTAGCCAAATCCGTCATCCCCCACACTGGTGCCGCTGTGAATAATACAGCGATCGCCCACTTGGGTACGCTCGTGCAAAACGCAGTTGGCTAGCAATACGCAATCGCTTCCGACATTCACGTTGGGATAGACCGTTACATTGGCATGTACCTGCGTGCGATCGCCCAGCTTCACTCCCGACATCACAACGGCATTGGGGCCAATCGCTACACCTGCGCCCAACTGAACACCCTCTGCCACTACTGCCGTCGGATGCACCCCTGTGGCTTCTTGGTAGGGGGCATAGAACCACTCCAAAGCTTTGGCAAATGCCAATCGAGGGTTGTCTGCTTGCAGGCAGGTTACACCGTTAGGAACAGGAGTCTTGCGATCGAGAATGACCGCGCTTGCTTGGGTTCCGTCGAGCAGGGGCAGGTATTTGGGGTCGCTAACAAACGTCAGTTGCCCTTGTGCGGCCTCAGCCAAGCCCGCCACCCCCGAAATCTCAGCATCCTCACCGTTCCAAGCGCAGTCCAATCGGCGCGCAATCTCCGATATCAGCACCCTGACCTCCTATATGCGATTGTTCGACACTCTCGGATTTTAGCGATCGATAGAGCATGACGAGTCGCGCCCCCGGCCGTAAACGAGTGAAATGCGAACGTCGATCTAGAAGAATGCAGCCTTGCATCATTCAATCCGCATGCATACACCGCTCAACAAGACACAGACTCCAGCCGCCGCGAGAGCTCCGTTCCAAGATTACGGCTGTTCTATGGGTGAGCTGCCCTCTGCTGGCGATCGTGCCACGTATTTCTCTTGGCAGATCCAGAATTAGTAACCGTTTGTTTCCCACTCTTCACGACCAAAATCGACATTTAGTTACAGGTTGCACTTAGACCAAATCAACGATTCAAGACAAGGGTGTGCTTGTCTCGTTAACTTTTAAGAAAATTTATCGTTACATCCCTTTATGTTTCTCAGATAAGTCGAACGACCATGATAAAAGTAAATAACTTCTTCAAACCCCAATTTTCGCAGCTACGAATTTCGCACTAGAGGTGCCTCTAGACGGTTTATGACCATATTTATTGGCAATTTGAATTACACTGCATCTGCAGAAGATCTAACTGGATTTTTCAGCGAGAAGTGGGAGGTTAAATCCGTCAGCATTCCGGTCGATCGCGAGAGCGGACGAGGGAAGGGGATTGCATTCGTGAACCTAGCGACATCCGAACAGGAAGACGAGGCGATCGAAGAGGCTAACGGTTCTGACTTCATGGGACGACCGCTCCGGTTGGATAAGGCTAAATCTCGCCAATAGATATAATTGCTTAGTTCGTTTGAGCTAACTTTTGAAATAGTTTTTTAGGCAGAATGGGAGATCGATTTGCTCCATTTCTGCCTTGTTGTTGTGAAGACTTGCTGCCACTAATTCCAGGTGAACTTTCTGGCATCCCTGGGTAGGGTGGTGGCAGAGGCTCAGTCTTTCAACACATGCTAAAGCCGCTCGTTCGTATTGGTACTGACGTAGTTCACATCCCCCGAATTCAAGAAGCATTGGATCGATTTGGCGATCGGTTTCTCAATAAGGTTTATACCCCTGCTGAACGCGACTATTGCTTCCGATCTCCTTCCCACACACTTCATCGACTAGCGGGCCGCTGGGGAGCCAAGGAGGCCGCTGTAAAAGCCTTGGGAGTGGGCTGGAAGGGGGTAGGGTATCGGGATGTGGAAGTGGTGCGGGCTCCGTCTGGAGCCCCATCGATTGTTCTGCACGGGCGCGGGCTGGAGGTGCTGCAACGGCTGGGGGGAGAGCCAGAACTGGCGGATTGGCAACTGAGCTTTAGCCACGATCGCGACTATGCCTTCGCCACTGCGTTGCTCAGTCAGTTTTCCAGCACTCGCTGATGCCCAGTATTGACTATAGCGATCGGTAACCCATTATAGAGAATTTCCTGACTATGATTCCTTGTACATCAAGGATTTGAGCTGTCTCTGTACTCCAGACCTTACAGCGGATTGCTATATTTCCAGTACCGGCAGGCAGGGCTAAACCGGGGTAACGGCTTGGTTCGCGAGAGCCTGGACGGAGACTTTTCCTGCAACGGTTTTCGCGATCGCCATTAATGCCTTAGCGGACTCCGACTCGGGATGGCTGAGGGTGATGGGCGACCCGCTATCCCCTTGCTCGCGCAGTTGAATTTCCAGTGGAACCGCGCCCAGAAGAGGAATCCCTAACTCCTGTGCCGTGCGTTCACCGCCGCCAGAGCCGAATAGATCGTAGCGCTTTTCGGGCATGTCGGGGGGGATGAAATAGGTCATGTTCTCAACGATGCCGAGGATCGGCACACCCAATTGCTCGAACATCTTCAGCCCCTTGCGGGCATCGTGCAGGGCGACGGGTTGAGGGGTGGTGACGATGACTGCTCCGGCGATCGGCACGGCTTGAGCCAAGGTCAATTGTGCATCTCCAGTGCCGGGGGGCATGTCAACCACCAAGTAATCTAGGTCTCCCCACGACACGTCGTACAGAAATCGACGAATAATGGCATTCAGCATCGGTCCCCGCCACACTACAGGCTGGTCGGGGTCGATTAAAAAGCTCATGGAAACCAGCTTGATGCCGTGGGCTTTTACGGGATAAAGCACTTCTTGACCGTCAGCGGTCTTTTCCACCTCGACGGGCTGTCCTTGAACCCCCAGCATCAGGGGCATGTTCGGCCCGTAAATATCGGCATCTAAAATGCCTACCCGAGCCCCTGTCCGGGCCAGAGCCACTGCGAGGTTAGACGACACAGTGGATTTGCCGACGCCCCCCTTGCCGCTGGTTACCGCAATGATATTGCGCACCCCATCAATCCCCTGCTTGTCGGGCAGGCTGCTGGTAAATGTTGGAGTCTCGGCGGTGACCTCAACATGAATCTCCCCCACCGGACCCAACGACCGAATGGCATCCTTGCACTCATCTACAATAAATTCCCGCAGCGGACAGGCTGGAGTGGTGAGTACTAGCGTAAACGCCACATCTTCTCCAGTTACCGTCACGTTGCGGATCATGTTCAGCTCCACCAAGCTCTTGCGCAACTCGGGATCTTGCACGGGGCGAAGCACGTCCAAAATGGCTTCGGGGGTGAGAGCAGTAGCAGTCATTGAAAAGTGGCCAGAGGTTCAGCCTTTTCAATGTAATGCAAGGTTGGGAGGGAGGTGAAGCAGGCCGTTGGCCTGCTTCCTTTGTCATTTGTCCTTGGTGGGACAGACCCACTACTAACGAGTAACTAAATAGAGGTAAGCCCCCGGCTCTGCCGGGGAGACTCGCCAAGGTTTGACCGTGTGAAGCAGTAGCAGAAAA
>JBCBVA010000133.1:0-8890 GCA_039817825.1 Cyanobacteria bacterium J06642_12 | reverse complement strand
CGCACAAGGAAATCACCTCACGGGGTTCCCAGCCGCGACCGCCGGATAGCGGCAGCACTTTGTGGATGGCACCTTCGTGGCCGATCGCCTTGACTGCGATTTGAGCCGCGTCGATCGTATCGATGTAAGCGATCGGGGTGGGGGGATCGGTGGTCCAAACCACTTGATCTTCCAAGATTGGGATAGCGTACTGACCGATCAGTCCCTGCATGAAGCCACAGGGTCTAAAGATGGTGTAAGGCACCAGCGATCGCTTCAGATATTCCTCAACATGGTGCTTGCAGCTCATTAGCGGCACGTCGGGGAATTCTTCCGAGCGGTAGATGGAGAAGAACATAAACTGCTTCACTTCCGCAGCCCGTGCAGCATTGATCAGGGCAACTTTGCCGTCCCAATCCACCTCTTTCAAGCTCAGGCTGCTGGAGGGACGCACGGTGGCGCAGTCCACCACCACGTCGATTCCTTCTAAGGCAAATGGCAGCGTCTCGGGACGCACCAGGTTACCTACTTTGATAGTTGCTCCCCACTCGCACAAGAATGCGCCCTTATCGGGGATGCGAACCATGCAAGTGACCGAATGGCCCGCCTCGATTGCTTTTCGAGCAACCTGGCGACCCAGAGTTCCGGTAGCTCCGACTATCAGTACATTCATGAAACTTTGTATTTCTTAATGTTCCAATAGTCTATCAGAAGTTGATGGTTGTCACGGGGGATCGAGGACAGGGATTGGGTTTTCGAGAATCGGTTGCCAACAGGACTCGATTGAGATGTTGGAACAACACTGGCTACGCGATGACGCGAATACGAAGGTTTCTCATAATGATTCGGTTATTCGCTGACAGGCATCAAGTCAGACGAGTATCAAGTCAGAGCAGCACACAGAACGCGATGCAGTCGGAACACATCTCGCAGGCTCGATGCGGAACTATTGAGTTTCGTACACTCGCTGAAACTCCTGTCGGTCGGCTGTTTCTGCGTGCCACCCAGGCTCTGACTGCTGGACAGCAGACTCAAACAACAAGCCTGTCGAATATGCCAAGTAGATGGTCCGAGCTTGCCAGAAGGTATGTTCGTGAATACCAATGCTTCGCTCGAAGATCGCGCGGGATGTGTCAAGGAATATGCGACTCCAGAACTTACGCTCTGGTAGATCAGGGAAGTCGCGTTCGATCTCAATGCCGCGACCGGGCCAGCATTCTTGACTTAGGCGCTTCATGCGATCGATATGCACTTGCTCATCGCTACCTGTATGGGATTCAGCGACGTCCAGCGCAAATGACATCAGGCTTCTAAACTGCTTGTTGTTGAGCTGAACCCAGCGATCTTGAAATGTAATTTGGCATGCCATTAAGTCATTGATAGCTCTAGAAGTTTCGTCACCATTGCGATGGTGTCTTCATAGAGCTTATCCTGTCCGGCTCGCTGTAATTGCTGGGCCAAAAGGGTTTCAGCGGTCTGCTGCTCGACGGGAGAGACTTGCTGGATACGGCAGCTCTGTGCTCCTCCTTTCACTTCCATGCGCATGCAGCCGGTGGTTTCGGAGCACAGGACGGTGCAGGCGTCGGCATTGGGGTCGGTGGAATTGAGGCGCAAGCCGACCAATTCGCCGGGGGTGGGGGTGACGGTGGGAACCGAGGCCAGTTCTACTTGGATGTCCTCTCGGCGATCGGTTTTGAAGATGAGGCGATCGATCAGATAGTCGTGTTCTTTTGTTTGCTGGCGAGAAAGGGGCTGCCATCCTAACCGGCTGGCGAACCAGCCTAAATACATCCAAGCTTGGCAGGGGTTGTCGGCTTGGTAGTCGATGGTGACGCGGTCGATCGCACCGAGCGAACTACGGCGTTCGGGGGGGTCAAATGCTTGGGCGGTCAGCTCTTGCCAGGAGTTGAGCCGTCGCCAGTTCAAATCACCAACGTAGTTTCCGCTGTCGGCTAGTTGGCGCATTTCCCGCAAATCCTCTTCGGGATTTATGAAGGTGCTGGAATCGACAATGATGCGGTGGCTGGTGCTGACAAGCAGTTGGAAGAGGCGACTTTGGAGGTCGAGGTCTCCTTGCCACCAAAGATAGGTGGGCAGGTCGGCGATCAGCAGCGATGAGATGGTGCTGCAGGTGCGTTCGAAGGAGGTTGGGGAGGCTTGTAGGGTGATGTACTCGCAACACACCAATGCCCCTTTGTCTTGGCGGATGGGGCAATAGGCGGCGACTTGGGCTTGTAGGACGTCCCCCTGACCTTCGGGGAGTGACTGGAGATTAATGACGCGACAGGGGTTTTGGGAGGCGATCGCTTCGACGGTGGAGGGCAGTGCTAGGTTTACCCGTTCGGGGGATTCGTAAACGATCAGGTTGAAGGTGGCTGCGCGAGCGGCAACGCTATCCCCTTTTGCGGTCCAGATGCTGTTGAGTTCGGCTTGGATTTCTTCGACAGATACGTCTTTGGGGGCCTGGAGGGGGAGGACGGCAGCGGTGTCCATGAATCGATCCTGCGGATGGGGTCTCTTTGATTTTAGTGAACCTATCTAAGACTGGTATGAGATTTAAGCATCCTTCTCGATATGTAAGGGATAGGTAACAGGCCACAGAGGATTGACGAGCAACGACGGTATTCCTCAATACAAAATCACGGTATAACCCTTACTCTTTCGAAAAATATGGGTGTGTGTTTGCAGGGGATGATTGTGAAAAAATCGCTGGGTGTTTTGGGGGGTGTGGCGATCGCCGCTCTAGCGTTCTTTTTTACTCAGCAGATAGTTCAACGTAATAATTTTGGGGCAAATAACGAAACTGAGGCAACTGCTGACAATTCACCAGAAGAAAACAAACTTCCTCTCTGTCACGAAGTCCCTTGGATAGATGGACAACAAGAATCACCTGTGACTCCAGCTGGGAACAATGGAGAGCTTGAGTGGGCGATTCCAATTGGCTTTTTGGCAGGTGAATTTAAATTTCTTCCAAATATTATGGAGCGGTACCAAAATCGATTATGGCTACCGACTGATGTTGTCGAAGTCAGTCTGTACGACGGGCCAGGGGGGAATGAGATTCAAAAAGCATATCTGCATGCCTGTCATGACCACGTCAACACTGCGTTCAGGCTTAGCCTTCATCCATCTGAGGTAAGGGGAATCGAGGCCGAAAGTTACGATTCAATTTCAACTGGATATAAATTTCAGGTTGAAAATCTGACCTATTACCAATATGAGGATGGATACTTCAATATTCTAAGGAACTCTTATCTTGGCGGATTTTGGATCGATGGAGATGATATTGAGGATGCTCTCGCGCCTATGTCCTTTGGTGAGTACGTTCGAGATGAGCGATTTCGAACATGGAGAATCTTTGGATATCAACAAGATAGCTTGAGAATCAGTCCTTCCGATGATTCAGAGGTGGTTTTATCTCTCGATGAATCTCGACATGTCATTTGGGATTACACAGGTGATTTCACTGACTATTGGGCTGAAGTCGTCATTTATGAAGTAACGTCCAAAAATCTGGGGGGCTGTTATGCCAATGAAGAGGTTTTAGCGAACTGGAACGGAAATCAGTGGACAGGTTGGCTGAGAGTTTTTGGAGAGGGCGGACAGTTCAATCCTGATTTCTTTATATCAAGCAGCCAAGGGGCTGGCTTTTCCGAGAACATCGGTGTTCACAATAGTTGCTAATTAACCGCCTGATGCAAGGCCGATAGTATTATTTTCATGATCTGGTTGTATGAATACCCACTGGAAACTATTCACAAACTGTAAGTCGAAGAAAAGTTCAGAAAAGATCTTAAACAGAGCCTTGCGGTCTCTAAATATTAACGTTCATGCCTACAGTATTGAACCGTATCAAAAAGGTGGCTTCGTCTGTAGTTTCAGAAGTGAGACAGAAACTGAAGACTGGAGGCAAATTCCCTACTATTCTTTGCAACAGGGGCAGAAGCTCGGACGAAACTGGATAATCAGTGGAGATATCAGTTCTGAACTTGTGGCTTGGACAAACGAGTCCGCTATCTCAGGGCTGGAGAGCATAGAAATGCAGATTCTTAGCAATGAGTAGCAGGTAAACAACTCGTCTGGTGTCGTCATAGAACACATTGTTTGTCGCTGTGACAGATTCTCGAAGTACGTATTGGGACAGGTGACAGCTTAAAGTGTGGCTCACAGCGTAAATCCCCAGTCACTCTAAAGGGGACATAAAAAGTAGCTGCAAGCACATAATCCCCCACTAAGATTTGGGCATCTGCCGCGACCCGGAGAGCCCCATGAGTGCAACCGTCGATTCCAGCGCCATCGAATCCGTCCTGCAGGAAGACCGGCGCTTCGACCCTCCCGCCGACTTCGTCGCCTCCACGCGGGTCAACGCCGAGCAATATCGCCAAATGGTAGCGGCAGCCAAAGCCGACCCCGCCAAATTTTGGGGAGATTTGGCCAACTCCGAACTGGACTGGTTTGAACCCTGGCAACAAGCCCTCGACTGGCAACTGCCCTTCGCCAAATGGTTTGTCGGCGGCAAACTCAACCTCTCCCACAACTGTCTCGATCGCCATCTCACCACCCACCGCCGCAACAAAGCCGCCATTATCTGGGAAGGAGAACCCGGCGACTCTCGCACCATTACCTATGCCCAACTGCATCGCGAAGTCTGCCAGTTTGCCAACGCCCTCAAATCACTAGGCGTCACCAAAGGCGATCGCGTCGGTATCTACATGCCGATGATTCCCGAAGCTGCGATTGCCATGTTGGCCTGTGCCCGTATCGGTGCCCCTCACTCCATCGTGTTTGGCGGATTTAGTGCCGAAGCCCTGCGCGATCGCCTCAACGACGCCGAAGCCAAAGTGGTGATTACAGCCGATGGGGGCTTCCGTAAAGACAAGATTGTGTCCCTGAAGCCTCAGGTGGACGCGGCGATCGCCGACGGACAAGCTCCATCTGTTCAACACGTCTTAGTCGTACAGCGCACCCAGCACGACATCGACATGCAAGCAGGCCGAGATGTCTGGTGGCACGAGCTGCAACCCACCATGAGTGCCGACTGTCCCGCCGAACCGATGGACAGCGAAGATCTGTTATTTATCCTCTATACCTCCGGCACCACCGGTAAACCCAAGGGAGTGGTTCACACCACCGGCGGCTACAGCCTCTACACCCACATGACCACCCAGTGGGTGTTCGACCTCAAAGAGACAGATGTCTATTGGTGTACCGCCGACGTTGGCTGGATTACCGGCCACAGCTACATCGTCTACGGCCCCCTCTCCAACGGAGCCACCACCGTCATGTTTGAGGGAGCCCCCCGCCCCTCCAAACCTGGTGCCCTCTGGGAAGTGGTCGAAAAGTACGGCGTCAATATCTTTTACACTGCTCCAACCGCTATCCGCGCCTTCATCAAAGCCGGAGAAGATATTCCCAACGAATACGATCTATCGTCTTTGCGCCTATTGGGGACAGTCGGTGAGCCGATTAATCCCGACGTTTGGATGTGGTACCGCCGGGTGATTGGGGGCGATCGCTGTCCAATTGTCGATACTTGGTGGCAAACGGAAACCGGCGGTATCACCATTACCTCCCTCCCCGGAGCTATTCCCTCCAAGCCCGGAGCTGCTGGGTTACCCTTGCCGGGAATTCAAGCGGATGTTGTCACCCTTGATGGCAATCCCGTTCCGGCCAGTCAGGGAGGATTTTTGATCGTTAAGCAACCCTGGCCTGGAATGCTGCGCAATGTCTATGGAGATCCCGAGCGATTCCGCAGAACGTATTTCGGCGATGTTGAAGGGGCTTACTTTGCTGGGGATGGTGCTCGCAAGGATGCCGATGGATATTTCTGGGTTATGGGTCGGGTCGATGATGTCATTAACGTCTCCGGACACCGGCTGGGGACGATGGAGGTTGAATCGGCGTTGGTCTCCCATCCCGTTGTGGCCGAAGCTGCGGTGGTTGGCCGTCCCGATGACCTGAAAGGACAAGCAATCGCTGCCTTCGTCACTCTCGAAGGCACTCAAACTGGTTCCGATACAACGATTGCCGAATTGAAACAGCACGTAGTCAAAGAAATCGGAGCGATCGCTCGGCCGGACGACATTCACTTTACAGACGCCTTGCCGAAAACGCGATCGGGCAAAATTATGCGACGGTTACTGCGAAATCTGGCCGCTGGTGAAGAGATTGCAGGGGATACCTCCACATTAGAAGATCGCTCGGTGCTTGAAAAATTGCGGCTCTCTTAGGTATAAGTAACTAAACGTAAAGCTGTAGATGCAGCTCGCAGATGTTCTGTGTTCCGATTCCTTGGCCCTCGGGCTCGGGAGCTTGGCTCGTAGAAACGTCTAGGGAGCGTGACTTCTACGGCCATAAAGTGCTAGAAGAAGCAATGTTGCAACGGTAACTGACTGTGGGGTCACCACAAGTTAGTTTGTGTAGCCAGCACCGATAAATTGCCGTTTTTGACGACCAGTAACTGTCCAGGAGAGCACCGAGCAGATGGCCGACACCATTGTTGTAGATAAGAAATCCCTTCAGGTAAATAAGTATCGCCCCAAAGCCCCCTTCGTGGCGAAGGCCCTAGAGAACTATCCCATTGTTAAGGATGGCGCCCCTGGAGATACCCGTCATATCGTGATTGACCTCGAAGGCAGCGGCATCGAGTACGTTGAGGGCCAAAGCATTGGCGTGGTTCCTCCCGGCACCACCGACGACGGTAAGCCTCACAAGCTGCGTCTCTACTCCATTGCTTCCAGCCGAAACGGTGACGATGGCGATCGCAGGACCGTATCCCTCAGCATCAAGCGTTTGGTCTATAACCACCCTGATACTGGCGAAGAAGTGAAGGGTGTGTGCTCTAACTTCCTGTGCGATCTCAACCCTGGCGACGAGGTCATGCTGACGGGCCCCGTTGGTAAGAGTTTCTTGCTACCCAACGATCTGGACGCCACCATCATCCTGATTGCTACCGGTACCGGTATTGCACCGTTCCGCGCGTTTATCCGTCACCTACTAGACGAGCGCAACGACTTCAAAGGCAAAATCTGGTTGTTCTTTGGTGTGCCTACCAGCTCCACCATCCTCTACAACGAGGATCTGGATGACTACGCCACTCGCTTCCCCGAGAACTTCAAGATTGATTACGCCATCAGCCGCGAACAGAAGACCGAGGATGGCAAGAAAATGTACGTCCAGAATCGGATGGCCGACTACACCGATGAACTGTGGGAGTTGTTGAAGAAAGACAACACCTACACCTACATTTGCGGCCTGAAGGGCATGGAAGATGGCATTAATGCCATCATGTCTCCCAAAGCTGAAGCTGAGGGCAAGGAATGGACTGACGTTCAGCGAGCTCTGAAGAAGTCTCACAACTGGCACGAAGAGACCTACTAAACAGCGGTCTCATTCGAACGTTCAACGCAGCCTCCAGTGGAGGCTGCTTTTTTATGGGATCCTGCCGGCTCGATGCGGACACCGTAACAACGTCAGTCCGATGGAGCTTTCTGGCGATTGAACTCAAGCTATAACGAGTCTGAGTTTAGAGAATGAAATTAGAGCTATCGAGAGTTTCAGCATTGACATTGAGCAAGTCAGCCACCTTGAAGTCAGTGCCGCTCAGCCGCACAGAGACCAGAGTGTTGTTGCCCCGCTGAGTCAGCGAGATATTGCGACTGAACGTTCCTCCCACAATGGATAGGTCTCTCAAGTGAATCCGGTCCAGGGCCACTTCAAAATCGGTGATGGTATCCGGTACACCTACCTCATTGCGGCTGGCATACCGAAAGATGTCAGTCTCTCCCCGACCACCGGTCAGAGTGTCCCGACCCAGACCACCCGTTAAGGTGTCACGACCGCCTCCCCCGATGAGTAGATCGTTGCCCTCCTCTCCCAACAGGCGATCGTTGCCCAGACCGCCAAAGAGAGTGTCCTTGCCCGTTCCACCCGTGACGTTGTCATTGCCACTGCCGGCATTGACAACATCATTGCCCGACCCGGCCAGAATGCGGTCGTTGCCATTTCCCCCTAGTAACGTGTCGTTGCCAGTACCTCCCAGGAGGCGATCGTTGCCACTCCCCCCAGTTACCAAGTCATTATCCGGGCCGCCATCCAGCGTATCGTTTCCTCCCAATCCACTGATGGTGTCATTGCCTGCAAAACCGAACAGCACATCAGGTTCGCTGAGGGGATTAATCGTGCCATCTCCAGGGTCGCCCGTGACGATGTCATCGCCAGGAGTGCCACTGTTGATGGGAGCATCCGGATTTACTGTGATGGTGACAGTAGCGGTATCGGTGCCCCCATTGCCATCAGAAATGGTGTAGATGAAGGTGTCTGTGCCAACAAAGTTGGCATTGGGAGTATAGGTAAACGTGCCATCGGCATTGACCACCACATCCCCGTTGGAGGGGTCTGTATTGCCTAGCACGGTCAAATCATCGGAGTCAGGTGCTCCATCGCGATCGGTCCCCGCTCCAGTCAAGACATTACCGGTTACGCTCACGTCTTCTGTTGTGGTGAACGAGTCGTCAACAGCTTCTGGCTCGACGTTGTTAATGGTGTAGGTGAAGGTTTGAGTGGCTGTGGCCCCCAACTCATCGGTAGCTGTGACAACGATGGTGTAATCCTGAGTACCGTCATTGTCATCCTCTTCATCCGAGGCATTGGGGCTAACGGTTCCACTGATGACGCCTGTGGTTTCATCAATTTCCAACCCATCTGGTAGGCCGATGGCACTGAAGGTGAGAGTGTCAGTAGTGTCGGGGTCGCTAAAGCTCCCCGTAACATCGAGTGACGGTGAGCTGCCATCTGTGGCTATTGGGTCGGAGATGGTGCCTATGGGCACTGGTGCGTCATTTTCACCAGTGATAGTGAGCGTTACGGTAGCGGTACTGGTGCCTCCATTGCCATCGGTGACGGTGTAGGT
>JBCBVA010000132.1:0-8893 GCA_039817825.1 Cyanobacteria bacterium J06642_12 | reverse complement strand
TTTCACTCATTGGTTTATGACGAAGCGTCATCGACGGTTCACTCTCTTAACCCTTCCAAACTTCCCCTTGCCCGCTCCCGGTTTGGGCTACCAGGTTAGGTACTTTCGTGGTCTGCTATCCATTGGTGTCATTACTTACTGCCAATGTGACCGGAGTCCGAGACTCTTTTACGTGGGGACAATGGGACAGATTCCATTGGGAGATAATTCTCCGCTCAATCGTTTAGGCTCCTTTATTTCCTCCTTTTTTTGTCTGTTACCTCCTTCGCTCGACTTCTGCGGCGCGCAACTACTCACACCCCAAGTCTGCACGAGTGAATGTAATAATTCTCCCCAACCGTAGATGTAGTCGGCTTCTGCGTTCAGTACCGAGGCCCGAGCGGCGCGGCTCCAATCTTGCAATTGCTGCCTGTTGCCTTCACAGACACATCGCAGGGCAGAAGCTAGGGCTTCAGAACTGTTAGGGGGCACGGAGAGACCGCAATCGTGACTTTGGTCGATCAAGCCGTCGGCATGACTGGCCACGATCGCTTTTCCTGCCGCTTTGGCTTCGGTACAGGTGAGGCCCCAGGCTTCCCAGCGCGAGGGGATAACGACAATATCGGCGCTGGCCAGAAATTCTCCTAAATCGGGGACAAACCCGACAATGCTGACAGTCTCGACATTGGCTGAAAGCTGTTTGAGATGCTCGGTATCGGGGCCGCTACCGCCAATTTCAATCTGAATGGGCAAGCCCACTAAGAGTCGGGCGGCTTCAATCAGGACGTCAAACCCTTTCCACGGCAATGTATGGCGGCCAAAGGCGACTACTTTGAGGGGGCGCTGGTGCTCGGATTTCAGTGGTAGATCGAGAAATTGTTTGAGCGGGGAGCAGGAGGCAATGGTCGATAGTTTGCTGTCCGGGATAAATTCAGCCAGCCACTTGCTCTGAGTTGGAGAGACTGCAATGACGCGATCTACGAAGCGAGCAGCGATCGCCAATGCCCGCCTCAGTTGTTGGGGACGTCTGGCCCCAACCTGCTGGAATTTGAGAGAGTAGTGATGTTCGATCAACACCATCCGAATACCGCTGACCGATGCATAGGAACGCATGAGTGCGAGTGTGGGCAGATTCGCCGTTCGGACGGAAAAATGGATGGCGACGATAGAAACATTTTGCATGGCGCGAATAATTCGCCAGCAATCTTTGGGGTTGCCGTCGGATTCGAGGTACTGAAACTCATAGGTTTGCGCCAGTGGAGAGGCTTGTAATAGATCGAGGGTGCTACCGATGCCACCCACTTTGCGATCGCCAACGATATGTAAGACGTTTGCACGGGTCATGGTCGAATCTCTGATAACGTGGTACCGCGCATCCCTCTCAGTCGTGCCCGTTTGGAGTGGGGTGATCGAGGTTGGGAATTGCTCCATCAACTGATACCGAGAAAACGAGAACAGTTGGTGAAACGTGATTTTGAACATCTGGTAGCGGGAATTTCGTTGGATATCGCAACCGGTTCCCCTTTCGTTTCACTTTTGCTTCCTACTGTGCTGACAGCGTCAGGGAGCAACCAATGTCGAGCACGTTCGAAAACAGCAAGTTCCTAAAAAACGTCGGTTGGATGGGTCTGACCGAGATCGTCATCCGCATTTCTCGCCTGCTAGTGGTAGTGGTCTTGGGGCGCTTGCTCTCTCCCCATGATTACGGCCTAGCGGCGATCGTGCTGACGGTGAATGACTTTGTGGACGTGCTCACCCGCAACGGGATTGGAGCCAAGCTGATTCAGGCTCCCCAACAGGATGTGGCTCGCTTGAGTCGGACGGCCTATTGGCTGAACTGGATTGTGGCAGGAGGCCTGCTGGTGCTGCAGTGCGGGGCGGGGTTGGTGGCTAGCTGGGTCTATCGAGATAGCCAGTTGCTATTGCCCATTTGTGCCCTGGGGGGAATTTACCTGCTCTTGCCGCTGGCGCAAGTGAAGGCGGCCCTGATTCAGCGAGAAAATCGCTTACATGTCAGCGCCCTGTCGGTATCGCTGCAAGTGATTGTTAACGCCATTCTGACGGTGGCGTTTGCCTTCCTGGGTTGGGGAATGTGGGCGATAGTTGCTCCCAAGATTTTGGTTGCTCCCATCTGGGTGGTGGTGAATTCTGTCAACCATTCCTGGCAGGCTCCCAAGCGGTTCACACTGCAAGATTGGCGCGATATCGCATCGTTCGGTCGCAATGTCTTGGGGGTAGAGATGCTGAAGACGCTGCGCCAAAACCTGGATTACCTCCTGATCGGCCCGTTTCTGGGAGTGGATTTGCTAGGTGTTTATTACTTCGCCTTCAATGCTGGGTTGGGATTGTCCCTGAGCGTTATCAATGCCCTGACCCAGTCTCTGTATCCCCACCTGTGCGAACAGCCGAACGAACTGAAGGCTCGTTTCACCCGCGCATTTAAAACCATTGCCCTGATTATCATCCCACTAGTGCTGCTGCAGTCAGCTGCCGCTCCCCTCTACATCCCGGTTGTGTTCGGGGCGCAGTGGAGCACGGCAGTGCCTCTGGCCATCTTGATTTGTCTGTCTGCGATTCCTCGCCCCTTTGCCCAGGCGGCCTCGAAAGTGTTGTGGGCAAAGGACTGCGCCCAACGGGATTTTTGGCACAACGTCGGATTCACCGCTTGCTTTGCCCTGGCGTTGTTGCTGGGGATGCCCTTTGGCCTGGTGGGTGTGGCCAGCGCCGTTGTTCTCATCCACTGGATTGTTTTACCCCTGTTCACCTACGGAGCTATTCGTCATGTCTTCTCTGCGTAACTCTTCTTCTATGACTTCTGCCAACCTCAAGCCGGTCGGTCAACCGAAAGTATCCGTAGTGATTCCGGCCTATAACGTCGAGGCGTATATTGCCGACACCATTCAGTCGGTGCTGGATCAAACCTTTGAGGATTTCGAAATGATTGTGGTGATTGATGGATCGCCCGATTACAGCGCTTACGTGTGTCGTCAGTTTACCGATCGCCGCATCCGCATCATCGAGCAGGAAAATCGTGGTTTGGCGGGGGCACGCAATACTGGGATTCGGCAGGCGATTGGGGAATATATCGCGTTTCTGGATGGGGATGACATGTGGGAGCCCGAGAAGCTGGAAAAGCACGTGCAGCATTTGGATGCCCTTCCCCAAGTTGGAGTGTCGTTCTCTCGCTCCAAGTTGTTTGGCGGACAGTCGGCAGCTTACTTGATGTCTTGTTCCGGCAAGGTGGATGGCAAGCGCCTGCTGTGCCGCAATCCGATTAGCAATGGATCTACTCCGGTCGTTAGGCGGGCGGTACTGGAAGAGCTGGGGGCAATGTCGGAGATGGGCGAATATTTTGACGAGTCGTTTCACCGCAACGAAGATATCGACCTGTGGATGCGGGTGGCCTGTTTGACGAACTGGGAACTGGATGGGTTACCGGAAGCGCTGACCTGCTATCGAGTGAATGCGGAAGGGCTGTCGGCTAGCTTTTACCGTCAGTTCGAGAGCTGGATGGAGATGGTAGAGAAGACGGTGGAGTATGCACCGGAACTCGTAGAAGAATGTGGGGCATTGGCAAAGGGGTATCAGTATCGATCGCTGGCACAGAAGGCAGTGATGATTGGGGATGGTAAGGCTGCACTGGATCTGGCGAATCGATCGCTGGCCAGCAGTTGGGGAATTTTGGCGGAGCCACGCGGGACGATTTTGACGATTGTGGCGGCTTACCTACTGTGGGCAATGCCGAAGTCTTGGTTTGGACCGTTGTTGAAGCTGGGGTTTGCGATAAGGACCTGGTCGCAGTCTTGGCAGATCCGGCGAGAGGTTGCGGCCTGATGGTTGTGTTTTAAAACGTTGAACTTTATCCCCTCAAATCCCCTTTGATAGGGGATTTTTTGTTGCCATAAATTTGACCTCACATTTCAAAATCCTGCTATACATGTTTCATGGTCCCAGACACGCTAGTAGAAACTACCCACTTTCAGTGGGAGGCTTTAGCATGGCTCTGTTTGTGATGAAGTCTGAGGTAAAGCAGTGAAATGTCGAAGAATCGACATAGTGGTCACAGCATCAGTCGACTGTCGGCCCATTGGGTATGGGTGACCAAATATCGCTATCCAGTGCTCAAGGGAGCTATTCAGGAGAGATGTCGAGAACTGATTATCCAGATTTGCGACAGTGAAGACGTGAGAATTTTGAAAGGAGTGGTGAGTAAAGACCATATCCATATGTTGATAGAGTATCCCCCCTCCAAATCGGTTAGTGGACTAGTCAAACGCTTAAAAGGAAGGACTTCAAGGCTATTGCAACAGGAGTATCCAGAGTAAAAGAAGCGTTATTGGGGGAAGCAGTTTTGGGCGATTGGATATGGGGTCTGGAGCACCGGTAATGTGAGTGAGGCCGTCGTGGAGGAATATTTAGAGTATCATCGAGAATCTTCAAATAGAGACACCGACAACTTCCTGCTGGAGTAGAGGACTTTCAGTCCGGTTGGTATTGAACCTATGCACTGAAAGTGCATAGTGGTTGAGTTGTAAAAGCATGAAATCATACTTTGATCGTATCAGTTTTTTGTCTGCATTGTATATTTTGAGATACTAATATCCCGAGGAAAACACTTGAATTTTATCTATTGTCTTCCTTTTAGAGGAAAACCACTCACTTGTTCGCTAAATATACTTAATTGGAAAGCTCAGTGTTCTCTATCGACTGAGAGGGTATTCCCTTCCTTTCCAACTGATTGAGAATCCGCACAATCAACTCCGCCCCCACCACCGGTTTTTTAACAAATCCATCCGCCCCCGCCACAAACGCCTGCTGCACTCGCTCGGTCTTGTGTAACGATGCCAAAATCAACACCGGAGTTTCCCACAACCGCTCGTCACTACGAATTGCCTGACACAACTCAATGCCGTTAATCCCCGGCATCTCCACATCCAACAAAATCAAATCCGGTACCAGCGTCTCCATTTCTTTCCAAGCGCGATCGGCATCCGCCACCGCCACCACCTCAAACCCCCAGGGCTGCAAGAGACAAGAAAGGATACTCAAAAACTCCGGATCGTCATCCACCGCCAAAATCGTCACCGACTGCGGACGGGGTTGCGGGCGCAAACCGCGAATCGCCTCAAACCAGCGAGCGCCCTGCAACGGCATCTCCAACACCCGCTTCACCCCCAACCGAGACAGCGATACCCGACCCGCCAAATCAAGATCGGACACTGCCACCATCGTCGGAATCGCCGCCACCGCCTCTGCCAACTCCCCCAACACTTGATAAGTAGCCGACACATCCCCCACCGCGATCGCCAACACATCCGGAGCCCCGCGATCGATCTGCACCCGCGCACTCTCCGCATCCACCACATGCGCGTACCGCATCCCATGCTGCCGCCCTTCTTTCAGCAGCAGCCCCGACACCTCCGCATCTGTCGCGATCACCAACACCTCCAGCGGACGCTCCCGCACAGAATGCACCTCAGCCGCCCCTCGCGCCACCGCCGCTAACTCGGCTACCGTCTCCGCATCCGGCTCCCGCTCCAACTCCCGCTGCAAATCCTCCAACAACTGCTGTAACTTCACCGCTGACGGCAACGACCCGCGCAACTGCGCTTCAATCTGCCGAGCCAACGCCGTCCCCCGCTGGAACCCCACTGTTCCCAAAATCCCAGCCAGTTTGTGCGCCTCTCCACACCCTGCCTCAACCGAAGCATGGGTCAGATTTCCAGCCGCGATCGCCTGCACCGCTGTCGAAATCGCCTCCACTCGCTCCTGCATTTTCGGCTTCAACTGCTGCCACTGTGGTAACGCCAGAGGTTTACCTTCCACTGCGGAAACAGCGGCAGAGAAGGACGCAGCCTCGGCTCCAGCATCTCCCTCACCAGTCGGATCCACCGTAAACGCTTCAAATTTCGGATTCAGCCGATAACCCATCCCATACACAGACTCGATCAGCTTGGCCGGAGCCCCCACTTGCTTGAGGTGCTTGCGCATCCCCTTGACGTGCGCCTTAATCGTCTCCTCATTCGGAGCATCGTCAAACGTCCACAGGCGATCGAGAATCGCATCCCGACTGAACAACTGCTTGGGACTGCGCATAAACAATTCAAGCAGCGCGTATTCCTTCGGCCTCAGCGGCACCGGGCGATCACCGTACAGTACTTCGCATGTGGCCGGATTGAGACTGAGCGGCCCCCAGGTCAAAATGGGCGTTCCCCCCGCGCGATCGCTCCTGCGCATCAACGCTCTCAACCGGGCCGACAATTCCTTGAGGCTAAACGGCTTGGTCAGATAGTCATCCGCCCCCGCATCCAACCCATCAATCTTGTCCTGCACTTCCACCCGTGAGGTCATCATCAAAATGGGCACGCAGTTGCCAGTGGCTCGCACCCGCTCGCACAGCTCGTACCCATTCAGCTTGGGCAGGTGATAATCCACAATCACCGCATCCGGCTCGGCAGCTTCCACCAAGTCCAATCCCAACTGCCCGTCTGTGGCCCACTCAACCGTATAATTCTGTGACTTGAGATTCAGAGAGACGATCTGTGCCAGTTGCTCGTCATCTTCCACCAACAAAATTTTCATGACCGACCTGCGAAAAATCCAGCCGCGAAACCAGTCGTTAGAGTGGTGCAGATATCCAGATTGAAGATATCGAGTTCGCAGATATACATACGCTTGCAGATAATTCTTGACTATCGCGACAAACTAGAGCGCGACTTAGATATATATGTCACTCTGAGGGTGCCCGCTCCCTCGGTGTCCCATGTCTTCATTGATCGCGATTGTTGACGACGACAGCACCCTGCGCACAATCGTCAAAGGCATCCTGGAAGCGCGGGGATATCAGGTTTTCGAAGCCGACAGCGCAGCTGCTTGCCTGAACCTGTGCAATACCATTTGCCCCGATTTGATTTTGCTAGATGCTTTGATGCCCGAGATGGATGGGTTTGAATGCTGCCGGAAATTGCGATCGCGTTTCACCAAAGACGAGCTACCGATTGTAATGGTGACAGGATTGGAGGATGCTTCGACGGCCTCGAAGGTGATGACGGCTGGGGCGAACGAGTATGTTGCTAAGCCGATTCAGTGGCCAAAGTTGTTTGCAGCGATCGGCGGGGTGCTTGCGGCCACCTAAATCCTTCACCTGTGGAGGACTTGCTGGTTTACAGCTTGTTTTGAGAGCGTGCCATTCGCGTGTCTTACCGTGACTCTGCAGTACACAGAAAATCTCTTCAAAGTCCCCCATGAATGGGGGACTTAGGGGGCGTTCCCCTCTCATTTCACTATTGCTGCCTACAACTTCGGCAGAAGTCGAGAGGACAGCAGCCGTGCCCCTACAAGCCGAACCGTCGATCGCTACCTCACCCTCAGAGCGACCCTTAAAAGTATTGCTCGTCAGTTCTACTGGCGGTCACTTTCGCGGCCTGCAGGAACTGGAGGGGTATTGGAAGCAATGCGATCGTGTTTGGGTGACGTTTCGCTCCGGGACGACAGAAGCGGCACTGGCTGGCGAAACTGTCTATTGGGCTTGGGGGCCAACCAATCGCAATGTTGGCAACCTGCTGAGAAATTTGAAGATGGCGGTGTCGGTGCTGTGGAACGAGCGGCCCGACTTAGTGCTGACCACGGGGGCTGGTGTGGCGGTGCCGTTTATAGCGATCGGGAAATTGCTGGGGGCTAAGACGGTGTTTGTGGAATCAATTACGCGGGTGAAAACCCTCAGTATGTCCGCCAAAATTGTCCGCCCTTGTTTGGATGCCCTCTACGTTCACTGGCCGCAATTACTGAAGCTTTATCCTCAGGCCACGCTGATTCCGTCGCAGCTAATGTAGGCGATCGCAGCTTTTATTCTTTGTTCTCTCATCAATACGTTTTGGATAACTGACATGATTCTCGTAACCGTTGGCACCGAACAGTTTCCCTTCAATCGCCTCATGGGATGGATTGAGGGTTTGTTGGAATACGGGGCGATTCAAGAAGAGGTGGTGGTGCAAGCGGGAAGTTGCACGGTGACTCCTGAAAACACAACTTGCCACACGGTGTTGCCGGAAGCGCAGTTTAAGGAGTTGGTGCGATCGGCGCGGGTGGTGATTTCCCATTGTGGCGAGGGTTCATATTTATTGTTCAGTCAGTTGCAGGTGCCGTTTGTGTTAGTGCCGCGTAGTGCTCAGTTTGGGGAGCATGTGGACGACCATCAGGTGGAGATGGCGGATGCGTTGGGGGAATTGGGGATGCCGATCGCGCGATCGCCGTTCGAGTTGCTGCCCCATTTGGCTCGACCTATGTCCCCCAGCCAATGTCTCAAGCCCAGCGAATCAGCTAATAACCTCTGTCGAATGTTGAGACAGGAGTTTCCCTGTAGAGCAGCGTGAAGGGGCACTCGAAAACTTGTAACTACTCGACCGCGATCACTCCAACCCCTCTCAACAAAGCAACTAGAAAAGTAGTGTCCAAAAAAATTCAAGCATGTGTTGTGGCAGCGGTAGTCTGAGCGCATGCAAGTATTACCCAAGCAAGACCGCTTCCGATCGGAACCATATCCCTCTTTCCTAATACTTCGCCAACAGTATCGAAAACCGAACACTACAGTTAAGTTGGTACAACCTCAAAAGTTTCCCATGCCTCTGGCTGAATGCCAGAAGATGTAAGACTGTCACCTCCTCCGTTCTCGGCATAAAAAAAGCATCTTAAGTTTGTATCTTCATTTGAAGAAGTGCAAATTGAGCTTGATGTTTCCAGAGAAATTCTAGAATCACCTTTGTTGATTATCTTAAACCTTTCCCAGGGACCAAGATTTACAGCATCAGCTTTGATAATACTATTTCCTCCATTGACTGCCTTCAGGAAACAGTTATTGTGAGTAAGATAACAAACCTCCTCTCCATTGATAAATCGCGAGAAAATCGTAGCTTCA
>JBCBVA010000131.1:0-8924 GCA_039817825.1 Cyanobacteria bacterium J06642_12 | reverse complement strand
TAGATGTTCTGAATATTTGAAATGCTTCCGAAATGACATTTATCGGTGTATCCATTAGTTTGTATTTTGAAAGCTCAAATGCGCAAGCACTTAAGGTATGAGGGTCAAAATTGATGCTTGTATCTGTGTCAGAGAGAAAGAGGTCTTTATGAGAACGCCTCATACCCTGAAACAGATGTCGTATTTTGCTATCTGTCTCTTTTTCCGAATTCCATACTTGAAATGGAACAGGATCATCAGGCGAATACTTTGCTGCCTTATCGCCTTCCAGCTTGGCTAAAATCACATTGCATAGATTGTTTAATTGGTCATCTCTTCTCGTGCTTTTTGTATCCCTAGACACGATTACATCAAGAAGCCGCTTGAATATCTTCTTCAAATCAGAGGTAGACGGATCTCTCAGGTCAGACCATTTTAATTTTTTATCGCCAGCGCGAATTAGGCTATCAGTTGGCTTAGGGAGTACTGCATTCTCTTGTACATCGAATTTCCCATCAGATGTTCGATAAACAAGGGTAATATCAGAGCCATTAGTCCAAATACCCAAAAGTACATGGGGCTCTAAGCTCATGTAAATTTTCAGCTGACTAATACCCTCTACTTTCTTTGGGGCTTTGGTTTCTACAATTATTTGTAAGTGTTCATATTCACCTACATGCGAAGGGTGATCGAATATAGCTACGTCAATAGGAAACGATTTGAAGCTTTGACCCAATTCGCGTTTTCCAGCTTCACTTGGAGTCTTAGGTACGCGCCATTCTGGCTCGTACTGCAGTTGATTTTTATCCCATCCAAGCTTTATTAGGTCATCAATCAACGGGAGTCTTACTTCACTGTGCTCAGACATTCATCGATCTCATTATCTTTATAGTTGCCCAGGCGCAAGGTTATCAGGCTTCTGTTGTTAATTTTTGTGGTGTTTTTAAGTGTGTATAGCTATTAATTAGGAGGAAGCTTTCCACCTAACGCCCTCATTTGGGTGAATAAGAGGAACTCATCCGCCTAATTTCCGATAAAAAGTGTATGAAAGGACGGATTATCCGCATAATACCCCTGATGGCTGAAAATAGGTGAAAAGTCAATGTATATTTTCGCTCTGTCTGTATGGTTCTATCTGCCTTAGATCCCTGAGGTGGTGATTGGTCGGAAAGAACATGCGCAACAGCTTTCATAAATACCCGAAGAAGCTGCTAGAACAGGCCCAGGATTCACGTCACTTAAGGTGACTAAACTACGGTTCCACTTGTTTTCTTTGTCGGATCGCATCCTTGAAGCGAATGTTGCCTGGTTGTTCCAGGGCAAATTTAGATGTACATGAGAGTGTGAGAGAGCTAGAGCTTTCTCAAGCGAAGGATTCACCGTCAAGTTGAGGACTGCGTGGTGGGCAAACGTTCCAGTCGTGAGTTTGAGCAACAGGAATTGAAATCAGAACTGAAGAAAATTGGATTCAAGCCGATCGCTACCCTGCCACTGTTAGCGATCGCCCTAGCCGGATGCGGCGGAGCCAACTTCGGAGGGCCAGCATTCACCATTGAATTTCGCGTCGGTAGCGCCCTCAAACACCTTTGCGCCGACGGAGCCGAGCGATTCAACCGCACCAAACCCAAGCTAGACAACGGCCAATCCTTCCAACTCACCTGCACGGAAATGGGCAGCGGTGATGTCGTCACTTCCATGCTCGACCTAGCCAATGGCTTCCAAAACGGTGCTATTTCCGCCGACGATCCCTCCTTCCCCACCCTGCTCTCCGTCGATGGAGAAGTCTTCCTCAGCCAGCTCGGCTTCCAAATGGACGCCCTATTCCCCGGCCAAAACTACATTCCCGACATCCCCGATGCACCGTTAATTGCCAATAGCCCAATGGTGTTCATGGTGCCGGATGACTTGGCCGCAGGATTGCAGAGTCAAGACAATATTTTTGCGGCACTGGTGGATGCAGAGAACCATACGGATTTAGATTCCAGCAGTCGTCCTCTTCCCATCAGCTTTGTCCAAACCGCCCCCACCCGCTCCAATTCCGGCTTGCAAACCCTAATCTCCCAATTTGCCTCCGTCTCCGATCGGCCTCCCGAACAACTGACATCAGCCGATATCCAGAGATATCAAGCAGACGTTCAGCAGATTCAAAGTAAAGTCACCCGCTACGGTGCATCCACCAGTACTCTGGCCCGCGACGCGATCGCCAACGGCCCCTTCTGGGCCTCCATCGCTTCCGTCTACGAATCCTCCGTAATCGCCGCCAACTCGGAAGCAGAGGTGGGAGGCACCCGCTACCAGGCGGTCTATCCGCAAGACACCTTCACCTCAAACATGCGAGCCATCCTGCCCAATGCTCCGTGGGTCAGCGATGACGAACGGGAAGCCGCCCTGCAAGTGATTGACTTCTTCCGCTCTGATGAGATTCAGCGACTAGCCACCGAACAAGGATTGCGACCGGGAGTTCCCGGCATTCCACTGGGGCCAAAGTTTACCGAGCGATTTGGAGTCGATCCCAGCGCAACCTACAACTCGCTGCGTCCCCCCGCCCCCGACGTTGTTGACATGATGTTGAGATCCTGGCAGGACTTCGCCAAGCGCCCATCTCAAGTGGTAGTCGTCGTCGATTCCTCCGGCTCGATGGAAGGGGTGAAACTGTCTGCAGTGCAATCAACCCTGTCGGCCTACATCGACAGCTTGGGGCCGCAAGAAGAAATTGTGCTGGTGGACTTTGACGAGTCCATTCGCCAACCGATTTTGGTCGATAGTTCGCAGGAGGGAAGAGCGCGGGGCTATCAATTTGTGACCGGATTGCGCGCTGATGGGGGCACCCGCCTCTACGATGCGACGATTGCTGCACGCGATTACCTGCTGCAAAATGCTCGCCCCGAAGCCATTAACGCCGTGATTGTGCTCACCGATGGCGAAGACAGTGGTTCCCAACTGTCCTTCGACGTACTCAACCAAGAACTACAGCAAACGGGGTTTGCAGGGGATGCTCGAATTGCCGTGTTTACCGTGGGTTATAGCGATCGTGGTGGTGGGTTTAACCCACGAGTCTTAGAAGACATTGCTAGTGTCAGCGGTGGTTACTATCGAGAAGGCGATCCGTCATCCATTTCGCGACTGATGGCCGATCTGCAGGTGGAATTTTAGAGGGGGCGATCGATGCAAATGCTGGCCAATCCGTTGAAATATCCGCTGGCGACGCTGGCGGGTGGAGTTCTGTTGGTTGTGGGCGCGCGGGGGCTGAATGTTGCGCCACCGATCTTGGTGCCGGTGGCCATTGCCAGCTCTGTCGGAGCTGCCACCGTGCTCAAGCAGCGCGATCCGAATGTTATTCAGTTAGAGAATCCGCAGTTAGCTCGCGAGCTATTAGACATTCGTCAATCGGCGTTGGCTTTGGCGGAAAAAGCTGAGGGGCTGCAGGCAGAGTCCCGCCATCAGATGGGAGATGACACCTTTCATGTGGAACTGCTGGCGGCGGTGGAGCTAGCCTGCGTGCGGGTGGTTGAATTACCCGCCAAGGTCGATCGCTTGGGTCAGCGGCTGCAGGGCAAAGATTCACTGCTGTCAGTGGATGAATTGCAAGCCCAACTGCAGGCGATCGAACAACGAAAATCCCGCAGTACTGGAGTTGCCCGCGAACAATTAGATCGATTGGCAGCTACCTTAAACACCAACATCGAGCTGGCTCGACAGGGAAGCGATGCCCGCCAAGCCCAGGCGATCGCCCTATCTACCATGATTCAAGAATCGGCAGGCATGCTGCAGCAACTGCAGAACCGACTGAGGACGGCTAACTTAAGCGACACCAGTCAGGTGAATGAGTTGCGATCGCTCAGTCGCGATCTAGAAGGAGTGCAAGAAAATGTCGATTTGTTGATGGCCAGTTAACGGTCGCGTGCCGATAATGCTTGCTTTCAACCTCTCCCCACGGCGATCGATTCAGAGATTTTCCCGATTTAAAGCATGACTAAACGAACGGTTCTGTCCCTGAGTATTGCTGCTGCTGCCGCAGTGCTGGCCTACGCTCCCGTCCCCGGACTCCAGCAAACGATTGTGGTGGTCAGCGGATCGGAATTAGAAGAATCTTTGGAGGTATTGGTCAGGCGATTTGAAAACTCCCACCCCAATATTGATGTCAGGCTGCACACCCAAGGCTCGCAAGATATCGTTAATCGCTACATCGACAACAACAATTCTTTCACCCCCACGGTCTTAATTCCCGCTAATGGGGATGTCCTCACCGAGCTTTCCAGCCGCTGGCAGGCAATTGAACCCACACAACCCTTTTACGATGAGCCTCAACCGCTCGCCAAAACCATGTTGGTAGGGATCGCCTGGCCGGAGCGGGGAAATATCCTATTCCCAGATGGCGAATTCGACTGGCAGCAGCTAGAAACCGCCATGTCTGTCGGTAGTTGGTCCCAATTGGGCGGAGACAGTTCGTGGGGCAGTTTTGATTTTGTCACCACCGATCCCACCCGTTCCAATAGCGGTCAACTGACCCTGAGCTTATTTCTGCATTCCGCCGCCGGCGATCGCCCCCTGACCCTCAGTACTCTCAATACTTCCGAGGCCCGCGACCTGTTTCAACTGGTGCGCCGTTCGGTGTACCAGCCCCCCCGCTCCACCGACATTCTGCTGCAGGAATTTATCACTCGTGGCCCCAACGAAGCGGATGTAGCCACCGTGTACGAGAGCATTGCCCTGCACCGTTGGGAGGAGTCTTCTCTGTCCCAAGGCATTCCGTACCAAATCTATTATCCAAACCCCACCATCGAAACCGTTTCAACAGCCGCGATCGTCACTCGCGATGTCTCCGATCGCACCGCCCGTGCCGCCCGCACTTTTATTCAATTTCTCTCCGAACCCGAGCAACAAACGGTTTTCGTTCAGTACGGTTTCCGCCCTGCCACCGCCACTCTTGAACTGTCCGACATCCCAGATAGCCCTTGGGCTGAAGATATTCCCGGTGTCGAAGAAGATCCGGCGATTTCGGCCAGCCAGCCCCCATCTCGTCAAATTGTGGGCGATATTCAGCGGCTGTGGGAACGGGCACAGTAGATTTGCAGTGATCGCGATCGCATCCCACCTGTGCGAGAAATCTCTATCCGATTGCTGCCCGCCCACGATAATAACGTCGGGGGCTTTTCATTCGGATTTGATTATCTATGCGCACAACAACAAAACTCACCCTGCTCGCTAGCCTGCTGACCAGCATTGGGGTAACCGCATGTTCGTTTGAATTTTCGGTTGGTGGTGACAACCTAAACAGTCGTCGCCTGAATGAGTTTTTAGAAACTGAAGTCGAAACCCAAACAGGACTCGCGATTATCGATGTTTCCTGTCCGGAGCCCCGCCCCATTCAAGAGGGAGACGTGTTTGAATGCGAGCTGACTGACGATAAAGGGGCCACGGTATTGACGACAGTCACCCAAACATCCGATGACGGAGACGTTAACTTTACAGTGACGGGGTCTAGGGGAGTGGTCGACCTGAGAGTCGTCGAGCGTCAAATTGCCAGCCAGATTAATGCACAACTGGACTGCGGACAAGATTACTTGCATGGGTCACCTGGAGATACCCATGTTTGCCAAATTCCCAATCGAAACAACCGCGTTCTCATTACCGTAACCACAGACGACGGTGATGTTGATTGGCAAGTGCAGTAAGAAGACGTCTGGATGGTGCGTGATGTCTGTGGGAGAAGAACGTTCCAGATACTGTTCTCCCTCAACTGTTCAGGTTTCATGCCCAATGGTTCTGCGAAGAGGCTTGGGGTAACCTCACGCTAAACCCGTCTTGGCGCTGTCCGTGGTTACCGCTCCCCCACTTGTCTCTCAAACCGTGATCGGTACTCGCGTTGATGCCACCAGCTACGGCGACGCCTGCGATCGCATTCTCAGTTGGGCTCGGGCCCGGATGTCCTGTTACGTTATCGCTGCCAACGTTCACGTTCTAACCACAGCCCGCTGGGATAACCGGTACCGGGAGGTGCTGCGCAACGCGAAATTAGTGACTCCGGATGGGATGCCGTTGGTGTGGGCGCTGCGATTGCTTGGGATTCCTCAGCAGCAGCGGGTATACGGCCCGGACTTAATGCTGGAGCTGTGCGATCGCCTCTCGACCACTACTGACTTATCGATCTATCTGTACGGCGGTACTCCAGACACCTTGCAGCGGTTGCAAGCAAATCTGCTGCAGACATATCCCAATCTGGCGATCGCAGGCAGTTACTCTCCCCCCTTTCGCCAGCTAACAGAAGAAGAGGAATTGGCCCATATCGATCGCATTCATCGCTCTGGGGCCCAAATCGTGCTGGTGGCTTTGGGCTGTCCCAAACAAGAGTATTGGATGGCTCGACAGCAGGGGAAATTGCAGGCGGTGGCGATCGGGGTAGGGGCTGCCTTTGCCTTTCATAGCGGCACTGTGCGCCAGGCCCCCCGCTGGATGATGAAGTGGGGGTTGGAATGGTTGTTTCGCCTGTGGGTGGAGCCGAGGCGATTGTGGAAGCGATATGCGATTAACAATCCGGCGTTTGTGATGCTGTTTGTCTGGCAGTACGTGCGCTATCGACTCAGCAGCCATCCCCGCACTCAGGACAATAGTGGCAGTTGAGTGCATCAATTAATACTTGTTAAAAGCTAATTGCGTAGAAGAAATACAGTTTGTTTCGCTGACGCTTCGGGCGGGAAAGCTAGCGGCAGCGAATGGCCACAGCCGCATGTCTGGTTACCCGTATTCCCCTCAACCCACTCTCGATTCAGATTTGAGAGTGCCCTCCCTGAGACGAATTCATCTGGGAGGGTTTGCTGTATTTTTCTTGCTGATTGCCGATGTTGGCGGTTTGGCGATCGCGTGGAAGATGGCAGAGATGCTGTCGCTGCAAGACTCTGCCCATTACGTCAGGGTGTGGTCGTTGGGGCCCAGCATCGGTATGTACTGGCTGGCGATGGTGATGCAGCTGGTGCTGAGCATGGCTGCCGGGTTGTATCGCTATGGAGATGAGTGGCGGGATACGAGTAAGCAAATTCGGATTGTGGCTTTGGTGTATCTCACTGTCTTGCTCGTGACATTTATGGATCGCACTGCTGACGGGTTGCCGCGATCGCTGTTTGCGTTCGCTTGGGTGGGGAGCACGGTGCTAATCGCGATCAATCGCTGGATTGCCTGTGGCGTCCTGAGCCGATTGTGGAAACGTGGGGTAGCTGCTGTTCCGGTTCTGTTGCTGGCTCATCCCGAAGAGGTGGAGTCGATTCACCAAGGATGGCAGCAGCGATCGGGATATCGAGTGGCTAAGGTGCTGACGGTGCCCCATCGTAGCCGCCGGGACGATCGGCGCAAGACGTCTCCGGATGGGTCCCCTGCCGATCGATCCGCTCGCCGATCGGCACCATCGAATCACGCTAGCACTGCGACTACTGTACGAATCGGTGGCTTGCTGTCTGTGCTGACTCCAGAAGGATTGTGCCAACTGATGGAAGCGTTGGGAGCCAAAGAAATCCACGTTAGCGAATCGTTTTACCAGCGCATGTCCCCCGCCGAACTGTGGTTGTTACGAGGGTTGGGTCGGGTGGTGCGCATTGTCCCGAATAGCTTGCGTCCCAAACATCCCAGTGCCCGCAGTCGCGGGATTGGGGGAGTGCCCACTACCGAATTTGCCCCGTCAATCTTGTCTGGGGTGGACTTTATTCTCAAGCGAGCGTTTGACGCAGTGATGGCGACGTTGTTGCTGTCGGTGTTTATTCCGTTATTTTTGGCGATCGCCATTGGCATCAAGATTGACTCCCCCGGTCCGGTGTTGTTTAAGCAAGAGCGCATGGGATTAGGGGAGCGGCCATTTTCGATTTATAAATTCCGTACGATGGTGACCGACGCCGAGCAATTGCAGCACAAGTTAGAAGAACAGAACAGCAGCCCGGACGGGATCTTATTCAAGATGGAACGAGATCCGCGCATTACTCGGGCGGGTCAATGGCTGCGACGCACTAGCTTAGACGAACTGCCTCAAATCCTGAATGTGCTGCGAGGGGAGATGAGCCTGGTGGGGCCGCGTCCGCTACCCCTGCGGGATGTCTCCCGCTTTGAGTCCTGGCACCACGCTCGCCATCGAGTGTTGCCCGGAATTACTGGATTGTGGCAAGTGCGGGGTCGCTCTCACGTGTTGGATTTCAATGACGCGATCGCGCTTGATTTGGAGTACATCCAGCAGTGGTCGCTGTGGCTGGATATTCGCCTGCTGTGGGAAACCCTCTGGGTGGTGGTCTCAATGCGGGGGGCCTACTAATGGCTGTATCTGGCGATGTTTCGACGACCGTTGAGGCTAGCGAGCCACAGGGAAACGATCGGGTAGGACGAACAGGAGGGTTGCTGGGGGGGATAGCTATTGCCATCTACCTGCTGTTTACTTTCCTGCCGAACAGCGGTCTGATGGTGATGTCTTGGCCCTACCCTGTATTGCTTCTGGTGGGGTGGGTAAGTGCGGCACTATGGGGGCTTGTGCAGTGGTTTCAAGCTCGTCCGCCTCGTCGGTTGGGGATGGGGTTGGACTGGGCGGTAGGACTCACGGCGATTGCTCTGGCGATCTCGACTCTGGGGTCCCAATGGCCTCAATTGGCGGGGTGGAATGCCGCGCAGTTTGCGTTCCACGCGATCGCGTTCTACGGTCTGGCCCAATGGCTATCGACCCCCGAGAGGCGATTGTGGATGTGGCGGGCAACGGCGTGGATAGGGGTTCTCTTTGCGCTCGAAAGCTTGCTGCTGTGGTGGGTGTATACCCTATCGCCAGAGTTAGCTCGGATTCATCAACTCCAGACGGTAGGACTACCGGCGAGCCTAGATTTCAGCCGGATCGAGCAACAGGAATCCAGCTACGTAATTCTGATGAAAAATAGGCCAGATATTCTGCAGCTCGATCCGGCTGAAATCTAAGCTCGCCGGTA
>JBCBVA010000130.1:0-9032 GCA_039817825.1 Cyanobacteria bacterium J06642_12 | reverse complement strand
GGGACTAAACCTTACCCCATTAACAGCAGAAGTATGGCCTTCAAGGGTAGCAATGGGAGTTCCATCCACTCCCCATAATCTCACCGTACCGTCATTGCTGGAAGAGGCAATAGTGTTACCGTCGGGACTAAACCTTACCCCGTTAACAGCAGAAGTATGGCCTTCAAGGGTAGCAATGGGAGTTCCATCCACCTCCCATAATCTCACCGTACCGTCACTGCTAGCAGAAGCAATGGTGTTGCCGTCAGGGCTGAAACTTACACTCAAGACCCAAGAAGAATGTCCCTCAAGGGTGGCAATGGAAGCACCGTCTATACCCCACAATCTCACTGTACCGTCATGACTAGCAGAGGCAATAGTGCTACCGTCAGAGCTGAACTCTGCGGAATTAACACTAGAAGTATGTCCTTCTAAACGGTTAAATTCCCACAACTCTCTCTCTTGAGCAAGAAGAAGTGTGGTCTTTGTCTGCTCAAGAATTCTAGTATCCACGTTATTGATCTCTTGTAAGGTTCTGCCAGCCCTGACGGACATGGCAAGAGACTCAAATATCTCGTTTGCTTCAAGGTGAGTTGAACTCGTTTGAGCTAATGCCCTAGCTGTTTGGTTCTCCGCTTTAATCGTCTGCCGGTTGGCATGCAACGCAAACCCCGTAGTGGCTCCAGTCAATGCAACTAAACCGATCCCGAGAACAGAAAGACTAGTCCGCCTCCGGCTCTCGGCCCCACTGGAAGCCTTAAAAAAAGAATCTTGCAGCTCGGTCATATCCGCCCCAGCTCGCCTGCGATATTCCCGCAACAAGTTCAGATTGGGAGATCTCCACAAACTCCCACTAGGCCGACCTTTTTTATCCCAATCCACAACGGCATCATCCAACCGCCGCTGAAAGCGAATATCGTCTCGATTCCGATCTAGCCAGTCGTTCAACTGCTTCCAGTGGTCGAATAACGCCTCGTGAGTCACCTCAGCTGTCTCAACCCCTTCACTGGTAGCAGACAGCGTAATCAAACGAGAACTAACCCCAGAAAATCGCTCAATCGTCGCCCTAACCAATGCCGGATCGTCCTGGTGGGACCTTAGTGTTTCCACCTCAACCCGCCGCCGCGTATCCTTAGCTCCCTCCCCCAACTGCACCAACCCCTGAAACACCCGCCGGGCAATCTCTTTCTCCCGATCGCCCAAACTCTCGTAAATCTGCTGCGCCTTATTCGCCACAGCCCCACCAACCCCACCAATCTCCTTCAACGTCTGCGCCGGTTCCTTCCCTTCCCCCAGTCCTTCCCAAATCTGCTGCAGAGCAAACTGCAACAACGGCAAAGCTCCCTCGCGCCCCACAGTCTCGTTTACCAACTGTGCCACCGTTCCCGCATCCAACGCCCGCCCCGCATTCTCGGCAGGCATGGCAATCGCCTCCTCCAACTCCTCCGCTGACATCGCCGGAATCGTAATCTCCTGCGCCGCAATCGTCTCGTTCAGTTTGGGATGCCGCTGCGTCTGCCCCAAAAAATCACTGCGCAGTGTCAACACCACCGAAACCCGCCCCGAGCGATCGCCCGAAGCAACCAGCAAATTATCGATAAATGCCTGACGTTCTTCCTCATCCACATCCGGCGCATAAATCTCCTCAAATTGATCCACCGCCAAAATCAGCGGCGAACTATCGATCCTCGGCACCAAATCCGCAATCCGCTGCAACCCATCAAAATCGCCGCTATCGTTAGCCGTCCTCAAACAGCGATCGTTAGCTTTTGCCTCGTCTAGGGAGGAATCTGTTTTATCAATACGAGCTAATACTCCAGCTAACATCCACAGAGGATTGGTACCAGGCTTAAATATCAAAACACGAGGCTGCTCCTTTCCCGGCAGCGAGTCGTTTTCCAGTCGAGGAATCAATCCCGCCCTAACCAATGAAGACTTCCCACATCCCGAAGGTCCCAAAACCGGCAACACTCGCTGGGCTCCAGCAATACCTTCGTACAAATTGCAAAACCGCATCCACAAGCGGTCGATCTGCTTTTCTCTTCCAAAATAAAGATCTGCATCTTCTGTTTGAAATGCAGATAATCCTTTGTATGGGTTGGGACCTAACTCAGGTAGTTCAGATTCATATTTTTGGACCCACCGAGTTAGAGCTGGTGCAATATTTAATGAGTTGGGGTTTGCGTCGAAATAGCCAACAATGTGCATCTTCTCTAGCTGAGTACGCCATTCATCAACGAGAGGGTCATGCTTGCGATCGTCAAATTCCCTTGGCCATTGCGTCACTTCGCTATTTAGCAAGAACGCCAAAACGTCGCAGCCTTTCTCCTCTAGCGCTCTAGAATATTCCATTTGAGTAATGCTGAGTTGGCTGCCATCGGGTACATATCCCCGTCGAAACCCCACCAACAAAATGCACAGATCGCAGCCCTCCACCCGCTCCTGCGAAACTACCTTCGGTTCGCCAGAGTCTGCCGTCCACCGCTCCATCGGATCGACACTAAACCCAGCAGCAAGTAACGCATCGATAACCAAATCGCGGTGCGCTTCGAGATCCGTAAACGTTGAGGAAACAAACGCCCGATAGACCATCAATTCAAAGGGAGTACGATGCATGAATTATGGAGCCACCTAAAGCGCCAAGAAGGGCTCAATCAGAAAATTTTCCAAATTTGGATTCGACAATCCCCAAACACCTAACCATCTAAGGCATCTCAAGGTATTTTCCTGCATGTTCTAAATTCAGATAACGAGCCCGGCCCCCCAGGAGCTACACACAAGCATCGAGAAACACCCAGCAGAAAAGTCATCCCCGATCGCTAAACCAGCTCCACCCGATCGCCCACCCGAATCGTTCCGCCATCGCTAGTCTCTAGCAGGCGCGTGTTAGTCGTCAGTCGATAGTAGTGGTTGTACTTTGTCGAATTACCCCACTCGGGAAAGGTCGCTTTGCGGCGATCGACAAAACTCTTCTGAAACTTATTAGTCTGTTCCCCGGTCACCGGATCGCGCGTCGGCACCACGCATCGAGCACAAGGATTGGTTCCTGCCAACGTAACGGAATCCCCAATCCGAAACGGAACGCCGCGATCGCCATTCACGCACAAGCGATCCTCCCAAAACGCCTCCGCATTCCCAATTTCTAAATTCACCCGCATCCGCCGTTGCAGCTGAACGGCATCAACCCCGTCAAACCATTTAGCGACGGTCGAAAGCGTTTCGGTCGCCACTGCCGTTGGCCCTGGGTAATTGGTGTCGTCCGGAAATCCAGCTCCCTCGTTCTGCTGTACCCACACCCGATCGCCAAAAAACTCACTCAGCCACCCCTCTAGCCCAGAGCGATCGCCATCCATTCCAAACTCCACCCAATCCGAAGTGCCCTCTTCTCGCACAGACACCCGTCGCGAAGCTAGATCGAACTGGGCCCGTAGCTGATGAATGCGGGCCGTACGTTTGGCATTCACGTATCGACCCAAGCGATCGAATAGCGCAAACTCGCGATCGCCCTTGAGCGCTCCACTCTGAAGTATTTGCGCCTCGGACACGGAAACCCCATCCAAAGACTTGATGGGGTAAATCCAAATGCGATCGAGAATCGGCATCAGGCAAGAACCTTACGCAATACGCCTTGCACCAACGTGACGGACACCACCACAAACAGCGACAGCGCTCCCAAAGAGCCCAGCAGCGACAGATCTCCCCACGGAGCATGCAGCACGATGTCAGACCATGCCCAATCAGCATGGGTGTAGAGGTGGCGAATGGGTTCGATGGCGTGAGTTAACGGATTAAGGCTAGCCACCCACTTCAGCCAAGTGGGCATAAAGGATAGGGGTGCTAGGGCCGTACTGGAGAAAATCAGGGGAAGATTGATCAGGAAAATGACAGCCAATAGCTCAACATGACCGGGCATGGCAAAGGCCAACCCCAAGCTGAGGGCGGTAAATCCGAGCACTAGCAACGACACGATCGCAATCACCAGGCCAAGACCAATAGGGTTAGGGATACCAGCGCCCAAGACATAGCTCGCACCGACAATCACCGCAGTCTGTACCAGGGCCAAGCTAACGATATAGAACGCCGAAGCCAGCACGATGGAGAACCGAGATGCCAATGGGGCCACCAACAGCCGATTGAGAAAGCCAAACTCGCGATCGAATAAAACGGGCAACCCTGCGTTGAGCGCTCCACCGTAAGCGGTAAAGACAATCACCCCAGCCCCCAAAAACTGAACGTAGCTTTGGGTATCGCCAAAAATTCCCTGCGGAGCATTTTGGAACAGCGAACCGAACAGCAGCAGCCACAGCAACGGCTGAACGATCCCGACAGCAAATGAAGTAGGGCGACGCTTGAGTTGGATAAACAAGCGGCGGTTGAGGGCAAAGGTTTCTTGCCAGAATTCGGGAGATAGCAGACCGGGCAATTGAGCATCGACTTCGCCCGCGTAGTCCGCTTGCAGATTGGGGGAGGTAGCTTCAGTCATGCAAAAGAGGCCATGTGAAACGACTAGAAAGGAATGTGGTTGGGGAACTGAGCGCTTACGTCTTCTTTGTTTTGCCACCAGTATCGGCTTCAGCCGCCGCCAGTTCAGCATCTCTCAGGGTTTTACCTGTAGCCGCCAAATAGACATCGTCCAGACTGGGGCGGGAATAAGCTAGCCCGAATACGGGCAATCCGGCCCGGTCTAACTGCTGGCGCACTTCAGAACTGGCATCCGCTTCATCTATGTTAACGACTAGGTTGAGGGCATTGCCCTGAGCGGCGTTAATCACAATGTTCTGTACGAAGGCCAAACCGGTGAGGACATCCAGAGCTTGTTCTGCTTCCGATCTCGGCGTGAACTCTTTCAAGCGGAGGGTGAGGCGATCGCCCCCGACTTGGTCTTTCAGTTCGGAGGGAGTTCCCGTAGCGATGACTCGACCGGCATCGATGATGGCCACAGAATCAGCCAGCGCGTCGATCTCTTCTAGATAGTGACTGGTAATCAGAACCGTGATGCCGCGCTCCCGAATCTCCCTTAGGAACTCCCAAATCGCCACGCGACTCTCAATATCCAGACCCACCGTAGGCTCATCCAACACCAGAACCTTGGGCTCGTGCAGTAGACCTGCTGCTAAATCCAGTCGCTTCTTCAATCCGCCGGAATACGTGCCCGACTGGTCGTCAGCCCGAGCTTCCAGATCCAGCAGTTTGAGCACAGTGTCGATGCGCTCGGTCGCTTGCGCCCTCTTCATGTGATAGAGATCGGCCTGCAGTTGCAGTAGCTCGCGCCCGGTCAGCACTTTATCCAGCGCTACCTCTTGAGCGACGTATCCCAAGAGTTTTCGTACTGCTCGAGGGTTGTCGATGGCCGAAATCCCGCACACGCGTAGATCGCCAGCATTGGGGCGCAACAGGGTACAGAGGCATCTCAGTGTCGTCGTCTTGCCGGCCCCGTTCGGCCCCAGCAGCCCCAAAATCTGTCCGCTTTCCACCTGCAGCGACACATCCTTCACTGCTTCAAAGTCGCCGTAGCGCTTTCGCAATCCTTGAATGGAAACAGCTATTGTCACGATCCCTTCATCCTGTTAAGCAGGCTCTTAACGTTATTTAACACCTTCTCAGCTAGCTACCGAGCGATCGCCCCTAATCTTTTCAGACTTACGGGTCATTCCTGTCCGATACGGCAGCATTGCTAACCTGACGTGCCACATATCGGGTTTCCTAACCAGCTAGCAGACCCTTCAAATCTCGTTTGCTGTTCCACAGCTTAATTCTTGCCGTTAGTGCGGTTTGTCATGGGCTCCAATGCTAGGAGCTAGGTCCGCTTCATCTGACGTTGGCATTGTGAATTTTTCGTGAATTTAAGCGACGAATTCACCGTGGAGATCGCAAATAAAAGTGTCGAACTGGCGAATATGGGATAGACTTCACTGCAGGTGAGGAGTGAACGACAAAAAGCGGGTGGAAGACGAAACGCGGAAAGTCTTCTGCTCGCTTTCTGTCATTTAAGTATTTTGATACCGCGCCTCTTCCCGAGTCTTTGGGACAAGACGCAACCGTTATAAGCTTCGGTTTGGACTTGATCGCAGTTACGCTAACTACTTGCCTTAAGTTTTGTTTTTCTCGACGGTGAAACCGAAGTCTGTCAGTTTACTCATGTCCTGTCGGTAGATCCCCGTTAGCACGTCTCGGCTTTGACGGATGGATTCCAACAATTCTTTGATGCGGCGATCGCGCTCTTCGTACGCGGAATCCAACTGATCCCGCAGTTCTTCCGCCCGCTCTTGCGCGTCTAAGGCCGACTGGATGGCCGCCAGCTTGTTGGCCCACTTTAGTAACGCTAGAGGGGAGTCTGTGCCTAACTCGGCATCCTTTGACTGAATCACCTGAGCCAGTTGAATGACATCGCTAATCTTGCGGGGGATGACTACTCGTGGCTTACTTTGAGGCATGAGAACACTCGGTATCGGAGCGGACATTTCCGTCAATCCTGCCTGAATGTCAAAGATGGCTTTAATATCAAAGCCTGCCATTGGCATTGACGATCTGTACAGAAATGTCCCATGCGACTTGCAATCCAGCCACCATATAGCGTTTGGCAATCAGCGATGGAGAGTCCTTCAGCTACTGTTCCCGATCGAGCGAGGCATTGAACCGTCTTCACACTCCAGACCCTACAGCGGATTGCTATCGATTCGGCTCCAAACCGGATCTGCTTCTTAAAAAGTGTGCTGCCATTACTGGCAGCAACACATGTCTAGCAACTATGCGGACTTCTACAGGAGGCTTACCAAACTATCGCTGAAGGCGATCGCGCAGCCATATGGAATGGTCTTGCTGCTCATAACGTACCCAGCTACAAACCGCGAGCTAACCACGTAAAGGAATATTGCTGAAACCCTGCGTTAACGCGAGAGATGCTTGCAATCGCACGGAAAACTGGCACCAGCAAAGCAAAAACCACATATGTCTGTCCTGACGGAATGGGAAACTGACGTGTATGCGCCAGAATCTTCCTCAACCCAAATGGTGTTAATCAGCACTTGATTGTAAACGATCTGATTTTCAAGCTGACTTGTTTAACCATTGCTAGAATTGTCTCCGTTTTAGCCCCCAGCAATGCAAACGCCAGTTCCGTTCAAGCCAAACGCCACCCGATTACAGACGTGTAAGCTGCCCCAAAGCGCTCGTCTTTTTCGCAGTGCAGGTACAGTGGTTTTACTCTGTTCTGGCCAACGATCGCTGTTAGCAATCAGCTATTGTCCTGATACATCATGGCTTTGAGCTGCTTTCAAACGCCAGACATTACAAACGCCAGACCTTCTACCTCCACCCTCCCCACCATCGTGAATGCCCCCCAACCCCTCGTCGGACAATCAGCTGCTGCCTTGACTGATTGGGTTATTGCCCAAGGACAGGCCAAATTTCGCGGCAAGCAATTGCACCAATGGATTTATCAGAAGGGGGTGCGATCGCTGTCAGAGATCACGGTGTTCTCCAAAGCATGGCGAGAGCAAGTACAGGACTATCCGGTGGGACGGGCAGACATCACCTATCGCTCGGAAGCTCGTGACGGCACCGTTAAGTTTTTGATGGGACTAGACGATGGGGAAACCATCGAAACGGTGGGAATTCCTACCAGCGATCGTCTGACTGTCTGCGTGTCATCCCAGGTGGGTTGCGCGATGGCCTGCGATTTTTGCGCAACGGGCAAAGGTGGTTTGAAGAGAAACCTAGCCGTTCACGAAATTGTCGATCAGGTGCTGACAGTACAGGAAGACATGGAGCGTCGCGTCAGCAATATCGTGTTTATGGGGATGGGGGAACCGCTGCAAAATCTGCCCAACGTGCTGGAAGCATTGCGCTGCTTCAACGAAGACATCGGCATCGGTCAGCGACACATGACCGTCTCAACTGTGGGCATTCCCAACCAAATCCGTCGCTTTGCCAAGCACAAACTACAGGTAACGCTGGCGGTCAGCTTGCACGCCCCCAACCAGGAGCTGCGCCATCAACTCATTCCCTCTGCCGATAGATACCTCATTCACGACTTGATTGATGATTGCCGCTATTACGTTGATGCCACCGGACGGCGAGTGAGCTTTGAATACATTTTGCTGGGGGGGGTGAACGACCACCTGATTCACGCCGACCAGCTTGCCGATTTGGTGGGAGGATTCCAATCCCACGTCAACCTGTTGCTATACAACCCGATTTCCGATGCCGATTATCAGCGACCGGACAGCGATCGCGTGGATCGATTCATCGATCGCCTGACGCAACGACGGGTGGCTGCCAGCGTACGACGCTCACGCGGATTGGATACGGATGCAGCCTGTGGTCAACTGCGCCGCCGCAAGCTAGAGATGGCACGAGGATAGGTGCAGTGATGGAGACGAGCATCCCCCCGCTGCTGAAAGCGGGGAATCGAGTGTGTGTGGTGTTGCCTAGCGGCTCGGGGTCGCCGGAATCCTTGCAAGCAGGCATCGATGTTTGGCGGGCTTGGGGGTACGACGTGGTGCCGATGCTGCCGCAGGAACCCACCAAGTTGGACTATTTGGCTGGGAGAGATCGCGAGCGACTGGCCTGTTTACAGGCTGCGTTTGAGGATCCTGATTGTCGAGCAATCCTATGCGGGCGTGGTGGATACGGTGCCACGCGACTCCTGCCCAAGCTGGATTGGCATGAGTTTGTACGATCTCCCAAGTGGATTGTGGGTTTTTCAGATATTACGGCTCTGCTGTGGGCGGCAGCATCTCGCGGAATTGCTAGCATACACGGGCCGATTGTGGCGCATATGACGCTGGAGTCCGAGGCCTCTCGAGATCGCCTGCATAGCTATCTAACCCAAGGCACAATGCCCCCCCTCTCTGGTCAAGCATGGGCTCCTGGGAGGGCTACTGGTGTGCTAATGCCTGCCAATTTGACGGTGGCTACTGCCCTGCTGGGGACACCTGACTGGCCATCAGGCGATCGCCCGATTGTGCTGGTGATCGAAGATATCAACGAACAGGATTACCGAATCGATCGGATGTTGACACAATGGCGCAATTCGGGAGCCTTGACGTCAG
>JBCBVA010000129.1:0-9170 GCA_039817825.1 Cyanobacteria bacterium J06642_12 | reverse complement strand
CTTCAGCTTGGCTTTACAAATTAGCTCTCAGTCTCTATCTTGGGCCTTATTGTTCGGATTTGTTCCGTCAATTGCATTTTTGACATACTCTTACCGACAAGCAATCGCCAGCAATCAGAACCGGTTGGCGACAGTCGTCCAAGAAGCCGCACTCAAAGTCGATCGACTGTTTGAGACGGCCGATTCAGTTTTGACAAGACTCGCAGCAGACATCGACGATCCCAGCAATCCCGAAGCCCTAAGTATATTGAGGCGGATCGTGTATAACGATCCGCGCTTTCGAGAAGCTGGAATCATCAACGGACAAGGACAACTTGTTTCGACAAGTTTAGGGCTCGTCGAACCGCCCATCCAAATATCACCGCAAAATCGTTCAGATCCCACAATCCAATCTCTACAGGTGATTGGTCCCGGTCGCACAGAGTTTATGCGAGAGCAGTCGCTAATACTGAGTCTCCCGACCGACGGGCAAGGAGAAGTGAATCTGCTCGTCGATCCGAATGTCATACTCTACTACTTAGATATTGTGCACGATCATCAACTGGGGCCAGGAGGTTATCTGGCCTTATTGCGCTCGGATGGCACGGTAGTCAAAACGAGTGGTCTCCCCTCACCCCAGGAAGACTTACTGGGCCATGCTAAGGCCGGTGAAATTCGCGCTCAATATTTAACTCAAGACGAGCATTTCATTGTCGTTGGCAGTATTTCAAGGGAGTGGGTTCTGAGTCAGTGGAGATCCAATGTAGTACTGATTATTCCAATCGCAATGCTTAGCAGCCTTCTTTTAATGACTATATTTGTTCGCCTGATTCAGAAGCATGAAGGATTGGATAGCGAACTGAAAATTGCTCTAGACAATCAAGAATTTGAGATTCATTACCAGCCAATTGTCAATCTACACGACGGAACCTGTGTCGGTTGTGAAGCGTTGATGAGATGGAGGCATCCAGAGCAGGGCACGATCCGCCCCGATCTGTTTATTCCATTAGCCGAACGAACCGGATTTATTATGCCGATCGGTGAATGGGCTTGCTCTCAAGTTGTAAGCGATTTTGAAAAGGTGTTCAGCAAATTTCCTGATTTTTACGTGTCGATTAATTTATCGCCGGTTCAAATTAACTTCGATCGTATGAAGACAACAGTCAATACAATCATTGAAGCGCCTGGAGAGCTGCAGAATTCTATAGTTTTTGAAGTGGTTGAAGGGACGTTAATTGATGAAGAAAAAACTATCTCTCCAGATACCATAGCGCGGCTTCGCCGTATGGGATTCAACGTTGCACTTGATGATTTTGGAACGGGATACTCCAGTATTCGATACTTGCAAAAATTTGAATTTGACTATCTCAAGATCGATCGCTTATTTGTGGGGAGTATTGGTCGAGAAGATCGCACGGGGATTCTGGTCGACACCATCATTGGCATCGGCCAGAAACTAAATTTGACCCTGGTTGCCGAAGGGATTGAAACTGAGGAACAACGTCAGGCATTACTCCAGCGTGGAGTGTGTTTCGGGCAAGGATGGTTGTATTCTCGAGCGCTTCCCCTGGATGAGTTTGAGCAATATATACAAGTCAGCAATCCGTCTTGAAAATGACGCTGGGCCATTAGGGCTGGCGTTTCAGGAGTTTCCGTTTCCATTGCTGCAACACTGACCCCATAAACATCGTGACGTTCTGGCGTTTGACAGGATTCGAAATCGCCTCTAACAGCAACAACAATCCATTCAAGACAAAGGCCAATCCCATAACGACAATCGACCCTGCCCAAATCTTGTCGTACCTCCCTGCTTGGGCAATCCCATCGAACAGCAAGGTTCCCAAACCACCTGCCCCAAACTTGGCTCCAATCGTGGCGATCGCCACCGACACAATTGCAGCTAATCTCACACCGGCCAGAAATACCGGTAACACCAGCGGCCACTGCACCCGCCACCACAACTGCCAACCATTCATCCCCATCCCCTGCGCCGCTTCGATCAGCAGCGGATCGATGCCTTCTAGCCCCACCACTAAGTTGCGCACCAGGATGACTTGGGAATAGAGCACCATGGCGGCGATCGCCGAATTGGCATTGAGGCCAAACAGCGGCACCAACAAGATAATCAAGGCCAGACTGGGAATGGTGTAGATCGCAGCTAACAAACCAAATACCGGCTTCTTCAACCAGCGAATGTTGGAAACCAGCCAGCCGAGAGGAATCGAGATAGAAACAGCGATCGCCAGCGTCAGCAGCGTCATTTGAATGTGTTGTTGCAGCAGAGTAGTGACTTCATCAAGGTTTTCCAGGATGTAGTTCATGCTCTCCCCTTGCCGTTGGCGGAGGCTCGCAGGCGATCGAGTGTCAGAAGACCAACTGGACGATCTCCGTCCACCACTGTTAGCGCGTTTTCTCCGGTGCGTAGCAGTAACGACAGGGCTTCTCGGAGGCTGCTATTTCTGGGGATGGTGGGATGCCCGTCTACAGAAATTCCGTCTCCTGCAAGTCCATCTCCTGAAAATTCGTCGGTGAGCATCGCCGTTTCCACCCGAACAAGACCCAACTGCCTCACCGTGTCATCGGTACCCACCAGCTCTCTCACAAAATCGTTGGCCGGTTTGGACAGAATATTCAGCGGCGTATCGAACTGCACTACCTGACCGTCTTTGAGCAGCAGAATGCGATCGGCTAATCGCAACGCTTCTTCAACATCGTGAGAGACAAACACAATAGTTTTGTGCAATTTCTGCTGCAACTGCACAATCTCATCCTGCAAACTGGCCCGCGTAATTGCATCCAGCGCCCCAAACGGCTCGTCCATCAGCAACACTGCCGGATCGCCCGCCAGCGCCCGCGCCACCCCCACCCGCTGTTGCTGACCTCCCGATAACTGAGCGGGAAAGCGATCGCCAAACTCCTCTGCATTCAGCTCAACCAGAGAGAGTAGCTCTGCGACGCGAGCGACAATCCGCGATCTCGTCCACCCCAACAGGCGCGGCACCACTGCCACGTTTTGAGCCACCGTCATGTGAGGAAACAGCCCCGTTTGTTGGATAACGTAGCCGATTTGCTGGCGCAGTTTGGTGGCGGGGAGGGAACGGATGTCGGTGCCGTGAAGCAGAATCCGGCCGGAGGTGGGTTCGTACAGGCGGTTGACCATCTTCATCAGCGTGGTCTTGCCGCAACCCGATGGCCCCAAAATTACCACGAATTCCCTGGCGCGGATGCGGAGAGAACAGCGATCGATGGCAGGGCGATCGGCTCCAGGAAAGCGCAGCGACACATCTTCAAACCGGATGGCATCCTCGTGTGGCCCTGCTTCTTCAGCCGTTGACGTTCTCACGCAAGCACCATTCCCATCTGCGATCGCCTCTGTCCCAGCTATTCCCCACTCTCCTTAGCGTCATCTATCTCTTCGGTCTCCTCGCCTGAAATATCCTCGTTAATGTCAAGATCTCCTTCACTCGACAGCAAGCCCTCTGCCTCCAAGAATCGGCGGGCCACCACTTCCGGCTCTAGTTCCTTGCCGCTGACGTCACTGTTGAGGGTGCGCATGGTGCGATCGGTCAGTAGGGGAGTCAGTTCATTGAGAGCTTCGACGAGTTCGGGGTTGTTCTCGACGATCTCTTGGCGGACGACAGGGGCCACTTGGTAAGGGGGAAATAGATTTTGGTCGTCTTCCAAAACGACAAGATTAAAGGCGCTGATTTCTCCATCAGTCCCGAAGGCCACGGCCACATCCGCTTCACCATTACTGAGGGAAATATAGCGCAGCCCCGGATCGACACCTTTGTAGCTAGACAGCTCGAAATCACCGTAGGCCGCTTGCAAGCCGGGTAAGCCATCTTCGCGCAATTCAAATTCGGGCGGGCCCACCATCACCAGTTGATCGGCAATGGCGGCCATGTCCGAAATAGTTTCCAGCTCGTACTGTTTCGCCACCTCCTGGGTGACGGCCAGGGCTTGGGTGTTGTTCATGGGGGCGGGATCGAGCCACACCAAGTCGAATTGAGACAGGTACTCTTCGGAAACGGTGCTGAAGACTTCGTCGCGATTTGAATTGCTGGGCAGTTCCAGGACGGTGAGGAGGGCGGTGCCGGTGTATTCGGGATAGAGGTCAATTTCTTCGCTTTGCAGACCGGCATGAGCAACGGGGGTACCGCCAAGATTGAGCCTGCGCTCTACGTCAAATCCGTTTTCTTCCAGCACCAAGGCGTACATTTCGCCAATAATGAATTGCTCGGTAAAGTCTTTAGACCCCACTCGAATAACGGTGGTTTCGTCCCCACCGCCAGAGCTGGAGTTGCTTGCGGAATCGATTCCCGTATCTGAACTGCCGCATCCAGCTAGAGCCAATCCGGCGATAACTGTAATGCCAAGCAACGAGCGACGATATAGGGACATGAAACACACCTCTTAACTGCCATCGACATTAACTCAGTTGTGGCTGGACGGCTCGTTGCAACCAGCTCAATCCCAGTTCTGCCAACAGTGCCAGCAGTGCGACAGGGATGGCTCCCACTAACAAAATAGAGATGTCGTAGAGGGCAAAGCCGAGGGTAACGAAACTGCCCAGTCCTCCGGCTCCGATGAAGGCAGCCAGGGTGGCGCTGGCGATCGCCTCAACAGTCGCAGTCTTGATGGCAGCCAGGATGAGGGGGAGTGCCAGCGGAATTTCGATGCGGCGCAACAGTTGGAATTGGGTCATACCCATGCCGCGTGCGGCTTCTTTCACCGCAGGATTGACGGAGCGGAAAGCAACGTCGGTGCCGATGAGCAAGGGGGGAACGACCAGGATGGTGAGGGCGAGGGCGGCGGCTTGGAAGGTGAGGCCGAGGTAGGGGATGGCCAAGAACAGTACAGCAAGGCTGGGGATGACGCGCAGTCCGTTGAAACCATTAATCAATACTGTTGCCGCAAGGGGCGATCGCGAACTGAGATATCCCAATGGCAGGGAGATCGCCAGTCCGATGGACATGGGAATCGATACCAGCAGTAGGTGTTGTTGCAGTGCGGTCCACAACCGCTCGGGGTCGTTGGCGACAAACTGATACGCCTCCCAAAAGTTCTCCATCTCGGCATTGCCTTTGTACTTCAGACGTTGACGGTCTTCTTGACACTCATCAATGGTTCATTAGTACCCCGTTGCAGCGCAAAGGGGACACAACTAAGCGTTCATCATCAACAGCAAGATTGGTACAAGCCAGGAATGAAATGGTCTATGTGGTGTAGCCAGAATTTTTGAAGATGCTCTAAAAGGCTTGCAGCTAAGTTTGTATAGCAGTCCCCCGTAAGGTCTGGAGTATGGAGACAGCTCTAAGGTCAAGCGTTACGCTGGGGCTCTAGCTAGCCACTGCGGGACAAGCCAATAGGGGTTCGAGCTGTCATGCTTAGTGCTTGATGGACTGCATGTCTATGCAGAGATCTTTGTCCGAACCGAAATGGTAAGCGCTATATGTACCGAGGGATGACATCTCTGAATATCAGCCAGGAAGGTCAGCCGGACAATCTATTAGGTAAGGAAACCGAATGATGGACGAGCACCAAGCACCAACTGGTCGCAACGCTGTGGCGATCGCGATCTCTTGGGCTACTGCTACTGCCATTGCGCTACTCGTCACCAATCTGATGTTGAGGGAGTTGCCCTCAGAATTGGCTGCGTGGATGGTGTTTGTTGGCAGCCCGGTACTGTTAGGGGTTGCTCAGTGGACAGTGCTTCGTCGGCTGCTACCGAATGCGTGGTGGTGGATACCGCTCACGATCATTGGCTGTGGGCTGGGTTGGGTCTGCAGTGGTGGTTTCATGTATCTAACGACGCAACTCGAATACGAAGTGAGCTGGGTTCCACACTCGAAGCTATGTGAGCACCTCTTCATGGGATTCGTCACAGCAGTGGGTGGACTTGGAATTGGGTTCATTCAGTGGCTCTACTTGAAACGCTATGTTCGGCGAGCGGCTTGGTGGTTGCTAGGCAGCGCAATCGCTTTAGGTGTAGGTGCTGGGTTCAATCTGAGTGCAGGCATTGCTGCTACGTTCGACAGTGGGCACAACTGGTTACTTTCATTGAGTATTGGAGGATTGCTGGGAGGGGGAATTAAGGGGGCGACACTGGCTTGGCTGATGCGTCAAAGGAGCTAGACAATCTAGCGTTTGCCATTTAGTTCGGACAAAGGTTTCTATGCATAGTCAGGGAGAGACATCGCTGAAATGTCCGCAGTGGTATGGCCACTGAACGACCATCTTCCAAAGACGTTCGAGCGAATAAAACGCTAAAATTTCGCCCCCACGAAAAAACTCCCCCGAAAACGGGGGAGAACACTGAAGTAATTCGATCGCGGTGGAACTCCAATCCCATCCAATTCTCAGGTTTGCAGGTGTTTGGATTAGCGAGCGCGAGAAGGAACCTTGCTCATGTAGTCGCCGATACCTGACGCGGTTACCGCCTGCATTGCAGATGCACGCATTGCAATTCCTTTGGCCATTTCTAGGTACTCTGCAGGGTCGCCTGCACGAGTGGTTGTGCCGGCACGAATCTTCTTCGCTGCCTCGGCATCGTAGGTAAAGATGATCTGGGGGAAACCCAGGATGCTTCGGTAATACTCGTTGTAACGTGGAGATTTGACGTTGAAAGGAATCTCGCCTTCAGAACGTCCGGGCAGGACGCGGCGGCGCTGGTAAGGAACGATGTCATCCCCGAAGTTCTCGAGATACTCGTCGCTACCTAGTAGATCGTCAACAAAACCTTGCTTGCCTTTGGTTGCCACAACGATGGACCAAGCCAGCTTCTCGCGCTCGTCGTAGATGTCGCGCCCCAGCACCCGTTGAACTGTTTGTTCGACAAAGCGATAGTTACTGTTCAGGCTGTAAAAGCTCTTGTTATATGTATCGGAGAGTAACAGGCCACGAATGAACTCTCTAACCGTGATTTGATCGCTGCGCAGCTGAGACTCCAGGAAAGGCTCGCGATCGCTTTTGAATGCGTGGAAGTAGATCTGGCGGTAAGCAGCTTCCACTAGATTGCGGAAATCCCCTTCAGACAAGAGATTCTCGCTAGAGAAAATAACGGGCTGGTCGTCCCCAGCAACTTCGTAACCTGCAATTCGTGCGTTCTGAGTTGAAGATGGATAGCTTAATAACGGGATGGGCACGTTAGAGACTCCATTAATTGCAAGAATATTATTGATACAGAGTTTAAAGCAGCCGGCGCCAAATTTTAAGGAACGCCGGCTTTTTAGGCATTATGACCTATGCGAAGGCTGGTCTTGCTTAATAATTCGTATCAAACACTTAAGCTTAATGAGCGGCCTGCAGTATTTCGAACAATACTGCGACGAAAAGCGCACCAACCAGAATGGTGCCACCCTTGGCCACCAGTCCGCCCAATTGATTGACGAAAGGAGGCAGAGGACGTTGGCGAGTAGCAAATTGTCCACCGGCTCCAGAGCCTGTAGCTGAGTAGTTGTTGCCCAACGCCGTCAAGGTGGCTAGGCGATCGCTACCGTAGCGAGGCATGTGCTCGAACGGGATATCTCCTGTGGATCGCTGAGGAATGACTCGCCGACGCTGATAAGGTACGGTGTCGTCCCCAAAGTTCTCAAGATATTCGTCAGACGACAGCAGAGCATCGATGAAACCTTGTAAGCCTTTTGTCGCCAGAACGATAGACCAGGCGTACTTTTCACGATCGTTGTAGGTGTCTCGACCCAGAAGACGCTGGACGCACATCTGTACAAATCGGTAATTGTTGCTCGCTTCCAGATTGCGTCGTCTAAATGTATCCGACGTTGCCAACCCGCGAATAAACTCACGCACGCTAATTTGTCCGGCACGCAACTGCGACTCCAAATACGGGTTTCGATTGCTAGCAGTCATTTGCTGCTCGTTAATCACTCGTCGGTAAGCCGCATCGATCAGGTTTCCCATATCGGATTCCGACAGCAGGTTCTCGACGGAATAAATAACGGGCTGATCGTCACCGCCCACCTCAAATCCTTTCACCCGTTGGTTTTGAGAGGAAGCTGGATATTCCAATAGGGGAAGGGTCATATTCTAGACCTCCAAAGACTTGTTTTCGTATGGGTTTGCCAAAAATGTCCTGCTATTTAACTCGAGGACTTTGATAGCAGAGGAATATAGTAGTCAGGCTAATGAAGCAGTGAGTAGCACGTAGAACCCACCGATTCATACATCAGGTTAGGGGAAAAAGTCATTCAAACCGTTCGAGCAGATCGGAGAAGAAATAATCCGTAACACCAAAAGACACGTATCTTACAATTTCCGCAAGATACCCCTCTATCGACTCGCGCTCGATACCGAGTAGACAGTAACTTCGACAAATGCCTGCAAGGCTTTGAGAAAGTGTAGATGTTCTAACCGACTCATCAAACACGGAAGAAACACATAGCGACTATTAATTGCAGAACGTTTGGCATATCCAGAATCAGCAACTCTATCGGTTACAGGTTGGATTATGTACTCAAGCAGTTTCACCAATCCGAGTCTCGACACATAGCGATGCCGTACTGAAGCCACCAAACCGTTTCACTGTACTCGTGCGCAATCGAATATCGCTGCCCGAAAATGAGAACCGTTCGCTGGCGCTCATCGTTTCGTACTCAGTGGTCAAAACGAGTCCATCATCATCATCCATGTGGAAGTAACCAGCTACAGGCATCTTCTCTGCATACCCTTGCTCGCGCAGCAGCCGCCCCTTATAACCTTCATCATCGGAGGCCACTAATGCCATCACAGTCGAACCAGCATGTTCGTCTGTACCTTCTTTATCCCACGCCATTTTGCCCCCCCATTGCACGTAACACCCGCCTAGGGCATCAGCAGGATCGAACTGGTGCTGCTTGCAAAGTTCCACAATTCTCGGGTCATCAGCGTCCAAGGTATCTAGATTCACCTCCAGCTCACCAGTCTCAGCTCGCCGGAACGCCAGATGGTGAGTAATACGATTGGAGCGCCAACGACCGGCACTCAACTCGAAAAACTCCATTGCATTCATGACTGTGAACTCCGCGGCTTGCAAACTGAGACGGTCAAAACGACCCATATTTAAGATAAGGCTTCTTTGGGGGCATACTTGCCAATATCCAAAGATGGATTCTGCCCCTCTTACTAGGGCCAGCAAGGTCTCGATACTGCAGTATTCTCCGGAGGACAGTGTATCGGAATTGACTCTATCC
>JBCBVA010000128.1:0-9412 GCA_039817825.1 Cyanobacteria bacterium J06642_12 | reverse complement strand
GGCGGCGGCTTGAATTTTCTTCACCAAGACACCAGTAAACAAGAAATACGGCAGCACGAGAATCCGTTTGGGTTTCATCATCAAGGCGCGATCGAATCCCGCCTCCAGCCGTGGGTGGGTAATACCGACAAAACAAACATCAACCGAACGACATCCGCTCCCTTCCCACACCAATCGGGCAAGCTTGCATGCTTCGCTATTAGCCTCCGGGTCGCTGGAGCCCCGGCCCACAAACAAGATGCTGGTGTCGGCCTTGCCTACTGGGGATAGAGCCTGTTCGGCAGCCGTCAGGCTTTGTTTTAGTTCGCCCAACAGGGAATGGGTAATCCCTAGAGGGGCTCCGTAGTGGAACGCGATCTGAGGGTATTGACGATTGAGAGCATCCAGCTCGTTGGTGATGTCGAATTTATTGTGGCGAGCACCAAAGAGCAACACGGGTAGAGCGACTACGTCGGTGTAGCCCAGGCGATCGCACTCTTTCACCCCCTCGGCGATCGTGGGTTCTGTCAGCTCTAAAAAGCAGGGAATTACTGGTCGGCGGCGATCCACCTCTGCGAATGCTGCAGCCAGGTCGAGCAGCGCTTGGCGTCCATCGGCATCTCTGGAGCCATGACCAATCAGTAGAACCGGCAGTGGCTGAGCACCTGGCACTACTTTCTCTTGGGCTGCCATCTCTTGGACTGCCATCTCTTGGACTATCAAGCTGCGGTCTTGGGGCTTGTATTTGGATGCTGTCAAATCAACCTCACAACCGGAATTCGATACAACAGAGCGATCGGGTGCTTGCCTCTCGGTGCAGTGACATTGCGGCGCTAGCTCTGTCTACTCTATGTCTAACGTCTGGCGGCAATGACCCTCACCCACATGTCCCAATCCTGCCAGTGCTTCCGTCAAGAACAGAAAATTGTCCGGGGAAAGTTCGGATTCTAGCTCTGATAAGCTGACTTCAACCCGTCCTTCCCGAGCTAAATCTGCCAGCGGTTGAAAGCCTACTGCTCCTGTGTTGATCGGGTCATCTGCAGCAGCTTCGCCATCCCCAAACAGGTGGTCGAAATGCAACGTTGCTTCGACATTGGCCACACCGTCAGGTGGCACGATACCTTTGCGATCGTCCCCTACAAAATCACCACAGACGTAGGCATACTCGCGATCGAACTCCAGCACAAACGGCACGGTCGTCCCATCTTTTACCGCAATCCCCACCATCACCATTACTTGATCGGCCGCTGCGCCCGATGCTGCCTGCACCATGCTCCAACTCAGTGCGTTATAGCGTCCGGCAGGGACTTGTAATTCGGCGATCGCAATTGGCTCTGCATTCTCGTCTCCCTCAGCGAGGTCGACAGTCACAACCCCCTCAACCGACATTGCAATATCGGCTTTCGGTTCTTCCCCTCCATCGGGGTCAAATGGAGGATCGCTCTGATACGCGGTGACATCGGCGAAGTTAACAAATACGTGCTCGAAGTCAATTTGCCAGCCGTCCTTGGACACGAACCCTTGGCGGACAAAGTCTTCTCCATTGGCTCGAATTTGCAACGTGCCGTCTTCGGCTGATAGAGCTGGAAAGGCGATCGCCAACCCTACAGACAGAGATCCTGCCAAGGCTGCACCGATCGTTGAGTACCGCCAGCCAAGAGTATGCAGTGCCATATTGATGTACCCATTCACCAACTAGTTCAATCGCACCAATAACCTCCAGTTTCAACAATCCCCTCTCCGGGGATTTTGCTTCGCTGAATGCTTGCAAAAATCTAAACTTGTCTGGAGATCGGTCGCTCCCCTCACAATTCCAACCTGGCTCGAATGTGGTGTATCCCTTTGACGCCGTCACCACCATTCCTCATAATTACCAATGGCTTTACGCCATGTATTGGGCGAGCTTCGAGCCGCTACTCCTTCTAACCATCCAACACAGAGGTATGCAATCGTGATCGATCTGTCTCGCATTCCCGCTCAACCCGAGCCCGGTCTCTTAAACGTGCTCATCGAAATTACTGGCGGCAGCAAAAACAAGTACGAATTTGATAAGGACATGGGGGCTATGATCCTCGATCGCGTCCTGTTCTCATCCGTTCAGTACCCGTACGACTATGGCTTTGTGCCCAACACTCTGGCCGATGATGGCGATCCCCTGGATGGCATGGTCATCATGGATGAGCCCACTTTCGCTGGCTGCGTGATTGCTGCTCGCCCCATCGGCATGCTGGAAATGATTGACGGTGGCGATCGTGACGAGAAGATTCTCTGCGTTCCCGCTGAAGATCCCCGCTATGCAGATGTGAAAAGCCTAGAAGACATCGCTCAGCACCGTCTGGACGAGATCGCTGAATTCTTCGCCACCTACAAGCGTCTGGAAAAGAAAGAAACTGAAATTCTGGGCTGGAAAGGTCTGGAAGCCACTCAAGCAGTGATTGCCGAGTGCATTAAAGCTGGCTAATCGATCCCAGCTCTATCCGGTAGTACGGACTTGAGGGATACTCCTGCTTTGTGAGCGGTGACGAGGCCAACGGCTTCTAAATAGGAACTCACCGTGACAGCAGGAATCCCGATGGATTGAGGAGACACCTCCATTACGGAGGTGTTTTCTGCTACGGCAATAAAGAGTGGCGGCTTGGGTCGCATGGCTAAGTGCAGCAGGGCAGGACTGCCAAACGCTGTGGCAGGAGCGATCGCCACATCAATATCCCCTGCTGATAGTCCTCCAGAAGACATCCCCCCAGAAGACGGTTCTCTAGAAAACGATTCTCCAGAAAACGGACCATTTGGCGGTACAAACTGGGGGGCATAGCTCAATCCTGCCAAGACCGATGGCAGAAAGGTAAATCCCACTTCTTCTGCCGCTGCGCGATCGCTGACTGCAGTGGGGGTTTCCTCAACCTTCAGGGCTGGGGCGTGAGCGCAGGGACAGCCGAACTCCCGCACTACCAGATGGCTCAAAATCGCCTCGACCCCTGCAAGGGGATCGACCCCAACCCCTTGGCTGTAATCGCTGAAATTCAGATCGTCGGGAAAGCGAGCCACAATAGCAACGGCCTCTGCCCCCAACTGCATTGCTGTGGCAGCGGCTTCCAGCAACGCCTGGGGCTGCAACAATGTGCCGCAACTCGCCCCAGAGGGGGCAGCCGTTACTTGCACTCCCAGAGGCGAATTTGTGATGATTTCAGTAACAATGTTCAATCCCAAGGTTGCCTTAGCCGCTTGGATCGCGTGTTGGTGACGCAGCAGTAAGTCTGGCTCGATCCCCGCATCCAGGATCACCCCCACCCGGTTTTGACGGACAGGATGTAGATTCCATCGACCCTGACAAAAGCGATCGAGGCCGTATCCTTCCACATACAGCACATTCGATAGTGGCCAAAACAGCGTTGCCCCATTCAAGACATTGGGATGCGTAACCAAGCAATCGACAGTTGCCGACAGCGTACGTGCGATCGGCAGAGCATCCCCAGCAAATCCCCCAACGCGTGCACCCACTCCTGTCGGGATGAGCATGAGAGCACAATAGGGAGATTGGAACATAGGAAGTGTGCAACAGGACGTTAGCTAAAAAGACGTTTGCAAAAATGTCGTACTCAGACAAATAGAGAAGCCAAAAAGCGAGGTAGGCCAAACACTCAGAGCACTTAGGGCGGTAGACTGCAGCCCCAGCATCCACAAGCTGGAACGGTAGCAGAACCGAGAGGTTCGGGAACCTCTGAGATGTCGGGCGATCGAGATGAGGAGCTTTTCGACTCGCTAGAGGGTCGCTACGACTTCAACCGTGGCGACGCGTCCGGATGTGCAAACCGACGTTATCGCCCATCGCAGCAATTTCCCCTCAGGCAATTGCTGACGCACAGCGTCCAGAACTAGGCGATCCCAGTCGACGCAGGACTCTAATGGTGCCTCTGGAGGGGTTACTCCGCTCGAGTGTCGAGCCAGATTGCCAGAAAGGCGATCTCGAACAGCCTCAAGAGAAAGCTCCACTTCAACAAACGTCAGCGTCAAACACCCTACTTGCCGAACTGCATGTCGTACACTTCGTCTTCCTTACCGGCCTCGATCTCCATATCCGACTTGGCATAGCCGATGCAGATCAAGGAGTACCCTTTCTCCTGAACCTCCGGGCTGATTCCGGCCCCTTCAGACTGGTCGATCTCGCCCGAGATTACTCTCACCGCACAGGTTGTACACACCCCGGCATAACAAGACGCAGGCAAACTTAAGCCAGCATCTTCAGCCGCTTGCAAGACGGTCTTATCGTCCGGGACGGTGACAGTCTCGGTCTTGCCATCGAAATGGACAATTACAGAATGCGCTTCGCTCATGCAGTCAATCCCAACAGACTCGAACTCGTTTCATGCAAACTCACACACTCGCCGCTAAGGCGTGTGGGACTGCGGTCGTTCCGACACAAACAGCTTTACCGATCGGGTACCGACTGCTTCTTGGTGTCTGACATGCTCCGCAACTGACTAGCTAAGGAAATGGCGAGACGGCTGCCCAATCATGCCCGATCCCACCAGGGGCCAAGCGTGTAAGCCATATTCAGATTACACTTCAACCGTTTCGCTCGCGTCCTCAGTTAAGTTGCTGGGCTTGCGACATTGCTTCACCACAGCCTCGATCCCGGATGCTCCTTCCGCTTCCAAATCGGCAACATAGCCAGCTTTGCTCTCTTCAGCTTCGGATTGACGCAAAAAGGGGCCAAAGTAGTACGTACACTTTGGCTGGCTAGTTTTGACAACGACCCAATGGGCCAAGCCCAGCGCGTCAAAAACCCCCGTTAACAGACCATTCATTCAGACGTCCCCCGACGCACAGCTTTCATTGGGTACACATGGTGCGAGCAAAGCCCACCCTGTGTGTTTATCTCGATACAGAGCCACATCCGTAAAGATATGTCGCTTTTGTAAAGTTATATCACTGCGGTAATTCTAGTGTCTTTTGCAGGCGTTGGCGGTTGATTTCTGACAAAATCATGCCGGTTGCCACCGAGGCATTCAAACTCTCTGTCTTACCCGCCATCGGAATCGACAGTAGAAAGTCACATGCATTTTCCACTCGCAAGGCTAATCCCTTTCCTTCCGAGCCCACAACGATCGCCGTCGGACCGGAGAATTCCACGGAGTATAGGGGTTTATCTCCGCTGGTGCTGGTGCCGTAGATCCAGAAGCCAGCTTCTTTCAGGGCCTCAATCGCTCGGGTCAAGTTGACTTCACGTGCGATCGGCAGTGATTCCAGCGCTCCTGCCGCCACTTTCATGACGGTCGAGGTCACCCCAACCGCTCGGCGCTGAGGAACAATCAGGCCGTGGCCGCCCATTGCCTCGGTTGTGCGGGCGATCGCCCCCAGATTGTGGGGGTCTTGAATGCCATCGGCCACCACTAGGAGAGGGGCGCTTTTGGCCGCTAATGCGGTTTCGATCAGCGACTGCAAGTCTTCATACACAAATGGAGCGGCTTGGGCGGCAATGCCCTGGTGTTTGCCCCCGTTGGTGATGGAGCTGAGCCGCTGCATGGGCACTTCATCAATCACCGCCCCCTTAGACTTGGCTTTCTCCAAGCGATTGTGAAATTTGGCGTTGTAGCGTACTTGAGGAGTGACCCAAATTTTGTTGAGGGTGCGACCTTCTTCAAGGGCTGCCAGCACGGCATGCCGCCCGAACAACAGATCGGGATAGTCATCCTCCACGGGCTGTGCGACTGCTCGGTCGTCCTGAGCAGCAGGCTGAGAGCGATCGCGCTGCGAACCATCACGCTGAGTACGGTTGGCCCCAGAGGCATTGCGCCGCTGCGGGCGTTCCCACGTCGATCCCCCATTGCGTGGGCCACGCCGTCTAGAGGGGCTGCGATCCTCTCCTCTGCGGCGATCGCGGTTTCCCTGCCCCCAGCGGGATTTTGCCTTCGGTCGTTGGCTGCCTTGGCCATTGGGTTTTCGACTATTCGAGCTGGAGCTATTCGATCGAGACTGATTTGATTTACGGTGGGGACGTTCGGCAGACATGGCGTATCCAGGTAGTGGGAGTAGTGGGCAGCGTGCGAATGTACATCTAGGGGAACATCAGGCTCGATCGTGAAGGGGGCCGTCACCGTGTGACGACGCTATAGTAAGCCTGAGAGCACTCGCTAACTCATTCAGTGCTCAGTGTTGCGTTGATAGAGCATCAACTCGAGCGAGCACCCTGGCTACATGCCTCCAGCTCTGCACTTGCTCTACCGATGATGGCGGATTTGGAGAACAGAGCTAGCGTGGAAACGTGAATTCGCTCGGGCAGCAATTCTACACTGCTTTGCCAAATGAATTGCTGAAACCACTGGATTCGCTAATGCGTTGGTGAAGGGCTGAGACTTGGCTGTTTTGGGGCTAGTGCGTTGACTGTGTGGCTGTCATTCGTTCTCGTTACTGGCAGACGGTTCCGATCGATAGGGCTTGGTGGGGTCAGAGGTGGTGGAACGATCGCTCTCAGCTAAAACTTCTGACAAGCGCTGGGGATCGCTGAGATACAAAAAACCCAGCAGGGCCTCGAATCCACTGGCTTGCCGGTAGGTTTGAGGATCGACGTTTCTCGGGATGCGGCCGCATTGGTTTTTTCCCCGCTGCACGATTGCTAATTCGTCGGGAGAGAGGCGATCGTGCAGCGCTTGTAAAACATCAGACTGGGCGGTGGCCCTGACGCGATCTACCACAGCTTGGTGGTAATCGTGAGTACGCTTTGGAGGTTCCAATAACAGTCGGCGGACATGCAGTTCGTAAACGGCATCTCCTAAATACGCTAGGGCTGATGCTGACAGTCGTTTGATGTCAGTAGTCAGCTCCATGCTAAGGCCTCGCAAACCATGAACTGTATCGAGAGTACTACCGACACTTGAAACGATGGAGGTTTCAGATCGGGTTAAGCGCTCCAGCGCTGGTCGCTGGAGATACCTATCACACAATCCGCCTCAGTCCAACGAATATGCAACCCATGAATGCTGTGCTTTCAAGCTAGGTTGGGATGCCACAAGATCTCGCTCCACTTGCTGAGTTGGAGAATGATGCAGTTGCGAACTGCATGCGAAGATGCCGATTGGGCAGCGTGCCCGAGGGGTAAGAAATTACGGTCGTCGTTAATGCCGACAGAATATGAACTGACCAATAGCAGCGGTTAGTTGGGCACGGCAGCTAGCGCTTCATCCAAGGTCTCGCGCAATGGCAAAAACTTCTCCAGTCGCACTAATTTAATCGATTGCACAACGCGAGGGTTTCCAATAATCTGTAAGCTCCCCTTACCTTCTATTTGCTTGGCTGTCTGAATCAGAACCCCTAAGCCCGAGCTGTCCAGAAAATCAATTCCTTTCATATCGAGAATCAGATGCTGGGGACCTGATTCGAGGAGACGCTCAAATTCTTTGCGCACGTTAGGTTCTGAAAAGGCATCAAATTGTCCGGTGAGATGGACGATCTGACAGGTGGGACGTTGTTCGTAACTGCCACGCAAACTGACAGTCAAATTCATAGAGTCTGCGATGGTTCCAATCTCCTTCAACGTCAGGAATACAGCGCCCATTAGCACGCGCCTTGACTGGCTGAATGCTGCTTGGTGACATCAGCTTACAGCAAACTTTTGGCGAAACCAGTAGGCGATCCCGTACCCCAATTGTTCGGTCAGTTCGACGACAGTTCTAGATGGAATTTTTAGCGGGATTCACAGTGGTTGAGAGAGCAGATTGCAGATGTTGCGATCGCTGTTTCCCACAGAGATATTTTGCAAATGAGGCGCATTTTTCGCAGATACGATTCCCGATTTTTGGGTTCAACAATGTTTGGAGGTTAAACGTTCGGGCACTGTTTACCTCGTAAGCGAATGCTTCCTGCAGCCGATACTCTCTGGCCGCACGAGCTAAAGCCTGGAGCGCGCTCTATCACGCGGAGATGTCGAGTGAATGAGTGCTCTGACAACGCAACATGAAGGAGCGATCGCTCGCGCTCATCTTGCCTGCAGCATAGTTGTCCGGAGATGACACCCTTCAATGTCACTCTGACCCCTGACCAGTGCCGGTTGGCAAGATCGCTCGCGGCTCCGACGGCATCACTAAATGAGCCGAGATAAGCTGGAGTTAGCTGAATTTGGCCCTTGTATGAGCACACCTGGCCGTCAGATACACATCAATCCTGCTTGTCCCTCAAGACTGTCGCTCTCTTCAAAACCGTCATTTCTCTCGAGATGGTCGGACTTTCCCTACAGCATGGGAGCTGTCCAGACGAAACTTGCCATCGGTTTAGCCTTGGGGGTAGGAGTCTTGGGCTGGGTCGGCTGGGGCTTGAGCAGAGCGCTGCAGCAGTCAGTGTCAGTTTATTGGTTAACAGATGCCAATAGTGACATTCATTACGTGGTTGAGGAGCGCAGGGTCAATGCCCTCAGCAGCGATCGGGCGCTCGCAGCTGGCCTAAATATTTTGCTGGATGGGCATCCCCAAGACCAGTTATTGTCCGCCGTTCCCACTGACACGGAACTGTTGGGTGCCCGGCAAGAGGGAGATGAAATTTACTTAGATTTTTCTGAAGAGTTCGCCAGTGGTGGAGGCGCGACGAGTTTGCTGGGGCGGGTTACCCAGGTGCTGTACACTGCCACAGGTTCCACTCCTGCGGCCAAGGTATGGATTTCGGTTGAGGGCGAGCCTGTGGAGGTGCTGAGTGGCGATGGCTTGCTGGTAGAGCAGCCGCTAACACGAGACTCGTTTCCTCCCAATTTCAAAGATTACATCGCATCACCGCAGGATTTGGAACAAGCACTAGAGAGCAATCCCGATCCTAATTCTGAGTTCGCCCCTAATGCTGACCCAGATACCCCCGAACCGTTGCGAGATCCAGAGAGCTTGGGAGGAGTTAACGGTACGGGGGGGACGCCGGAGGACGGAGAACCCAGCTCTGGATTGCTAGCCCCTACGATCTAGCAATTTGAGGCCGGAACACTAGTGGGTAAAAAACTAGAGAATCTAAATGCTGCAGGAGTTGCAGATTAGCCGAGCTGAACTCGGGAATTGAAGCCTTATGCGGGAAGGTTGCCTAGCTCGGCTAACCCTCAACTGACATTTTGCACCTAAGTCAGGAAGTCCCAGAAAAAGAGAGGTCAAAGGAGTTGAAAGTGTCTTGGCGTGCCTCCAGTTGCTGTATGTATCGGTAATGCCAATCAAGCATCAAACGAGTGAAAAAGGTTTCAACCGCCTCCATGGCCATTGCAGCCCAGTCGGGAGTTTCAGATTGTCCTTTGAGTCTGGCGAAGCGATGAGCGAGCAAGTAAGCCAACCAGCCAAAGAATAACCAGCGAAAAACAGCTCGTAAGCGACGTAGCCCAAACCGGCGAATCCCAAACCGCTGCTTCATGGTTTTGAAGAACGCCTCAATGCGCCACCGTTAGCCCCCAGCCGATTCATGCTGGCGGGACTCA
>JBCBVA010000127.1:0-10151 GCA_039817825.1 Cyanobacteria bacterium J06642_12 | reverse complement strand
TTCCGACTGCTTAACTATCTCTTTGAGAAAACAATTGTCTTTCACTGCTGCTTTCTCGTATCTGTGGGGCACAGTAATCTAAACAAAACGAATATTCTCAAATACGTCAAAAAAACTTGCCAAAATCGAACTTCGATCGACTATTGTAGAAACAGCAAAGTAATGCAAGCAGACATGTCCGATATTCCAGAAACTCCCCTTACCGGTAAAGCTTTGTTGCAGAAAGTGGAATCACTCTCCCACCTGAACAAGCGTGAAACCGCCAAGCGTTGTGGCTATATCACTTATGCTAAGGATAATAAGCCGCGCGTAAACCTTACTGATTTCTACGATGCTGTTTTAGCTGCAAAAGGCATCGAACTGTCTCCCGGTGTGTCTCGCGATCGCCGCGGGCGCGAACCGACGTATCGGGTCAGTGTTCACCGTAACGGTCAGATTATCATCGGTGCTGCATACACTCAAAAAATGAATCTTAAGCCCGGCGACGAGTTTGAAATTCAACTGGGGTACAAGCACATTCACCTCAAGCAACTGACCGATGGGCAAACGGATGATGAGGACTAGCTGCGAGTTTGGGCGCTAGTGATTGTCTCGTTAATCTAAGTGAATACTATTCGCCTCAAAGAGCCGACATCGTGCGGCTCTTTGTTGTTGTAAATGAGATTGTTCAAGTACTGCCGAGACCATTAACTCAAGCAGGAGTACCCGTTCAAAATTGACTGGTGGCCGCTCGTATTCAGGCTGTTGGTAGGGGCTTTGACAATTGACGTCGCCTCCCGATAGAAACCTCGCCCTCCATTGGTAGTATGCTGTTCCGATTCTGCTTTGCGAGCGTTTTACCCTGCCATATAAGACCAAAATTGCGCATTTGACGATACCGCATCCATCCAACTGCGGATTTAATGGCGGCTAGTTCTGGCCACGCAAGTCTATTAGAGGAAAAGGCTGGTTGCATCCAAGTTTCCAGTGGATTGTATTCCTCAGGCTAGGCCAATAATCAATATGTGGTGGTGGTGGTTGATGGATAGACAGCATATGGATAGACAGTGTAACGATACAAACCGGAAGCTGGTCAGCCAACAGCATCCTCACCGACCAATAGGCGGAGCCTTACTAGTATTGATGGCATTGGCTGCAGGTTGTGCTGCTATTGCCTCTGATGGACTCCCGCAGCGGGTTTGGGGACAGCCCACCTGCGCGGTTCCCGTTAACGAACGTCGTCACAAGGACGAACTTCGTCAGGTCAGCATAGACGATGAATCGGCAGCGACAGCTTATAACCAGTTGGTGAGTGACCATGCCGATCGCCTAGAGGACTGTCGCCGCGATACGTGGCCCCAGCAGCAGGCGATCTGGTTGCGCTTGTATCCTCACGATGCTCAGCCGGGGGTGTTGGCAGATGTGCTCGATCGCGTGGTCAACCGTGGTTATAACCAGGTGTATATCGAGGTGTTTTACGAAGGACGGGTGATGTTGCCGGTGGCAGATAATCCTACAGTCTGGCGCTCGGTATTGGAGGAAGCAGTGGCGGCTGGGGAGGTCGATGAAGAGTATGACCTGTGGGCGGAAGCCGTTCGCCAAGGGCAAGCCCGAGGTTTAGACGTCCATGGTTGGATGTTTGCCCTTAATTTCGGCTGGGCCTACGGAGAACTCTCCGATCGCCAAGACGTGTTGGCTGTGAACGGGGAGGGGGAAACTAGCATTTCCAATGCCGAGTGGGATGCAGACGAGGTGTCGGACGGGCGAGCGTTCTACAGCGATCCCAGCGAATTAGAGCACTTATTTGTCGACCCGTATAACGACACTGCCCGTGCGGATTTAGTCACTGCTGTGGACGCGCTGCTCGAACGCGACCCCGATGGCATGTTATTTGATTACATTCGCTACCCCACCGTCTATCTGCAAGACACCCTGATTACCGAGCCACAGCAATTGTGGATATACAGTCCTGCTTCTCGACAGGCATTGCTGGAGGGGCTGGAGAGCGATCGCGAGCGATCGTTAATGGAAACCTATATAGACAGCGGAACGGTGACGGAGGACGACGTTCGAGACAGTTTGGCCGATCGCCCCGACGAGGTTCTGAGTGTCGAAATGCAGCACTTTTCGGTGGAACAACAGGGCTGGGCCGACGATCTGACCTCTGCCGAGCTCGAGCTATACCAGCACTATTTTTGGGAATTGGCTACCGATCATGCGTATCGAGGTGTGTTGGAATTTGCGGATGAGGTGGCTCGGCCTGTAGATGAGCGTGATTTGGCTGTCTCTACCGTGTTCTTCCCGCAGGGGAATCAATCGGAAGAGGGTGGCTTTGATGCCCGTATGCAACCCTGGGATCGCTTCGCCCCTCAGTTCGAGCGGCATCCCATGTCCTATGCGGTTTGCGACGACGGTTCCTGCGTGGCCGAGCAAATTCAAGAGGTTGTCAACCAATCTCCCGAATCGCGGGTCTGCCCCATTTTGGCAGGTACTTGGGGACAGGACTTTGGGGGACATTTGGCCTTAGAAGATCAGATGTCGGTATTACAATCGGCTCTGCCCAACCTGGACTGCGTAAGCCATTTTGTTTATGCCTGGATGGAGCCGGACTCCGATCGCGATCGCAAAGCTGGAATTGGAGTTGGCGAGGCTCGCCCATAGAGGGCGCTCAACGTTCTGGGGAGCAATTCTTATGGCGAAGTCGGAACGCTCTGCGAGAGTCTTACTGCGGTATTAAGATGGGATGACTTGAAACGACGTGAGATAATTATTGGCTGAACGGTCGCTCGCGAGGACGAAAGCGGGTCTACAGTTGCTCGTTTGGCTCGTTGTGAAGAGGACAGGCATCGATATCTGGGTGTGACTCTGGTTCCGGCCAGCGCACTCTCAAGTTTGGGCGATGTCACCTCCAGCATGGTTGCGGTCGCCAATCGAGTCCGTGTTTGAAGTTTGTCAGTAGGCTCAGGGGCAGATTGGTGTGAAGGTATTAGTAACTGGTGCTGCAGGATTTATCGGGTATCACCTCAGCCAGCGGCTCTTGGCTGATGGGCATGATGTGTTGGGGATCGATAATCTCAACGATTACTACGATGTGTCTCTCAAGCAGGCCCGTTTGGATTTGCTGGCCGAGCACGGCACCTTTCAGTTTCAGACATTAGATCTGAGCGATCGCTCGGGTATGGCAGCTCTATTTGCCACTCACTCCTTCGATGTCGTGGTGAACTTAGCGGCTCAAGCTGGCGTCAGGTATTCTCTCGAAAATCCGGCTGCGTATGTGGATAGCAACTTGGTGGGGTTTGCCAACCTGCTAGAAGGATGCCGCCAGGGAACGGTCGGCCACTTAGTGTATGCCTCCTCCAGCTCGGTCTACGGCGGCAATCGCAAGATTCCCTTCTCCACTGCAGATTCAGTCGATCGCCCCGTGTCTTTGTATGCTGCTAGCAAGAAAGCTAACGAGCTGATGGCCCACAGCTACAGCCACCTTTACGGCATTCCCGTCACCGGTCTGCGATTCTTTACGGTGTACGGCCCTATGGGTCGTCCGGATATGGCCTATTTCAAGTTCGTGCAGGCGATTGAAGCCGATAAGCCGATTGATGTGTACAACTACGGCAAAATGCGGCGGGACTTCACCTACATCGACGACATTGTGGAAGGCATTGTGCGGGTGATGCAGAAACTGCCGGAGCCCGCCCCGGTGCAAGAAGGGGGGCTGCCCACAAATGCCCGCTATAAAATCTATAACATCGGTAACAATACGCCAGTTGAACTGAGCGAATTTATCGAAGAAATTGAACAAGCATTGGGTAAAACGGCAGAGAAAAATATGATGCCGGTGCAGCCAGGGGATGTGTTAGAAACCTATGCAGATGTGGATGATTTGATGGCCGATGTGGGTTTCCGACCAGCTACTACGCTGAAAGAAGGAATCGGCAAATTTGTAAAGTGGTACCGCAGCTACTACTCGTAATCGAGCGAGCTGAGTTCGCCCGATTACTCCCATAGGCGGCGAATTGTGCGCACGTTCAACCGGTCGTGGGCATCGTCAAGCAAACGGGGAATATCTAGATATTCGGGACAGCGGGGAAGGCAGTCGCCACATTCCGTGCAGCGATCGCCTTTGCGACCGGGAAACCAATGTCCAGCTTTCTCGAACATGTTGTAGCGATATTGGGCGAACTCGGTCATACCGAGTCCGGCTTCCAGATTGCGTAGGCGCAACATCTCTGGAATGTTGATGGCTTCTGGGCAGGGGAGGCATTGGTAGCACTGGGAGCAGCGATCGCTTTCCAGTCGGTTGGCCAGCATGTCTTGAAGGCGGAGATCGATCGCCTGTTTGGATTCCAGCCAATCTGCGGATGGTTCCAGTGCCGAAAAGGCAGCATCGAGATCGGAGGGTTGGGCGGCTCCCAGACTGAGAGTATGGATAGCTGGGGTATCGAGTAGGAACCGATAGCCAAATTCGAGTGGGGAGAACGGCTGACAGAGATCGGCCAGAGTTTGAGGAGGTTGATAGAGCATGCCTCCTTTATCGGCAGGGGAAATCACGAACACTCCCATGTCTTGCTGGGCCGCGAGGGCAATGGCTGTCTGGTTGCGCTGGTTGAAGTAGTAGTAGTGCAGGTTAACAAACTCGAAGGCTTTTGTGGCGATCGCCGTTTGGATTAATTCCAACGACCCGTGGGTGGAGAAACCAATGTGCTTGACTAAGCCTTCAGCGACAGCCTCTTGTATAGTCTGTAAACCGCCGTTCAGCACGAGTTCTAAGTGCTCGGGCAGGTTGATGCCGTGGAAGGCGAAATTATCGATGTAGTCCAGTTGCAGGCGATCTAGCGATCGCTCCAGTGCTTCTCTTAGCTTGGTGGGAGGCAGAGTGGGGACGAGCTTGGTGGTGATGGTGAGGCGATCGCGGACGCTGGAAAGGTCTTGAGACAGGATGGTGCCCAGGCGAATTTCGCTAATGCCGTAGGCTTGGGCCGTTTCGATGTGATTGATACCTCTTTCCACGGCCGAAACAACCGTGTCGTGGGCCACAGATTCAGGGCAATTGACCAACCGCATCGTGCCTAGCGAGAACGGTGACACGTGTTGCTCGGTCTTACCAAATCGACGCAGGGAAGCAGGCATGGAACGGAGAATCCACGGGCGGGAACAGCGGCAACGGTGGTGTTACCGAGCAGTCGTGAAGAAGTAGAGAAACGCGCTCAGAGACACAATCGCAATGACAACAAACGAGAGCGTGACACCCGGATTTCTCCGAATCCAAGCTTGAATACCGGTATTGGGCTCGGGAGATTGAACCATGCTAGTGACCAATGACGAATGACCAAGGACTAATGACGAGTGATGACTCGAATTCGTAAGCAAGTGTCGAGTGCGTTCTCAAACTAGCACCCTCCCCCAGCGATCGCCTGAGAATCCCTCCCCTTTTTTTAGACAGCTACTCTGCCAAAAATGACACTCCTTTCAGAATGGGTAAGTTAACGACTGGTTCTGAATACCTGGAACTTTTTTGTCGTTCTCAACCGCGAGTTCGCCCATGATTTGGATTGTCCTGTTAGTTCTTCTGGCATTGATTGTTACCCCGATTGTTATCGCGATTGGGGCTTACAACAACCTCGTGACTTCCCGCAATCGCTACGAAAATGCCTATTCTCAAATTGACGTGCAATTACGCCGCCGTCACGACCTCATCCCGAACCTGGTGGAGACGGTAAAGGGATATATGAAACACGAGCGGGAAACGTTGGAAGCCGTGATTAATGCCCGCAACATGGCGGTGAATGCTGGAGCCAGGGTCGCTCAAGCCCCGAGCGATGCTGCAGCAATCCAGCAGTTGGGGGCAGCGGAAGCAGCGTTAACCGGATCGCTGGGGCGGCTATTTGCGTTGGCAGAGGCTTATCCCGATTTGAAGGCTGACACCTCGATGGCGCAACTGTCGGAAGAGCTGCGATCGACGGAGAACCGGATCGCATTTGCCCGTCAATCCTTCAATGATTCTGTGACGGTTTACAACACTCAGCGAGAAGTGTTTCCCAACAATATTGTGTCGGGAATGTTCAACTTTGCAAAAGCACAACTGCTGGAAGAATCTGCTCCTGAAGTGAAAGCTGTTCCTCAGGTGTCTTTCTAGTTTGGCTTTGGTTTATCAGGCTTGCTATGAAGAGTTTCAGCCAATTACGAGGTGCTGCAGCAAGCCTAAAGCTAGTGGTTTATCAGGCTTGCTATGAGGAGTGTCATCCAACGACGAATGCATTGCAGCAAGCCCGAAGGAGAAGCAAGCACCATCGCTCCTACGTTGACAGCACGCTAGTCCAATCGCAAATTTCTCAACTAATCACTTCACTTCGAACAGAACAGCTCATCTGTTGACATTCCCATCATGAATTTTTTCGAATCCCAAGACAAAGCCCGCCACAACACCACACAGTTGCTGGGATTGTTTGCGCTCGCGATCTCCTTTACCATCGCTGGATTGTATTTAGCAGTCGCTATCACAATTGCCCAAGGGTCGACTACCATCGGTCTCTGGCATCCCGAAGTGTTTTTCTGGGTGACGGTTGGCACGCTGCTGTTGGTGGGCAGCGGCAGTTTGTGGAAGTATTTGGCGCTGAAGCAGGGGGGAGGGGCACAAGTGGCTTTGAGTTTGGGGGGGAGCGAAGTATTTGCAGAAATGGCGACTGACGAGCAGTTGGTGTTTGTGAACGTGGTGGAGGAGATGGCGATCGCTTCTGGGGTGCCGGTGCCCAGGATATTTGTGTTGGCGGACGAGGACGGCATTAATGCGTTTGCGGCAGGGTTTACCACGAACGACGCTGCAGTGGCGGTGACTCAGGGATGTTTGGAGCAGCTCGATCGGGATGAATTGCAGGGGGTAATCGCTCATGAATTCAGCCACATTTTGAATGGGGATATGAATCTCAATCTCAAGTTGATTGGGATTTTGCAGGGCATTTTGCTGATTCACTTGGCTGGGCGATTGTTGATGCGGATGAGCCGTCCTAGATACCGTTCGCGAAATTCTAAGGGAAACCCAGTCTTGGTGTTGGGATTTGCGATGTTTGCAGTGGGGGGCATTGGTTGGTTGTGCAGTCGGGCGATTAAGGCGGCGGTGTCGCGTCAACGGGAGTTTTTGGCGGATGCGTCGGCGGTGCAGTTCACGCGCAACCCTCGTGGTATTGCCAGTGCATTACAGAAGATAGCCGGATATTCGCAAGGGTCGTCGGTGTTGGCTCCACAAGCAGAGGCGGCCAGCCATTTGTTTTTTGGATCGGCAGTGGCGTCGTTTGGGGGCAGGGCATTTGCATCACACCCTCCGCTGAATGAGCGAATTCGCCGCTTGGGCGGAGTGGTTCAGTTTCGCGATTCGACTCCGCAGGAGGTGCTGGCTGGTGCAGCTTCTGTTGGGGCATCTAGATTGGCAAGTGGATTTGTTGGTAGTACTTCGACCCAGAGACCACCGGAGCCTGCGAATGAAAGCGATGCCCGGATGGCAGTTGAGGACATCGCAGAGAGGATTGGGATTGCGGATGAGAAAGGGATTGCACAGGTGCGATCGCTGCTGCAGAAGTTGCCGCCGGGGTTGCGATCGCAGTTGCATTCTCTGGCTGGTGCGAAGGGTTGCGTGTACGCGCTGCTGTTGAATGACGATTGGGACGTACGCGATCGCCAGTTGAGCAAGCTGAAGGAGACGGAGCCGCAGGAGGTAATGACGGCGGTGGTTGAGGTGGGAGCCTTGTTGAGAGATTTAGATCCGCGATTGTGTTTGCCGGTGATGGATTTGGCGGTGCCTGCGCTGCGGCGGATGGAGAAAGATAACTGCCAGTTGTTTGCCAACAATGTGCATCAGTTGGTGATGGCGGATGGGGAGGTGTCGCTGTCGGAGTTTGCGTTAATGGCGGTGTTGCGCAGTCGGTTGACGGTGGCGCTGGGGGGCGAGCTAAATCCGGCGGTGAAGTACGAAAGCGTGTCGGATGTACTTGGGGATTGTTTGACGTTGGTGGCAGCACTGGCGAAGGCAGGGCACGAGTCGGAGGGCGATCGCGTTTATGCCTTCCAGGCGGGGGTAGATCGATTGGTGCGGTCTGGGGATGTGACAGTGTCGGAACAGGTGAGGGACGGCGATCGCCTACCGCTATTTACGACCCAGAGTTTGGATGCGGGGTTGGAGAATTTGCGGCGGCTGGCTCCGAGGGGGAAGCAGGCGGTGGTGGAGGCTTGTGCGAGGACGGTGTTGCTGGATGGGCGGGTGACGGTAGAGGAATCGGAGTTGTTGCGGGCGTTTGTGTTGTCGTTGGATTGTCCGTTACCACCATTTTTGAATGTTCGGTAGTCACTGCTCGAGAGTTAGGGAACGATTACAGCAGATTTATTCAAATTCGGTCATATCTTGAATGGAGATACTAGCTTTAATTCATGGCTCTATATTTTCTTGAATAGCCTGCTAGTGGTTTATATCACCATCAAGAAGTTCGTATCCAGACGATTAAAGAAATCGGAGCTTAAATCTCATGATGACACATTGCTCTTTTTGAGCACCGTTCTAGCTATGATATTGAATATTTTTGCGCAGGTATCAGGGTATGTTGGGCTGATTTTTAGTCGGGCGATTCAGGCGGCAGTTGCCAGACAGAGTGAGTTTTTAGCTGATGTGGCTGCGGTTCGATTAACTCGCAATTCTCGCAGCTTATGTTCTGCATTGTGGAAGATTTCGAAGCTGGAAGGAGGGTCGCAAATGCTCGTGCCTCAAGCGGAATCAGTGTGTCACATGTTTTTCTGTTCTAGCTTGGACGAAAGCAGCAAGTTGCTTGCAAATCATCCGCCTATTATGGCTAGGATTCGGGCGATCGTTAGTTATTTCCCTGAGGAAGCAGGCAAGTAGGCTTCTTCCTTCGGTCGTGAAAGCTGAACAAAGGGAGGGACTTAAAGCTGACGATGAGGTATGTGGATAGTCCGGAATTTCGAGATCGACCACATTCAACCACGTTCCTTGAGCGTAGCAGATACATTTAAAAATCTGGCACTAGCTTGTCAACGCTGCAATAGCTATCGCTACAACTTCACAACAGGAATCGATCTGGCATCCAAGCTTTCAACCCTGTTATTTAACCCGTGCGTGCACCAGTGGAACAAGCATTTCACATGGGAAAAGGATGGCCTAGAAATTCGAGGTAAAACCGCAATCTGGCGAGCTACTTGCGATCGCTTGGACTTGAACGATCTCAATCACAACGAAGGAGCCATTGTTAAAGCTCGTCGTCTTTGGATGAAAGGCGGTTGGCATCCTCTACCCGGCGACTCTATTGAACCCTGATGCTAGATAGTCCATACTGCACGAGCGCCTGCCACCCCTAACTCCCCTGCTGCGCTTTCTGAACGGACAACTGTTCGCTAGATAGAGACCAGAGAAGCATTAAATGCCCGAAACCATAGCCATCTTCTTTTGTGCCACTTTGCTACGCGCAATCTTTGGCTTTGGGGATGCCCTGATCGCAATGCCCTTACTGACCTTAACCTTGGGCCTCGGTACCGCCACCCCTCTTTTTGCCCTAATCGCCACCAGCTCGTCACTCACAATATTCATCTCAACTTTCCGCCAGATTGACTTCAAAATCTCCCGCCAACTCGTGTTTGCCAGCATCCTCGGCATCCCCTTCGGCCTCATCCTGATCAAACTTGTCCCCGAAGCGATCGTGATGAGGGTTTTGGGAGTGTTCTTAATCGTCTTTGCCTTCAATCGCCTCATCCGAAAACAAGCCCCCCGCATCAAAAACCGCTGGTGGGGATATGGATTTGGGTTTGTGGCAGGAGTGCTGGGCAGCGCCTTCAACACCAACGGGCCACCCATTGTCACCTACGCCGCTTTGCGGCAATGGCCCCCCGACTCATTTCGGTCAAACCTGCAGGGGTACTTCTTCCCCATTGGGCTGATGATTGTTGCCAGTCACGGCATCTCGGGGTTGTGGACCGTGCGAGTGGGTCAGCTTTATTTGGCTTGTTTACCTGCAGCGCTAGCTGTGATCGCGATCGGTAGCAAAGTTCACCAAACTCTCTCCCCCAAGAAATTTGAAACCCTGCTGTCTCTTCTACTGGTCATCCTCGGAGTTGTTCTAATGATTTAGAGGCGATCGAGATGATTTATAAGCGAGTGAAGAGATACACGTAAGTAGTGA
>JBCBVA010000126.1:0-10505 GCA_039817825.1 Cyanobacteria bacterium J06642_12 | reverse complement strand
CCCACCCTCAGCCATCATTTGTGTTTCACCTGCATATGTTGTTGCCGTCTATATCTATTCAATAGTGGGCGCAACCAAGATACTCATTCTCAGATAGGAAATTGACATGCCTCATTCCGCAAGCCCTTCAGCACTAGCCTATCCCTCCGCCGCTATCAACAGCGATCGCCGTCCCAGCTACGTCAGAGCCTGGATGTTTCGTGCGAATCACAACACCACTGCCACCGACTTCTTGTGCAGCTACACCGCAAGTCTGCCGGCCCTGTTGAATAAGCTTTGCCATCGCAGTCACTAGTACTCACCAGCACTCGATCAACGCTCAGTTGAGAAGCTGACCATCGTTCTCGGTTTAACTGCAACACCTTAGAAACTTGACGATAGTCTTCGAAGTCAGTCTGGCAAATGACTCACGCCCTGGTAGCGTAACGGCGGCGGCTAGCACTCTCCGTCAGGCTGACTGAAATGAATTCATAGGTTGATGGAACCGTTGCTCGCCAGCTTGGCAAATCGAAGTTCGATCGCCATCATCCCCAGTCCTTCCCCCATATCGGAAGAAAGGAGCAGGACATGTCGACCATAGTGCTGCCGTTGTGCTCCGCGACCGATTGTTCTTTTCACTCAAACAGCTCAGTCGAATTGGCGGTGACTAACAACTAGAGCTACGCAGACAGCGCCTAGCCAGAAGTCCAGCCTGGGTGTCAGGTGCAATCGGGTGGGAGTTCCAGCGCGACTGCGCCCAACGTTCCCTTACGAAAATCTGTCAAAATCTGCTGAGCAGCTCGCCCTGTATTACCCGCATGCACGCGCAGCGCAAAGTCCTGAATCAAAATACTTCCGGGTTTAGATAAGCTATCAAACCCATAGCGAGAACAGGCGATCTCCTCGGCCTGAGCGTCCAGAGGAGGCAGCATCTCCAGAAAACTGGCAGCCACATGTTCGGTCACGTAGCTAGCCTGACCAATGTCGTCGCAGATCGCCAGCTTGAGAGCAGCCTGCTGATCGTTCAGTTGAGGAGGAAGGATTCCAGGCGCATCGAGAATATCGAGCTGCTTACCTAGTCGAACCCAGCGCAATTGGCGGGTTACACCCGGCTTACGCGCACTCTCCACCACTCGCTTCCCCAGTAGCCGATTGAGTAGCGCGGACTTACCCACATTGGGAAACCCAATCACAACAGCTCGCACAGCTCTGGGCTTCATGCCCCGTTTGCGTCGGCGATCGTTGGTGGCCTGTCCCACATTGTGAGCAGCTTGCTCGATCGCTGCCACCCCCTTTCCGTCTCGCGCGTTGGTCGGCCAAGCGTTCTGACCACAAGATTGAAACCAAGCTTGCCAAGCCTTGACCGTGTGGGCTGGCACGCAATCGGCTTTGTTGAGGACAATCACCCGTGGCTTATCGTTTGTCCATTGGTCGAGATCAGCATTGCGGCTGGATTGAGGAATTCGGGCATCCAGCACTTCGAAAATGACATCAACTTTCTGTAACTGTTGCTTAAGCTGACGCTGGGCTCTGGCAATGTGCCCGGGATACCACTGAATGGGTGGAGTAGACATTGGGAGTTCGTCGGGGGAGTGTCAGGGAAGTTCGTTGGGAGAGCATGTCGAAACGGCAGTGAACGGCCAGGAGCAGGAATCCATCATCGCGCGGCATCTGCGTCAACAGGTTGCGACACCAGGGGGAAACTACCTATCGAGTTACAGCCGAACGAACTTCGCTCGGCTGTAACTCGATAGAAACTTGCGTTCGATATTGACTACGCTGAGGTGCAGTCAGAGTAAACATGACATCGTCAAACCAACGACATAACCCCATGAACCCAACAGAGTATCTGCTGAGCTTCATATCTGTTGACCGGCGGCTTGCCCAGTCACAATTTTTACCCGGCTCCGGTGTTAGGAATTACCAGCAAACAAGACCTCTGGGAATTTCTCAGCTGCTTTATCCATAGGCTTTTTGCGGCCATCTTCCTGCCAGTAATTAATCACTTCAGTGGCCTTGTTGAGCAACTCAACCCGCTGAACATCTGTGATCCAACTTTTGCTTTCCAGCTCGGATTTGATAGCCTCCCAAGCGTTATCGCGAGGCCAGAAATAATATTTGGTTAGAGGGCTGCGGCCTTGACCAACAATTTGATCGACAGCGATCGCCAAGTTATCATCCAACCACACAGCCTTAAGCGCAAAGTCCGTCAAGAGTGTCTCCTGTGAAAAAACAGTCCGTCTTCCATAATATCTTGCTGCGCACCATCTAAATTTCTATTTCTAATGTCGCGTGCAGTGCAGCTCGAAACCGACCCAGTCAGGATTAGCACAGCTCAACAACAACACAGCTCGGCCACCCTATCTCGTTCAGTTCTAGAGACAGCCAAGCAACTCGCCCCCTCTAAGTATTGCGGTCATAATAGGTGCCACAACTGCGTGTGTGATGGGATGAACATGGTAGAGAATCGGAAAAGCTCGGCGTTTGCACCTCCGTTACTCGCAACACTAGGCATCTCGGCCATCGTGTCAGCCCTGGCAGTCACATCTGTTTGGGTTACCTCTGCTGGTGCGATCGAGCGTCAAGATCTTCAATACTTACAAGCCACCGGGCAATGCCCCCAATGCGATTTGAAAGCTGCGATCTTGACGCGTGCATCGTTATCGGGCGCGCAATTAATGGAGGCTAATTTGGTGGGGGCGGAACTGGCACAAGCATCGCTCATTGCTGCCAACCTGTTTAGTGCCAACTTGCAGAACGCCAATCTAGCAGGCGCGAATTTATCGGGAGCCGATTTAGGCTACGCCGATATCAGTTCAGCCAATTTGATCGGAGCGGTTCTGTTCGATGTGAATTGGAACGGCGCGGTGACGGAAGGTGCACTTTACAGCGAGGAAACCCTGTTCGATGACACAATCAACCCTGAAGGATTGGGCATGATTCTGGTCGAAGACGGTGAGTTACCCCTCTCGTACCAATCTGAAACCACCAATACATCGGATACACAAGAGGAATCGACTCGCGATCGCTCTGTCCGCTAGTATCGCTCTATCCAGCTCGTAATGCATCAATGGTGGCACTAGAGTGAAGCCTCCGGCCGACATCCTAATTCTGTCAAATGGTCCTGGTGAGATATTGACGTGGGTAAGGCCTGCGGTCAAACAGTTGCGCAGGTATATTCCCCACGCTCGGCTGTCCCTCGTACTATCTCCTTGTGCGCATGCCTCTGGTAAAGAAGCAGACATTGCGCGAGAGCGGCTGGAGTTGGATCGAGTCCAAGGAGCGGAACACTTTTGGCCGTTCTTACTCTCTGGAACCACAGCAGAAGACTGGGGTTGGGGGCCATTTGGCGTGGTGCTATTTCTGGGGGGAGATCAGTTTTTTGCACTGCAACTGGGTCGCAAACTGGGCTATCGGGTAGTTGTGTACGCAGAATGGGAAGCTCGCTGGCAGCGTTGGGTGGATGTGTTTGCCGTACGCACCGAATCGATCGCGGCCAAAGCTGCTCGACGATGGCAATCCAAAATGTACGTGGTTGGGGATTTGATGGCCGACGGGGTGACCACCTCCCCCCTGCGAGAACCCAGTCTGCTACCGGTGACTGACGTCAATCTGAATACTCCCACAGAACCACTGGGCGAGCAGGATACGACTCGCCCAGAGCCCTTAGCTGGCGGAGACTCCGCCACATTGCCGGTCAGCATTACGCCCTCGCTGCCGTGGTTATGGCAGCCCGTGAACAGTCGCGAGCGATCTGCCTTTCAGATTGGACTATTGCCTGGCTCCAAACCGGCCAAACTATCGTTGGGAGTCCCTCTCATGTTGGCTGTGGCCGATCGCCTTCGTGAAGCGTTACCTGCAGCACGATTTGCTATCCCCCTAGCCCCCACGCTAGACCTCAAGGAGATTGCCGAGTACGCCAGCGTCGTCAATAACTGGGACATGGCTACCGTATACGGAACCTCTGCTGTGCTGGAAGAGGGGGGCAACACCATGCAATTTTCAACTCCCTTTGGAACGACCATTAGTCTGTGGCGAGAGTTTCCTTCGTACGATCTGTTAGCCAATTGCGACATCTGCCTGACTACCGTGGGGGCAAACACGGCCGAGCTGGGTCGATTGGGCATACCTATGGTAGTGATTTTGCCCACCAATAAATTGGACGCCATGCGCTCGTGGGACGGACTCTTGGGCCTCATCGTCCGGTTGCCGGTGGTGGGCACCCTCCTGGCTCGCTTCGTCAATTGGTATGTATTGCGTTTTGTGCGGTTTTTAGCATGGCCCAACATTTGGGCTCAACGCAGGATTGTGCCAGAGCTACGCGGTCATTTGACACCACAGACGATCGCGGATGTCGTGTGTCAGATTTTGCTCGATCGTGAGCATTACAACCAGATGCACGCGAATCTAGAGCAGTGGCGAGAAGAACCCGGCGCAGCTGAGGCGATCGCCCAAATTGTCGCTGCTCAACTGGAGGATGCAGGTGCACTCTAGTCATTTCGCCGTCGGACAGCTCTAGATTGGGATAAAACCCGTCCTCTATACACTCATCTGTTCTCAAGCCCGAACTGAGCAGATTGTCTGGATCTGAATCGTGAAGATTGTCAGACAACTAGAGTCTTTCACATTAGGAATAAAACAGCCAATCGCTGCTGATACGCAAGAGCTACATCACAGTATTCTGCGTCACTCTCAAATCCGATTGCTATGGCGTGGTTAGCTGGACGATACCAACGAGTGATTGGAGGGGTGAATGCTCAGGCGATCGAGAATGCCAAACAGATCGGCGATCGTATCGGCTGGCGGAGCTTGGCGATCGTCCAGAAGCATCATCGGCTGAGCGCGTCGCAACCACAGAGCATTGAGCCCTGCTAGTTTGGCTCCTTGGTAATCTTGACGCTGGTGATCGCCGACATGGAGAGCGTTTGAGGGATTCACCCCTTCTCTAGCCAAAGCAGCATCAAACACAGCAGAGCAGGGCTTAGCAGCTCCTACAGCTGTCGAGATTGTGACGGAATGAAACACCCCATCCAACCCCAAAACCCGCAAAACCTTGTGCAGTCGAGAATCAAAGTTAGAAATCATAGCCAGCGTCGCCTGTTGATCCAACTCGTCTAGGACCGGTAGAGTTTCGGGATATAGCTCCCAAACAGCATCGGTTTCAAAGCTGTCAAACACATCGCGGAAATAGCGAGGAAAATCTCGGAACTTGTGTAAGACTCCAACCCGCTCGAACGTCTGGCGCACCACAGAATACCACCACTCCCGTTCAAGCTGAGGTAGGAGATCGCCCGCATCGGGAAATGCGGCTGGTGGAGCTGATTTGAACACAGTGTAGAAGTGGCGGTCGACCGTTGCCGGCTTGGTTTGAACCCCGTAATCCGCAGCAATTTGGCTGTAAATATGCCCGACACTGCCTCGCACCCGAAACAGCGTACCAACAGCGTCGAAGAAAATAACGTCTGGATGTAACACGGCACTATCTCAACAATCAGAAGAGTGAATAGTTAGTTTTGAATCGCTCAAGCCATGGCTGCTCTGGACTCTGAATGTCGCGTATGTCCTGGGAAAGACTACCGGAAGCCCGCGAGGGCACTGGCCCGCAGTCTCGATCTGACTCTCAGTAACTGCATCTAAACGCTACTCAGAGGTGATTGCAGCCACACTCCAACCTCCCCAAACCCTTGGGTGCGGTAAAACATGCGGGCTGACTGGTTATGACCAAACACCTGTAGCTCGATTGCGGTACAGCCAACCCGCTCTCCCCACGCTCGCACGGCATGAATTGCAGCCGAGCCAAGCCTCTGTCGTCTGTAACCAGGAGATACCCACAACGCCATGATGTAAGCAACCGGGCAACCAGTTGCCTGACCAATGCCCCGGGTAGCCCACACACAAGCCACGGCAGGCCCTAATGGGCTATCCGGCACCTGCTGGACAGGAACAACAGAATCACTCTCTGATTGGATCTGCCCCCCCTTGCGCACAGAACGATTGAGCTCGATCCACCAGAGTGGGGAGGAGCCGGGATGAAAGTATCGTTCGACCGTTTGGGTAAGGTGATCCCACGAAGTTTGGTCTGGAAAGGCCTCAGCAAACGCTAGCTGAAGGCAATGACGCAGTCGCTCGCGATCGCCGTTATCTCCCAACCGCCACTGAAATCCTGCTGGAATAGCAACAGACGGCAGCCCATGATGGAGGACCACCACCGGTTACCCAATCACGGTCTGAGTGAGGCAAGCTAAATCGTCGATGGGAGCGGGAGCAGCCATATCATTGGGTAGAAATGCACGGGCACTCACTGCCACTAACGCGACTGCGAACACCAAAACGATGAGCAGCGGGACAACATATTGAGTGACGAAGGACTTCATGTTTCTTCAAAAAGCTGGTACCAGCATAACGTGATTCTCTGAATCCTCACACGTGGTTTTGCAGCAGATAGTGCTGTTCAGCAGACTATTTCAAACTCAAACGTCATTCATTTGCGCCAACAGATCTCGTACAACGTCAGTTCGACAGAATGGTTCAAGTTGGATGAGCTCCTCGCAGTGCGCGCAACCATTAGGCTTTGAAGCCTTTTCTCCCCTTTCCCAATGTGGGAGAGGGGTTGGGGGTGAGGGCTATCGAACTCAGGTCGTACAGCACGGAGCGAGAAAAGCTTGCGAGCCAACTGCGATCGCAGCTAGCTCGCTCAAGCATTCGAGACCTCTGCACAACCATTGCGTTGGCAAGCGGTTGGCCTGCGCCTAATCGGCGACAGCTCCTCAAATACTGCCGACGATGAACCGCTTGCCCACGTCTTCCAACAAATATCGACAGACCCCGCCAGCCTCATTCATCCCTCCGGGGGCAAAGCGAATCAATATCGAAAACATGTTCGGCAGTAACGGCCGCAGCGCCCTCCCGCCGCGATCGCAAGCGAAGAATCTCTGTTTGCTAGCTTGCGTAGAACGCAATCTCGTAGATATCCCGCGCGCCAGTAATACCTTGGGCAATAAACAGGGCCAGCGCTAAGCAATTCAGCAAGATATGGAGGTTACGCCACTTATGGGTCTTGTCGCGGTAAATCTCGGGTTGAATGGCCACCGAAAACACCATCAGCATAGCGACAACAATGCCGAAGTAGAAGTGGGAAACGTACCACTGATCTGTGCGCTCGAAAATAGCACCGCCTCCCTCTCTGCCCAAGACGGAATCTTGGAAGCTGAGCAGCATAAACCAAAGGGCCGTGAACCCAGTGAAAATGCCTCGCCAGAGCGAGGTTTTCGCTCGCAGCAGTAAGGCAAACGAGACGATAGCAGCGATGGTGAATAGGGCAACCGCCACAGATTCCAGCACGGGCCACTGGTCCGCAGCAAACAAATACTTCAAACTGGGCCGCACCAGCCCCCAAATGGCGACTCCAAAAACCCCCGATGCCAACCATCGACCAATTTTGACGTGTTCCACCCCAACGCTGGGGGGAATCTTACTTTTCTCCTTTTTGGCAGTAGCCAGTCTGCGCTGACGGGTTTGCCAGGAATAGTGAGTGACAATTCCGACTAGGGGAAAGACAAATAGCATCGCGATGATGGGATGCACCAGTAATGCATTGGAGATTAGGTCCTTCATGTGAATGCTCTGAATGCGCTCAAGATAGGGATCGATGGTTTGACCGTATGGATTTCACAGCCCTGTCGAAGCAGGCCGAGAAGAATACCACCGGAATCAGATTCACAACTGACATTAGATGCGGCTTCCAGAGGTAAAAACACTCCAGAACAAGGGGAGGTCGCACCTACAGTCGCGTAGACACACGGCTCAGAACATCTGGGGACGAGTACGTCACTGAATGTCAGGTCACCACACGTGCCACAGCAGTACCGTTTCAGATGCATGCCTCTAGTTGTAAACGCTGTCGTTGAGATGTCCAGTTGTAATTCCCTTAATCCTGCCTGAAAAAACTCTGAGTGAGTATGAAGCTTTTCATAGGCAATACCGTCCCCCATCTCTGCAAAGCCCCCCGATATCGCTGTCGCCTGTCCGCCTGTTACACGTAAAAATCTGCTGTCAAATCAATACCTGTCACTGTCCGCTAGCCAGGCAGCATACGCTAACGCGCAATCGCCAAATCGGATGCGAGCACAATCCGGTTATGCATCCGTGCTGAGTTGAGGGGCAGAGCCAGCAAACTTAGTGGTTTGTGCCCCTACGCACACCTCAGCCAGAGGAATTTACCCCTATGATCGCTAAGAACTGTGAAGCAGGTGTTAAAACATTTGCTCAGTTCAACCTCGTGTTTTGCAGTTAGTTGGATTTCCCAGTGATTCCCACTTGCATAGGCAAGACCGTTGATTGAGTGAGTGCTGTTGAGCAAGTGCGAGCGAGTTCAGGTATCGACTCTAGAGCAGGCAAGTCCTGGAGCGATCGCCCCTCGCGAACCCCGAAGTGGATTTGCGCTCCTTGGCAGAGATTGGTGGTTTCATTGCCGGTTTTACAGACCAGCAGAACAGGTTGATTAGACGTAATTGTCTGCAGTCTGTCCCCTGCTGTTGACTGTCCGTTCCTAGTCCTGAAGAGTTTCGCGCTATCCATGCAGAGATATACTCCCGACAAACGTACTTACTCAGCACGCTCGTACTCGGCGCCCATCCGTTGGCCAAGAGCCGCAACGATGAGACCGCACAAGGCGACTCTGGCAATCTGCGGTGGTTTACTGTTAGCCGCGATTGTCGCTATCGGTTGGGCATTAGGCGAACCCACTGTTTCAAGTTTTTTTGCCGCTTGGGATGCCATAGAACTAAACCCTCCAGCATGGGTACGTCCCCCGCATGGTTCGGTCCTGGAAATGTGGCTGCCCGTCATCGTGTTAGTGGGCACGGCACAGCTCATCATGATGGTGTCTCCTCGCCCTCAGCGGTGGTCGCGTCCCTTGGTGGTTGTGCTCATGCTGGCGGCGATTGGACGCTACACCCTCTGGCGCATCCTGGCTAGCCTCAATCTGGCTGGGCCATCAGACGGTATCTTTAGCTTGATTTTGTTCGGCATGGAGATGGCCGTGATTGCCAGCGCGGTGCTCCGTCTGGTGTTAATGTTTGGCATCAAATCACGATCGCCTCAAGCCGACAAGATGGCCGAAGCTGTGTTGGCCGGAACGTATTTACCAAGTGTGGATGTCCTTATCCCGACGTATAACGAGCCAGCGACAATCCTGAGACGCACCGTGATTGGATGTCAGGCCATGGATTATCCGAACAAGCAGGTTTATCTGTTGGATGATGGCAAGCGTCCTGAAATTCGCCAATTAGCACAGCAGTTGGGCTGCCACTACATCGCTCGCCCTAGCAACATTCACGCCAAGGCTGGCAACATCAACTATGCCTTGGCCAAGACCGGCGGCGAGCTGATTTCCATATTTGATGCTGATTTTGTTCCAACCACTAACTTTCTCCTCCGCACGGTCGGCTTTTTCCAAGAGCGCACGGTCGGTTTAGTTCAAACGCAGCAAGGCTTTTACAACCCCGATCCGGTAGCCAGAAATTTAGGGCTGGAGCGAGTGCTGCCCCCCGAAGTAGAGATTTTTTCACGCCACTATCAACCGCTGCGCGATACCAACGAGACCTCCATTTGCTACGGCAGTTCGTTTGTGGTTCGCCGGAGAGCTCTAGAAGACATTGGTGGCTTTGTGACCGAGTCTCTCAGCGAAGACTATTTCACAGGAATCCTTCTATCGGCAATGGGTAACCGCACCATTTACCTCGACGAGGTGCTCAGTTCTGGCTTGTGTGCCGAGAACATGACGGACCACATCCTGCAGCGACAGCGGTGGGCCCGCGGAACGATTCAAGCATTTTTCCTGCGCTGTAACCCGCTGACATTACCCGGCTTTAGCTGGCTGCAGCGGCTGTCCCATCTAGAGGGCATCGGCCAATGGTTCTTTAGCCTCTTCCGGGTACTGTTCTTGCTCATGCCCATGGTGTACGTCACCTTCGGTACGATGCCGTTGCGAACATCAGTGACGGAAGGTCTCTATTTCTTCCTGCCGTTTTACTGGCTCAATCTCACAACCTTCTCCTGGTTAAACGAGCGCAGCCGTTCTGCCCTAGTGTCAGACATCTACGAAGTGGCCCAGTGTATCCCCGTGTCAATTGCGCTGGTGAAGACACTGTTCAAGCCGTTTGCCGCTCGATTTAAAGTGACCCCCAAAGGGATATCTCGCGATCGCCACGTCTACAACTGGGATCTGGCCTGGCCCCTCGTTGTGCTGTGGTTGATGTCGGCAGTAACGCTGCTGGCCAGCTTAAATGTAGCGTTCGGGAATGCTAATTTGTTTTTGCTGCCGGTGCCTAACGACCCTCACTTTGTGGAAGGGATGAAAGTTGCTTGGATCTGGAGTGCGTACAACATCTTTGTAATCAGCATTGCGCTGATGATTATGCGCGATGTTCCCAAGCCCAATTTGAACGAATGGTTCGACCGCCGCATCCCAGTTCAACTGCAAGCTGGCAATCGGACGCTGGATGCAATGACTCGCTCGATCTCTG
>JBCBVA010000125.1:0-10513 GCA_039817825.1 Cyanobacteria bacterium J06642_12 | reverse complement strand
TTGGATAAGGAGAGATTTGTCTGTAGGTGCGTACATGCCAAGCACTGCTGTCATCGTTACTCTCATTGTGAAAAATCTTTCCTTATCCAACCAATCCGCCTCTAAGCGGAATCCATGAATTATGGGAAACGCGGGGTCGATTTGATTGGGGGCCCATTGATGTCTCTGTTGAGGAAATGGATGACCATCACCAAGTCAACCACGCAATAGATGCACTTCAAACCGATAGAGATCCGCCTTTCTTCATTGCTTGTGGTATCTTTCGCCCTCATCTTCCTTGGTACGTTCCTCGGAAGTTTATCGATCTATACCCGCTCGATGAAATAAACTTGCCCATTGTTCTGGAAACCGATCTAGAGGATATTCCGACAATGGGGCGAAGACATGCTTTAACGAGCGAGCATGAATTAATTCTAGAGGCCGGTCAGTGGAAAAATGCAGTTCAAGCCTATATTGCCTCTATTTCGTTTGCCGATTATGAAATTGGACGATTGCTGGATGCTTTAGAAACGAGCGGAAAAAGCAATAATACGATGATTGTTTTATGGTCAGACCACGGGTGGCACTTGGGCCCCAAAAATCATTGGCGAAAGTTTTCATTGTGGGAAGAAGCAACAAGAAGTGTTCTAATGTTTTCAGGCCCCGACTTTCAAAAGGGTAGGACATGCGAGCGGACGGTCAGCTTACTTGATGTTTTTCCAACACTTTCAGACTATTTGGGAATCCAGCTCCCAACTGCAGCCATAAAGGGGAATAGCTTATTACCTCTCCTAAATTCACCCGATTTAAGTTGGCCATACCCTGCAATTTCAACATTTATTCGTGGAAATCACTCCATTCGTTCTGAGGAATATCGTTACACTCGATATTCCGATGGCGGTGAAGAACTTTATGACCACAGAGTCGATCCCAATGAATGGACCAATCTCGCTGGACAAGATAAAGCTAGAGATATCATTGATGAGCTGTCTAAATGGCTACCTACCCAAGAAGCCCCTACAGATTCAACATATCCACACCTTGAAACAGCTTGGCTAGAAGCTCCTAGTGGGCGTCGTTTCCTGAACCCTAATGTGGAGGAATTTCTTGGTTAGAGACAGATTTGTGCTTTAGCTATAGTTCTCGCCATTTCAGTTAGGCTACAGATATTCAGACGCAGTCAGGGATCACCGTAGCTGAAATGTCCGCACTACTGCTTAGCTCTGCCATTCGGTTGGGGGCTTCGGTATACCAGCTACGCATCTTTTGTTAGTCAACCAGGCGTGACTGTCCCCATTTCTGCAAAACCGCCTGTAACTCTGATTTTCGTACGGGCTTCGACAAAAAGTCATCCATCCCCACCGCCAAACACCGATCGCGATCGTCCTCTAATGCACTGGCCGTCATGGCAATAATTGGAATCCGTTGCCCCTCGGTTTCCCGCTCCCGAATGGTGATAGTTGCTTCATATCCGTCCATCACCGGCATCTGACAATCCATCAGCACCACATCAAACTCTTGAGAGTCCAGAGCGTCTAGTACTTCGCGACCATTGGTTGCCACCTCTGCGCTGTATCCCAGGGTCTTCAACTGCCGTACTGCCACTTTCTGATTGACTCGATTGTCCTCTGCTAACAGGATGCGTAGGTTGGCCGGAGACGGGGGAGCAACGGAAGGTTGGGCTTGGGGCGATCGCGGCTGGGTATCGGGACGAACGATCTGCAGAATGGTGGCCAAAACGCGTTCGGGTTTGACGGGCTTGGAAATAGCGGCATCGAGCTGACCCGCTTTTACCCAGGCTTTGATGCGATCTTGTCGAGTTAGCGGAGCTAACCCCATGCAATGAGGACGACGATCGGCAGGCAATGCTTGCAGTGCGCCAACCCAATCGTCTGAGTGCTCCCAATCCAGATCGATCGCCACAAATCCTTCCCATTCCCCTGTGGCCGGATTGTCTGCGATTTTTCGGAGCCGTTCCAGGGCTACGGACCGCTCGCTCACCGTCACCCGCATACCCCAATTGTGTGCCCACTCGGCGATCGCCTCCCCAACCTCCCCACAATCCGTAGCAATCCACAACGGTACGGCCTGAAGACACTGTTGGTGACTCCTGTCTGTCTCCTGCTCGTTCATTGACCCCACCGGCATTGACCCTACCGGCATCGACTCCACCGGCAGCGTCAGTTGAAACCAAAATGTCGATCCCTCACCTAGCACGCTGTCTACGCCAATCTCCCCCCCCATCAGCTCAACCAACCCCTTGCAAATAGCCAACCCCAGCCCCGTTCCCCCGTATTTGCGCGTGGTAGATGCATCTGCTTGAGAGAACGAATCAAACAGAGTTTGCTGAGCCTGCGCCTCGATGCCGATACCGGTATCACGAACACCGAAGCGCAGGGTCGCTAGCTCTGGCTCTGTTGCCGTTTGGGGCGATCGCTGCAGGATTTGCACCTCTAGTGTGACGTGGCCAGAAGCCGTGAACTTGATGGCATTACCCAATAAATTGGTCAAAATTTGGCCGATGCGCGTGGGATCGCCCACCACCTTTAAGGGGACGTCCGGTTTCACTCTCACCGCCACATCCAAGCCTTTGGCGTACGCTTGCGTCGCCAGCAAATCGGCAACGGCCTCGATACAGGGCAACAAATGAAACTCAATAGCTTCCAGCCGAACGGATTTCGCTTCTAGTTTCGAGAAATCCAAAATTTCGTTGATGATGCCCAGTAACGTATCGCCACTGGAACGGATCGTGCGAATAAAATCCTGCTGCTCGGCATTCAACTGAGTATCCAGCAGCAACCCAGCCAAACCCACAACAGCGTTCATGGGGGTGCGAATTTCGTGGCTCATGTTCGCCAAAAAGGCGCTTTTCATGTGGGTGGCAGCCTCAGCCTCCTGACGAGCTATTTCTAGCTCGCGGTTTTGCACTACCAATTGCTCTTGCAGCTCCCGACTGGCAGTGGTGTCCTCCACTACCAGCAATACTCCAGACATGCGGCCCGTAATCTGGGCTAATAACGGCTCCACTTTGAGATCGAACCAATGACCGAACCGTTTAACGTCCCACGATTCTCCGTGAAACCCGTCAGCAAGAGCCTGCCAGCGTTGTGTCCAGACATCGGTGGTTGTCCACTCCGGCACCAACGCCGCCATGAGTCGATCGCCTTCCTGTATTGACAGCACTTCGGCCGCAACAGGATTGCAAAACCACACGATGCCTTCCAAATCGGTAGCCACCAGTCCGATGGGTAAGCTGCTGGAGATGGCAGCCTGTGCCGACTGCGATCGCCCAAAGGCAGCAGCCAACGTTGTCAATTGAGATACCGTGTCGTCCGCCACCCGCTGGGGTTGCTGGAACTGATCGGAGATTTCTGTTATTTGGAGCGGCAGCGGACTGTGTTGAATTAAGTCTTCCCCGTAACTAGCCCATAGCTGATTGAGCTGACGTTCCAGCCGTCGATTCGTTGCCAGCCGTTCTCCCAACTCTACGGCCGCAGTGGACAGCGCTAGCAGGGACACGGGCCACGCCATTGGTAACCACCAGTTCTGGGTTTGAAACCCCACAATCGCAATCGGAATCCAAGCGCCAATCGCTGCCACTCCCAAGAGCAGCCGCCACCGAGCAGAGTAGGGCGCAATCGCCCAGCCAAACGCCGGGCCAGCCAGGATGCCAATCATCACGAGCATCCACCATCGAGGTCGCTGTAGTTCGTTATCCAGCAGCAAGGTATTGAGGGTGGCAGCATGCATGTAGATGCCACTGGTTTCGGGGGTTCGATCAAATGGAGTTTGAAGCGGGTCGAGGCCGCGAGCGGTGACCCCCACGAACACAAAGCGATCGCGGAAGGATTCGGCAGCTACCGAACCGGATAGCACATCCGCCAACGATACGGACATGAGCGTCGAGTCTGAGAGGTGGGTGAGTGTTGAGCTAGGCCAATTCACCCACAGCGGTTGCGAGAGGTCGGGCAAGGGGACTAGCGGCTCTTCCAGAAAGCCATGTAGCTCTAATGCGGCAACGGACAGTGTGGGTAAGCGATCTCCTGCTATTTCTAGCGACTCTGTGTCTGACGACTCTGTGTCTGAAGCTGTAGTCAGTGTCTCGGCATTCGAGTCGTAAAACCATCGGGAGAGGGGCACCTGCCGGGTAATACCATCAATGTCCTGCAGTTTGGTAATGTCTCCCAACGCTGCGGCACTGGCTTCGACCTCGGGGCTGGGTTGGAGTAGGCGACCCTGATAATCGGTGGCTTGAGCAATGACGGCACGTCCCAGGCGATCCATGCGATCGCCCAACAATTCATCGTTAGGTTCGAGTTCGGAAAAGGCAATGTCAAAAATTACTGCATCGGGTTCAACAGGCTGCAAGATATCCAGCAGCTCGGCATAGTAGCGGCGACTGATGGGGAAACGACCGAATTCCTGCAAGGAATTTTCGTCAATCACAATGACGGCAATCCGATCGCTCCAAGGCCGTGCCCCCCGCAATCTGAACTGCCAGTTATAAACCAGAAATTCTAATGGTTGCCAGCCCCCAGCCCCGACAACTGCAGCAACTAAGAGTGCCGCCAGCGTTCCCGGTACGAGTTGGCGCAGGTGAAGTGGATGGAGGGGAAATGGTTTGAGGTGAACGGGAAGGACGCGGCTTGATGGCACGGAGCATCTGGCTCCAACTGGCAACACCTCTATAGCAGCACACTGGAAGCAAATGACAACTCGAACGGGTGGCGAAATCGCTCGCGTCTCTTCTGCATCGCCCAAGCCTGCGGTCACTGATTATCGGATTCCGAACTCAGGTTGGACAGGGCCAAAGACAGTTTTGAACTGTGCATCGTTAGAGCAGTGACCACATCACTGCGGACAATTCAGCTACGGCAATCCCTATCTGTACCTAAACTTGAGCGTCCTGATTGTGGCGCGGATGCTGGTAGAATTCTTGGCTAGCTGAAAGGAACCCGACAATCGGTTTGGGCTGGCAACAAGGTGTTAGAGGACCGATCGATACATGCATTCGCTAGAAATACCTCGGCATCTGGGTTGTTCAATGGTTTGGCAATGAGATATCCCTGCAGATAATTGCATCCTAACTGGGTTAGTTGACCCAGTTGCTGGACGTCTTCCACCCCTTCAGCAATCGTGTCCAGCCCCATTCCCTTGGCTAGTGCAACGATGGTCTGTACGATTTTCCAGTTATTTCCACCGGCTTGAGAGCTGATGATGAACGATCGATCGATTTTGAGAGCATCAATTGGCAGTTGGTTTAAGTAGCTGAGGGATGAGTAACCGACCCCAAAATCATCGATGTAAATCTGGATCCCCAGCGCTCTCAAAGCTGAACATTGTGCGAGAGCCACCTCAAAGCTGTCCATCAACGTAGTTTCGGTGATTTCCAACTTCAATCTTTCTGGAGCAAAGCCAGTGTCGAGGAGGATGTGCTCAATCCGATCGACCAGATCGGGCTGAACAATCTGTTTGCCTGATAGGTTGACGCTGAGCGTTAGCGGGAGAGGAGTCCGATAGCGATCCTGCCACGCCACCATCTGCTGACAACTTGCTCGCAGCACCCACAGTCCAATCGAGCAAATCGTGCCACCTTCTTCCGCGATAGAAATAAAATCGTTTGGTGGAATCATCCCCAGGACGGGGTGATGCCAACGCAAGAGTGCTTCGAATCCGACCAAGGCTTGAGTTTGGCTGTCGATGATCGGCTGATAATTGAGCTGAAATTCCTGACGCTGTAAAGCTTGCCGTAAGTCTTGCTCGAGCTGCCACCGATATTGGGCTTTCTCTCCAATCGATGCATTGAATACCTCCGACCGGTTTTTCCCAGCAGCTTTGGCAGAGTACATCGTGATGTCGGCATCGCGGAGAATATCTTCAGCTGCCTCGTGCTGTGCTCCACTCAACACAATGCCAATGCTGGCAGTAATCGACACTTGATGACCCTCCAGATTAAATGGCGATTGCAACCGCTGCAGAATGCGATTGGCCAGCCGGGTCGCGAATGTGGAGTCGTTGACGTTCTCCAGCAGAATAGTGAATTCGTCTCCACCCAAGCGGGCAACCCGATCGCCTGGTCTGACGCAAGCTTGCAAGCGACGGGCAATGTTGATTAACAGTAGATCGCCGATTTTATGCCCCAAGCTATCGTTGACAAACTTGAAGCGGTCGAAATCCAAAAACAGCACAGCAAATGCTGTATTAACATCTTGCTTGTAGTGCTGAAAAGCCTGCTCTAAAGATTGATTGAAGTCACTTCGGTTGGATAGCCCCGTTAACGGATCGTGTCGTGCTTCGTGGCGTAATTGCTCCTCCATACGCTTTCGTTCGGTAATGTCCCGCAGCATTACCGTGAATAACACCACCCCTTCGACCGCAACACAACTGACGGAAAAATCTGCTGGAAACTCCCGTCCGTCACTTCGTCTGGCTCGAATTTCTGTCCACTGTCCGAGCAGGTCTGAGGGTTCTCCCAACGGGGCTGCAGAGATTGCGGCTTTGAAAGGTTGTTGCCACGGTTCCGCCACAATCAATTCGGCAAACTTTTTGCCAAAGGCATCGCTACGCTGATACCCAAATACATGCTCTGCCGCATCGTTATACTCCACAATCAATCCCGTAACATCGAGGGTAATAATGGGATCGAGAGCGTAATGTTGAATAGCTCCTTTGCGAAGCAAGTTGAGGTGCAACTGCTTCGTCATTTGGTTAAATCCCCGGGCTAGGGTGACAAGTTCGGTTCCTCCCGTCTCTTGCAGGCGCTGATGCAAATCTCCCGCAGCAATCTTTTGGGTTGCCCGCACCATCGTTCTCAGTGGGATAGAAATATTTCTGGCAATCACCAAAGCCAGGATCGTTCCAGCCGCGATCGACACCGTTGCAGCTTGAAACCCCTGCCACAAAGCGTTGGAGATATTGGCCTGAAAGTTTACCGTTGATAATTCAAGACTGATTGCACCCAGTGTTTCGTGCCCAACAGTCACGGTTCGACCTGCCACTAAGCGACCGTCTTCCCACTCAAAGATCGTTTCACTACTGCTTAATAGCTCTACGGCAAAGGGGTCGGGCTCCAAGGCATATTGAGAAACGGAATCTCGAGAATCTCCCAGCACCCAGCCATTGGCGTCATAAACCCGCCCTCCCAAAACAAGCGAAGACTCTTGCTCGACCGACTGAATCAGATCGTTCAGATAGTCTCCGTCGTTGATGTACAACGCATCTGCTGTAGCAACATCCAGAACCTCGATCAACATTACAGCCTGATACTGTAAGTTCTGCCGAAAGGCGTGCTGCTTTCGTCTGATTGAAAGTGCGGTTATGCCAGCATTCGAAACAGCCAGCAGTCCGACGATCGCGACTGTCAGCCGAACAGCCAGCGAGCGAACGTCTACAAACGTTGAGTGGAATGGGGTATCGGATGAACTCAAGTGCGGCGAGAGCGACCTGGTAATAGTTGCTCTTACCATTCCCACACAGCCAACAATAATCCCCAATGTGTCCTGCATTTAGAGCGATATCGAGTGGAAGACAGACATTGCTTTCTCTCTTCTGACACAAGCCTTTGAGCGATCGCCTGCCGTCCCTTCTTTGACTTGACAGAATATTAACTGGCTCATTACTTTTTGCTCAATGGGCCAACTTGAATAGTTGGTCCATTCTTTGTTGCGAGTGTCACCCAAAATGTCCTAGTTTTGAACCGTCCCGATTTCTGAAAATTGTGAATTGCTGTAGCAGCAAGAAAGACAAAAAGGTTTCAGCCCTTATTGTGTAAGGAGCTGTCTCTACACTCAAGACCTCACAGCAGGTTGCCATGCCATAATCCCTCGAATCATCTGCCAGCGTTTAGCAAACAAAAAGTCCCCGGTTGGGGACTTAGGTAGCGGCTTAAAACTAGCGATTGAGCAAATGCTATACCTTAGCAGTTTCCTTCACCATCTTGCTCCAGCCCAACTTATCCAAATGGCTGTTGCGGCGAATCGGGCGGGTCAGCGTTTCTAGCATGTCCTTCACGTTCGAAAAACCGTGAATTTGAGCGAACGTAAATTCCACCGACCACTTCGTTGTGATTCCTCTAGCCTCTAACGGATTGGCATGGGCCATTCCAGTTACCACCAAATCGGGATTATCCTGCTGAATGCGCTGCAACTGATTGTAATTGTCAGGCTTCTCTACAATCCGAGGCTTGGGTACACCCATTTCTTCACAAGCTCGCTCCAGTGCCTCCAGCTCTGACTTTTGATAGCGCTTATCCATATACGGGATGCCAATTTCTTGTACCGTTGCACCACACCGCACCAAAAAGCGCGCCATCGATACCTCTAGCAAGTTGTCTCCCATAAAGAACACCGACTTGCCCTTCAGCAAACTGACATACTCAGCCACCTGAGCGTGATTCCAAATCTCAGCTTCGCGCTCATCCAATCCCTGCGGCTCAATCCCCAGAGACTTGCAAATGGCCTCAATCCACAGTCGAGTTCCGTCCGGGCCAATCGGGAATGGAGCGTTAATCAGCTTGCACTTGCGCCGTCGGGCCAAGTTACTGGCCGTGCGGCTGAGAAACGGGTTTACGCCGACTACATGAGTATCCGTCGTTAGGGTGGGTAGCTCTGTAAACGTGCGCGACGGTAACCAGCCCGACACCTTAATCCCCTGTTTCTTCAGCTCTAACGTCAGTTGTGACACCACCGGATCGGTCACCGATCCGAAAATCACCAACGGAGGATGGTCTTTGTATGCGGTTTCGTCCTGAGACACTTCAGATTCTTTTTTGCCGAAGTTAAACAGACCAGAGAGGCCACCACGCTCTTCTTTAACCTCTTGGGCGGGAGCATCTGCACTGGGGCAGCGCTCTACCATCGCCGCCAACACGGTGTCTTCCCCCTGAGTAAAGGCGTAGTCCAGGCCATTTGCCCGAGCTACAACAATCGGAATGCCGATTTCAGCCTCTAGCTTGGGGGCAATCCCCTCCAAATCCATCTTGATGATTTCGGTGGTGCAGGTGCCGATCCAGACAATGACGGACGGGTTGCGATCTCGCTTGATATCCAAACACAGCCGCTTCAGCTCTTCGTAATCATTTAATTTAGCGCTAATATCTCCCTCTTCTAACTCCGCCATTGCATAGCGGGGCTCGGCAAAAATCATCACCCCCATCGCATTTTGCAAGAAATATCCGCAGGTTTTGGTCCCAATAACCAGGAAGAAGCTGTCTTCTATCTTCTGGTACAGCCAAGCGACGCAGCTAATAGGACAAAAGGTGTGATAGTTACCAGTTTCGCACTCAAAATTCAGAGGATTGGGAGCAGTAGATACGGTCATAGTGAAGCTGCTTGAATGATGGATGTTGCGTCTTGAGAAGAGAAAAGAGGAGACTGTTCGAAAAAGTCTCCTCGATCGTCAACACTGAGGCGTTAAACCAATGCAGGCGCGCCCGTTTTCACGGAATTGTAGGAATCAGACAGCAGAGTAAACAGGTCGCGATCGGCCGCTTCGGTGGGCACAATTCCTTCCGGTTGAGCCAGTAGGTGATCGGCAATATTCAAGTAGTACTGGCAAACAGGATCGAGGCTGGGATCGGTTTCCGCCAGCTCAAAAATGGTCTTGCCCTTCACTCGCGAGACACGAATATCTTCAATCAGAGGAAGTACTTCCAGCACCGGCATCGGCACGTGCGAGATATAGGTGTCGATCAAATCCCGCTTTGAGGTGCGGTTGCCAATCAAACCAGCCAAGCGCAGCGGGTGGGTGCGGGCCTTCTCTCGCACAGAGGCCGCAATCCGATTGGCCGCGAACAAGGCATCAAACCCGTTATCCGTCACGATCATGCAGTAATCGGCATAGTTCAATGGAGCAGCGAAGCCTCCACAGACCACGTCTCCCAGGACGTCAAACAGAATGACATCGTATTCGTCAAAGGCATTCAATTCCTTGAGCAGTTTGACCGTCTCGCCCACCACGTAACCGCCACAACCAGCACCAGCAGGAGGGCCACCCGCTTCTACGCAATGGACTCCGCCATAGCCTTCATAAATTACATCTTCCGGCCAGACATCTTCGTAGTGGTAGTCCTTTTCTTCTAGCGTGTCGATAATCGTTGGAATGAGGAACCCGGTCAGGGTAAAGGTACTGTCGTGCTTTGGATCGCATCCGATTTGTAGAACCTTCTTGCCGCGCTTGGCTAGTGCGGTTGAAATGTTGCAACTGGTGGTGGATTTGCCAATACCACCCTTGCCATACACTGCTAATTTCACAGACCGCTCTCCGTAAGGATTTCTATACGCGATCGCCCTGTTAAATTCCCATCGATGAAATATAGGCGCATAAATATATGAGTGCGTCACATCTCAGGTGTTCGATTGGCTGATAGGAATCAACTGGGTAATGTCCCTCGCTAAGAATCACCGCTAGGCGATCGCACTTCGAATCCTAAAGGCAGAGCCCCGAATTAAGAAAGTCAATATTGCAGTTCACAAATAAAAATAGAGTTCAAAAGAAAAATTCAAGCTTCACTTCTGCATCGATGCAGAAGTGAAGC
>JBCBVA010000124.1:0-10590 GCA_039817825.1 Cyanobacteria bacterium J06642_12 | reverse complement strand
AGTGCAGTGGACTTCGCCTCAGACGATAATGGCGGCACTACTCGCAGATCGCCGGTTGAATCACTGTGCGTGTGTGAGTGACTATTCGCTAGCTTTTCTGGTGTCTTCGCTCCAGAATTTTGAGCTGCACTGACACTACTGTCAGGTTGCTCCTTCTCTAATTGTTGAACGGTGTGTTGCAGCGTTTCGATAATGCCGAACATTTCCATTGGGTCGAACACCCGCAACAGGCTGGTTTGGGTAACAATGCCCAATCCCCTGCCCCAGTTCCAAGACACCACCAACCGACGCACTCGCAACTGTTGCATGCGTTGATGGGCTTCCCACAGCGAATCCTCCGGTTCCAACAGCGACAGCGGAGTACTCATTACCACTTGAGCCGGTGTTCGGCTTAAATCCAAGCCCAGAGCCTGAAATTGGACGATATCCCGCTCGGTGACAATTCCCACCGGATTTAGATCGGGGGCATCCCGGTCGTCGGCAATCACAATACAGCTCACCCGATGTTGAGCCATCATTTGTGCCAAGACCAACACAGAACTCGTGGGGGGAGCATAGATTGCATCTGAGGTCATTACATCCGCTACGCGGCGCTGTTTGAGCAAGTTAGTCGGTCGTAGCACCTGCCGCAATCCATCTGAAGATACGACCCCAACTAATACATCATCGCGATCGACAATCGGCAAATGACGAATCGAGTAACGCCGAAACAGGAACAGCGCCGCAAAGATATCTCGTAAGCCGTCCGCTGGTAGTGAAATGACGGGGGCTGTCATTATGTCGGCTATGGGCTGGGTAGTAATTGCTACCTGCTCGGCAGCCAGGCGTACGATATCTCGTTCGGTAAAAATTCCAATGGGCCGTTTGTCTTCCACAACCAACACGCAACTAGAGCGGTTGGGCGTTGGGCAGTCCCCCAGTGGGGTGCAGGCTAATGCAGCAGGGCGAAATTCATAGCCATCGCCCCCCGTATAGCTATCTTCCGAACGCTCATTGGCAACACCACTCACAGATATGCCGCTCATGAGGGCGATCGCGTCAATTAATGGTGTCTTGGGGCTCACCACCAGGGGCTGGCGGTCGATGGCATTCTCGACACTCGGAGTACAAAATTGTGGATTGTCCAGTTGCATGAAATTTCCCGAGACGCCCGATGGTGGTGCTAATGCTCTGCCAAATGTAGAGAACAGGAGCTAACGCTCGATTGGAGACTGGCTGCACTGTATCAATTAGTGGTTACCTAGTGACTTGTCAGGCTTACTTTTTGGGATGACATCTTTCCGTAAAGATTTTGCAGTAAGCCTTTAGCTGAGTACTAATCCCTTTTCTTAAGTTGGACAGAGCACTAGCCTGCCCCACCACTAATTGAAGGCAGGATTCATCACATCCGTCACGCTAAATCTCGTTATTCAAACAGATGTTACGAAATATTCCTCAGAGCACTATTCATGAAGGGATATTGCGATATATTGGGTTCTTGTAGGGGGATGTAACGCCACCTTTCGCCAAACCCTCTCAATCCAAGCGCCGATCCTTGTTTTAGGTGAATCACTTGATGGGAAGGGGAATCGGGGGAGGGAGGCACGTTCACCGGCTTGCGCCAATTGGGATGTTAGGTCCCGGAGAAGCGGCCCCGCTGCGAGCGACCGTACAGGCGATCGAGCACCCGTTTGACCGAAATGCGCTTCCAGTGTTGGCCCCTCTTCGTGGTGTAGTTACGCTCGTTCAGCCAGTCAGCAATCTGCTGCAGGGTTTTACCCGACTTGTGGTGTCGACGGATGAACTCGACAATCTCTAATTCTTGAGGATTGTCCACCAACTCTCCGTTCACCACCTGTTGGCCAAACGCAGGCGAACCGTATCCGGCATACCCTCCATCGGCAGCTTTTTTCTGTCTGCCTGCCTCCAGGCGTCTCCAGATGGGATTGATTTCGGAAGGGTCAGCACTCATGGGCGTTCTTCTGTACCTCTGACATTAGGGTAGCGTTTCGTGCGCCGATTGTGATTGCGAAGCCGATCTCGAAGGTTCCCGATCTTGAAAGCTCTCGATTGCAAGCGCGATCGCACTCCCCAAGATCATCGGTTAAGCCGAGATCGTCACGGTTGGGATCGCGTTTGCCCACAGCAGTAGCCCGTCGCCTGCTCTCCCTGTCTTTCGCAGTGCTTCAGAAGATGTAGTTCCGAATGGTGATGCCATGAAATGTTTGTCGTTTCGCGAACAATCCGACTCGCTCGATCGCCTGTTGGACCAGAAAGAGTGGGTGGCCATTAGTTGCACTGCCGAATGGAGCGGCCCCTGTCGGTATATTGCGACCGAGTTTTCGGCACTGGCCAAGACCTTTCGGGAGGTTCTGGCGATCGAGATGGATACCGATTGCAATCCGGAAACCGTTTTGGCCTTGGGGATTGCCAGTCTGCCGACTGTATTGATGTATCGACGCGGCCAAGAACTGCAGCGGTTTGTGGGGATGAATGCTTGCCGAGAATGGGCCTGCACCTTTGCCAACCAGGGAATTGATTCGTAAGGGGCTGGGTCTTGGCCGGTAAGGGGAATTGAGTTCTGGCCATCGGACTCTAAAACTAGTAAGCCGTTCAGGACTTGGCAAATACACACCGCCCCTCTGGTGGTTTCCAGATGCAAGGGCAAGGAAGTTCAACGTGATGACGACAACACAGACCATTCACTGTCCCAACTGCGGTCAAGCTGCCATCCGCATTTATGGTCTCGACCGCCACTCCGGCTGTCACTGTCCGGACAATCTTCTCACCCGGACGGAATGTCCTGTCTGTGACTATGTTTTGTCCACCTGCACTTTATCGGGCTCGGTGATCGAAGCATACGCCCCAGGAATTCAACTGATGTCGAATCGTAGGCGAGCGATCGGCGAGAGATACAGTCCACCAAGTAGCTCCCACATCCCTTAACACTCCGTTATCCTTCTGACCCGTTCAAGTTTCAGATGGGAATGCTCTCACAGAACAATGTGACTCTCTAGAGCAAATCTTCGACTCTTCTAGAGCCCCCTTTTCCCATTCCCTGATTTGAACGTTCAGTCGTTCAAGTCCACCCCTAGCTAACCAAGGAACCAAGTTGCCATGTTGAAAGCAAAAGACATCATGACTAGCGATGTTGTTACCATCCGTGGATCGGCCACAGTGGCTGAAGCCATCCAAGTCATGAAGGATAAGGGGTTGCGGTCGCTAATTGTAGAGCGACGCACCGTAGACGATCCCTACGGCATCGTTACTGAAACGGACATTATTTATAAGGTGGCAGCTTTCGGCAGCGATCCCAAAACCGTGCGCGTATTTGAAATCATGAACAAGCCCTGCATCACGGTTTCTCCTGACTTAGGAGTGGAGTACGTTGCTCGCCTGTTTGCCAACACCCGCATTCGTCGGGCTCCCGTGATTGAGAAAGACCTGCTGGGGATTATCTCGGTCAGCGACCTGCTGGTTAAAGGAAATTTCGTAGAACAGCCCAAGCGGATGTTCATTGAGGATGAGCTGGAAGCCGCTCGCGAAGATGCGCGCGCCATTTGCGATGAAAAGGGTGATACCTCTCGAGAATGTGCCGCCGCTTGGGATGCAGTGGAAGAGTTGCTGGCGGAAACTGCCCATCGCCGCGTTCAAAAGCAAGCGGTGAGTGTTGAAGCGTCGACCTCCAGTACCAGCGGTATTGAATCTCCTGAAGATGAAGCCCTAACGTCCTTCTGCAGTCTTAACCCTGACGATCCCGCCTGCCGAGTATACGAAGACTAGCCACTACCGGCTAGTCCATAGCCCTTGAGTGCTCTGCTGGCCACTTGAGGACTATAGCGATCGGCAATCCGTTACGGAGAGTTTTCTCATCGTCCCTCCTTGTAAATAGAGACTTTGAGCTGTCTACAGACTCCAGACCTTATATCTGATTGCTTTATGTCGGGATAATGTCGTTTTGCCAGAGTGACAACTCAGCTTTGCAAGTGTCGTCTGCGGGGAGATTTCTCCCCGCTTTTTTGTCTCTGTGGACGGCATTTTATGGAGTGCTAGTCACTCTCGGGCAACGAGCACTTGGGCTTGAGCATCAGGGTCGATAGAGGAGGGAGGCATAGTTCGATGGAATATCCCTGACCGTGGTAGGCCCACTCATCCGAATGCTTGCCCCCCAAATTGCCTTTGCCAGATCCCCAAAACTCAACAGCGTCCGAATTCAGCAGCTCTTCGTAGAAGCAATGTTCGGGCACCCCAATCCGGTAGTTGCTGCGCTCGACCGGCGAGAAGTTGCACACCACAACAATGTGTTCTCCCCCATCCTTATTGCGGCGCACAAACGACACAACACCAGAGTTGTCGTTGCAGTCAATCCACTGGAATCCGGAGGGATCGAAATCGTTATCGTGCAGGGCGGGCTCCTGCTTGTAAACCTGATTCAATACTGACACGTAGTCTTTCAGCTTGGAATGGGGATCGTGTTGCAGTAAATCCCAGCTCAAGTCATCCCACACATTCCATTCGCTCCACTGACCGAACTCCATGCTCATGAAAAGAGTCTTCTTGCCGGGGTGGCCGTACATAAAGCCGTACAGCGATCGCATACTGGCCAACTTGCCCCATTCATCTCCGGACATCTTGCCGATGATGTTGCTCTTGCCGTGGACGATCTCGTCATGGGACAGCGCCAACATATAGTTCTCGCTGTAGACATACATGATCGAGAACGTAACAAGATTTTGGTGGAACTGGCGGAACCAGGGGTCCATGCTGTAGTAGTCCAGCATGTCGTGCATCCAGCCCATATTCCACTTCAGGTTGAAGCCCAAACCGCCGACATGGGTGGGCCAAGTGACCATCGGCCAAGCGGTGGATTCTTCCGCGATGGAGAGTACGCCAGGAAAGTAATCAAAAATCACGTGATTGAGATTCTTGAGAAACTCGATCGCCTCAATGTTCTCGCAACCGCCGTACTCGTTGGCCACCCATTCCCCATCTTCGCGGTCGTAGTTGAGGTAGAGCATCGACGCGACCGCATCCACTCGAATGCCGTCAATGTGATACTTGTCGAACCAGAACACCGCATTGGCAATCAAGTAATTGCGCACTTCGTTGCGGCTGTAGTTGAAAATCAGCGTGCCCCAGCCTTTATGCTCCCCCTTGCGTGGGTCGGCATGTTCGTACAGATGGGTGCCGTCAAAATTGGCCAAGCCGTGGCCGTCTTTGGGGAAGTGACCGGGAACCCAATCCACAATCACCCCAATGCCTGCTTGGTGGCAGCGATCGATGAAGTACATCAGATCTTGAGGGGAGCCGTAGCGAGAGGTGGCGGCATAATGACCAATCACCTGATAGCCCCACGATCCATCAAACGGGTGTTCGGCTACCGGCAACAACTCGATGTGGGTAAATCCGAGCTCTTTAACGTAGGGAATCAGCTCGTCGGCTAATTCTCGATAGGACTTGAAGCGGGTATTTTGCTTGTAATCGATGAAAGCAAGCTCGGTGCCTAGTTCGTCCGCGCCCAACGAGACGTTAGTTGACTCGTGCTTCCAAGAGCCCAAATGCACTTCGTACACTGCAATGGGATGGTTGAGGGGGTCGGTGGTTTGTCGCTGCCTCATCCAGTTTCCATCCCCCCATTGGTAAGCACTCAGATCGACCACTTCAGAGCTGGTTTTGGGGCGGGGTTCTTGCTTGAAGCCGTAGGGGTCAGTTTTTTCGTAAATGTGACCCTCGTGGTTTTTGATTTCGTACTTGTAGAGGGTGCCAACCGACAAATCGGGGATAAAAAGCTGCCAAATACCGCTGTCCCCCAGCAGTTGCATCTGATGCTGGCGTCCGTCCCAGAGGTTAAATTCTCCCAATACGCTAACGTTGCGTGCGTTGGGAGCCCAGACGGCAAAATGAACTCCTTTAACACCGTCAATGTCGGTGGGGTGTGCCCCTAGCTTTTCGTAAATGCGATGGTGGTTACCCTCGCGAAATAGGTGAATGTCGAATTCGGACAAGCGCGGCGTGCGGTAGCGATAGGGGTCGCACAATAGCTCGATACGGCCAGCCCGCTCAATTTTGAACTGGTACTCCGGCAGATCTTGGCCGGGGGGAAACTGAAACTCGAAATATCCTTCGCAGCCCTCAAGTGTGCTGCGTTCCATGGGATGAGCGCTTTGATTTCCCAAATCGATCAAGACAACTGATTCCGCGTTGGGGAATACGGCGCGTACCGTCCAGTAGCTGCTTCCATTGCTACCCACCTCGTGGGGGCCGAGGTAGTCAAAGGGGTTGGAAAACTGGTTGTAGACCAATTGTCCGATTTGTTCTGGAGACAAGGTTGCAGACATGGAGATACCGAATCAGTCAGGTAAGTTCTTATGCAAATGTTAAAACTCCCCTTGAATGTAACGTCTTATTGCCCGCTGTGAAGCGCTTCGGCGGTGGGGGAGGTCAGTTTCCGGCTACGAACGAAGCAAGATAGCTGCTTGGTAGCACAACGAAACTATTGGAGTTGAGTGCCTCTCGATCCATACATGCAATGTCTAAGAGGGGCTGAGTCTGGGGGCGATCGCACTCGAATCGCACTGCAGTCAATGGAAGTGATTAGGGATTGACTGTACGGGCCTGCCATCCCTCGGTCTGTTGCGCAAATATCGTGCGATTCTGGGGCTCGCCTTTGAGTTCCAGCCGATCGACTTCAGTGGCATCAAATAGCAGCAGGACAAATGTGTCTGGAGGATGTTGAGAGTCTGCGGGAGGCTGGCTGAGAAATGCCTCCGCCCCCTCGCGATCGCCCTTCGGATGGGGCCAGTACCACAGCAATTTCGCACTGTCCGAGAGGCGTCCCCACAACTGAACGCGGGTCGCTTGCTGCCAATCGCCCGGCTCTCGATCGGTTAATTCAGGATTATCTGGCTGGTGGTTCGTCTGTGGGTGTATGACGCCACTCTCGGCCACAACTGTGATGCGGCCCGTCAAGCGAAACTGCTCGCGGGTTTTCGAGAAGTACCAGCAAATGGCTGCGTGCGGGTTATGTTCTAACTGTTCTAGCTTCTCGCTACGACTATCCACCGCCAGCATAATGGTGGCGCGATCGTCCGCAAATCCTCGAAAAACAACGGTGCGATTCCGGGGACGATTCAGGCGATCGACGGTGGCCAATTGCAGGAAGCGAACCCCTCGATCGCTGCGGTTGCGATGCAGAGCCGCCAGCAGCAGAGATTTCCACTGGGTCGCGCCCGTATTGGTATTGCTCACCGACCGACCTCAACCGGCTCCGGCACCCGCTTGTCTGTCAGGGAGTCGGGGTCGGTCGTGTTTGCCACGACTTCTGTTGCCTCCGCGTTCCCCCAAGACAATAGCCAATCGGTGAGAGACTCCCGTTGGTGAATGCAGTAGACGCTAGCCAGAGTCACAGCCACACCAGCCCACTGCACGTTCGTTAGAGTTTCCTGCAGAAAAATACTGCCCAGCAGTAGCGCGAACACTGGCGTCAGGAAGGTCAGGGAGCTGAACTGCGTTAGATTTTCGCGCGAAGCACAGTAGAAGAACAGAGCGTAGGCTAACGCACTGGTAAACACCGCAATATACGCGACCCCCCACCATGCTTCGGGAGCCAAGCGATCCCACTGGTGAGTTTCCGTTTGCAACGACCAGAGAATTAAGGGCACGCTGCCCACCAGCATGTGCCAACCTGTGGCCACAATCGGGTCAACGTACTTCTGAATTTGGCGCATCATCACGGTAGCCACAGCCATCGACAAGGCCGCCAGCAACATTAGCAGAGTGCCTGTGGAGACAGAGATATTGGACAGTATCAGTCCGCTTGGCCCCCATTCTGGAGCCACGCCAATCGTGGCGATTCCGAGGACGCCGGTCAGCATTGCCATCCAACCCAGCCAGCCAATCTGTTCGCCGTAAAAGGCCGCCGCCATGACGGCCACGGCGATCGGTTGCGTATCGATCAGGACCGACCCCAACCCTGCACCCGTGTCCTGCAGCCCTTCAATCAAAAAACCTTCGAACAAAGCACCGTCAATCATCCCGAAGGCGATCACCCAAGCCCATGCCTTCCATCCCTGAGGAATCAGCGATCGCCGCTCAAATCCCAACCACTGCTGAGCTACCCACATAGCGGCCAGGACAATCAGTCCTGCCGGTAACAATCGCATGGTGGCAATAAACATTGGAGACGCTTCCGCCAGCGGCCCTTTCATCACCACCATTCCAGATCCCCACAGCGCAAAGGGCATGAACGGAATCAAGGCTTGCCAGAGAGACGGTGCAGAGGGTGATGACTGCATGCAGGTACATTGGCGACTTCAAACTTATGTTAAGCAATCCTTTCGTAAAAATCTCATTTGTATCGGTTTTGTTGCGAATCTGCGTGTTGGAACCGATCGAGGATTGCAGAGGCTTGTCGGTACCATCTCATCGCTACGCGACTGTGGACAAGTGAGTCAAGCTTTTGATGCCCTTAACGTTCAGGGGCTCAATTTCAGGGGCTCAAATTCAGTGGCATGGCGTTCAGGGAGAGGGCTTTCAGTGGCATAAGAAATATCTATGAACGATCAGAAATGGATAACCAATACTGATGCTACTATTCGTTCATAGATTGATCGCGAATAAAATATTTATGTAAATAGACTTTGGTCTATTAAAACTATTGCTTTGTCGATGGCCTGCTTCTTCAGGCTCAAGTGTTTTAAGGACATTCATTCGATGACTTTCACTTCCCCTGCCTCATCTTTTGTTAATCGCATTCAGTTCCACAACTTACGTGGCGATATGTTTGGCGGCGTTGCTGCCGCGATCGTGTCGCTACCCATGGCGTTGGCGTTCGGCGTTGCTTCCGGAGCAGGGCCTGCCGCAGGTCTGTATGGGGCGATCGTCATCGGCTTTTTTGCTGCGCTGTTTGGAGGCACCCCCACCCTGATCTCCGAACCCACGGGTCCGATGACCGTGGTCATGACAGCAGTTATTGCTTCTTTGATTGCTGCCGATCCAGAAAACGGTATGGCTATGGCCTTTACTGTGGTGATGCTAGCTGGAGTATTCCAGATTATCTTTGGGCTACTTAAGCTGGGGAAATACGTCACTCTGATGCCCTACTCCGTTATTTCGGGGTTCATGTCCGGCATCGGATTTCTGTTGATTATTTTGCAGTTGGCTCCCCTATTCGGATTTCAAAACGTTGCCGGAGGGGCGTTAGGAGCCATTCAGACATGGCCGCAGATCGTCAGTAACTTTGACTTCCCAGAATTTGCGTTGGGAGCCATTACTCTTGCCATTCTGTTTTTCACTCCTCGCCGACTCAGACGACTGTGCCCTCCCCAACTCACAGCACTGGTGTTTGCGACAATCATCTCCCTGATCGCATTCCAAGGAGCTGACATCACTCGCATCGGTTCATTTAATGTCGGCATTCCCCAATTGACCGTTCCGACATTCACTCTGGCTCAACTGCGCATCATCGTTGTGGATGCTCTCGTTCTGGGCATGTTGGGATGCATCGATTCGCTCCTCACCTCTGTGGTGGCGGATAGTCTGACCAAAACACAGCACAATTCCAACAAAGAGCTTGTCGGTCAAGGCATCGGCAATATCGTATCCGGTGCAATCGGTGGACTACCGGGGGCCGGTGCCACCATGGGAACCGTAGTCAACATTCAGACCGGTGGTCGCACCATTCTCTCAGGCTTGGTTCGTTCGGGTGTATTGCTGGTGGTGGTGGTTCTGGCGTCCGGCATCACGGCCTCCATCCCTCAAGCCGTTCTCGCGGGTATTGCTATCAGGGTCGGGATTGGCTGTGTAGATTGGGGCTTCCTCAAGCGATCGCTATTCGTGTCTCGTAAAGCGGCCGCAATTACGTACAGTACGATCGCCATCACGGTGTTTGGGGATTTGATTACGGCCGTGGCGATCGGAGTCTTCGTCGCGAATGTCCTGACGATCGAGCGACTGACCCAGTTGCGGGTGCAATCTTTCAATGCCATCACGGATGCTGACGACGAGATTCAGTTGAGTCAGGAAGAATCTCTGTTACTCAAGCGCGGCGATAATCGCATCCTGTTATTCCATCTGGATGGACCGATGATCTTCGGTGTGGCCAAAGCAATTGAGCGGGAACAAGCGGCCCTCGATGACAAAGATGTTTTAGTCGTGGACCTCAGCGATGTGCCTATGATGGGAGTAACCTCCTCCCTTGCCATCGAGAACACGATCGAGCAAGCCTTAGATAAAGGACTTGAAGTGTTTATTGTTGGTGCCTCGGGTTCCGTTCAACGGCGATTGGAAAAATTTGGCATTTTCAATGTCATTCCACCTGAGAATCAGATGGTGCGCCGGGTGGAGGCGCTGCGTCGAGCTGTTGATGTGGTCAGCCACAAGGCAGGCAATCCACTGGCCGTTACGCTTCAGTAATACATCACCACGAGCTTGCAGGGAGCCAGAGTTGAACGCTGAGGACGATAGGAGCCAGTCTAAAGAGGTCCTGACTACACCGCAGCGGTGCAAGTCCGGGGGTAATCAGATTACTAGCTTGCCGAAGGCGCTTCAATCGCTGTGTAGGTCTGGCTAGAACTTAACCCAACCGCTATACATGCCATCAGCAAGCTAGTA
>JBCBVA010000123.1:0-10593 GCA_039817825.1 Cyanobacteria bacterium J06642_12 | reverse complement strand
TGGAAGCACTGCCGATAGCAAATTATGTTTGATTTTTGTGTGGCTTCTTGTAGTCTTGATTTCCCCAGATCTGATCGCTAAATATAGAAACATTGAACTTCAAAGTATTCCAGTTATGCTCGAAAATAATTTGAATCGCTTGTGTATCCTGTAGTGATAGCCTTCTCTAAGCCCAGATTAAACTCAAAAAGATTTTAAATGGTTGTTCTGAACATGCATGCTAGGTTTGCTGATTAATCCAGCGACTCACCACTGTCTGCAATTGTTGATTTTCGCGAGTCAACGACTGATACAAAAACTGCCCGATCGCATCCACCGGACTAAACTCCCGACTCGTCCCCAGCGGATACCGCCCCCCCGCACAAGTCCCGTGGTCTCCCGCTAATACCCGATAATCCAACGAATCCCCAAACTTGCGTCCCAACTGCCGCCGCAGAGCAGCAATATCGTCAATCTCATCCCGCTCAAACTTCACCAACAACGTACGTTCCAACGAATAATCGCGATCGATTAACGCCTCCGTTTCCGCCGGAGACGGCTCGAACTCCACTGGCACCAACTCCGAAAAATCTCCACCAAAGCTGGCATTGCTGTAAGCCATCAACACATTACCCGTCCGTACTCCCACACCAACCGCACATTCCCGGCAGCTATTCAACAGGTGCAACTTGCACCCCAAGCTGTGCCCCATCCCAAACATCGGCAACCCTTCAACCGCCAGCGCCACTAAACCATTTCGAAACGTAGTCGCCACCCCATCCGCAATCTGTCCGTGCTGCGGACTGGTGAAAAACGGAGTGGTAATCACCAAATACCCCGCCTCAGCCAAACTCGTCAGCAATGCATCGTAAGCCACATGCGGAGCTGCCCCTACAAACGCTCCCCCCAAAAAGTGCACCACAGCCTTGGGATTGCGAGGCTGCAACACCCAATTATCCGCAAGCGATCGCCACTCCATTCCCAACCACCCTTGCAAAACCCTGTCAGCTTATCAGCCAGCCGCTACAAGTGGAGACGTAAGTCTTTCCGCCAGCAGAACGCATGGACAAACTCGCGATCGTCGTCTTTGGAGGAGCAGAACTATTGCCCGGAACTCGATTGGCCAATCAACAATTTCGACAGTACTTGCAAATAGCCAAAGCTCCCTATTGGGAGATTATTTGGGAACCGACAGAAGATGGCTTAGCCCATTTAAATTATCCAATCGTGGCGATCGGCTTTAGCTATGGAGCCGTTAAGGTAGCCGCTCTGCAAACTCCCACCGTTATCGGAAAAATCTTGGTAGACGGTTGGTGCGTGTGGTGCAGCAATCGCGTCCCTGTATTCCGCCTCAGCCACGACAACATTACCCATCTCAATGCTCTAGCCTTTGGCGGCGGTCGGCAGCTCTTTTGTGCTCAGCCCTCGGTCGGGCATCTACAACTTTGGAGCACCCCTCAAGAAGTTCGGGGGTGGGTAGAAGGCGATCGCCAAGCTCAGCAATCGGCAGCAGATTTTTTGCTCGCCAGTATCACCTCCACTTGTGTTGTCGAACTTGACGGCACAGTAACCACCTTCAGACCCTGAGAATCCCCTCCTTGCATTCGGGCAAAGAGGGGCCGAGTCCTAGAGGAGAATCTGTACCAGAGTTAGATCGACGACGGGGTTAGTTGTAGGAAGTCCAACAGAGCAGGCTCACCATTGTCTTCCGAACCAGTGACGGTAATGGTGTCGCCACTAGTGAGGGAAACCCCTGTGGCAACCGTTCTGAGTAAGGCTGATGCCTCATCAGCAATATCGCTACCCTGAGTGCTATCCAATTGAATAGACGCCAGTTGAGTGGTCGTGCCAGTTTCCGCATCGTTCAGCGAGACAACAAAGTTTGAAATGCCATCATTTTCGTCAAACACACCCAACACGACATCGAAGGAACCGGGGGTATCGTTGAAGCCGAACGTGGTGCTGCCCTGTTCGTTATTGCTGCCACCGCTCAGGCCCACCAACTGACCGTCCGACGCAATGTCATTACTTTCGACGCGGTAATCGCCCGTGAGCGTTGCATCCTCGGCCTCCAGTAGCAGTGCATCCAGGGCACCGGAGCCTCCATTCGATTCAATTTCGGACTGGGGAACAGTGGTGCTTCGTAAGAATCCACCATTGCGCAGCGTAATGCGATCGACTGCGTAGCCCGTCGACCGACCGGTCAGCAGTAGGCGGTATTCGGTGTTGGCATCCAGATTGACCCGTGCCGGGCCGAGTTCGGCATTTACGCTGAACGTCGTGCCCCACTTGAGGGTCAAATTGCTGTCCCGGAAGAATGTCGGGAACTTGGTCGGTCTCTGAATGACTTCGCCGGTTTCTGCATTTTCGATGCCGACAAATAGGTCATTGCCGCGATCGTTCTCGAAGGGGTCGACCAGGCTGTTATCTCTGGCACCGTGCACAGCAATGGAATACAAACCGCTTTCGTCGGTGGTGAATCGATATTCCAACTGCTGCTCGGCACGCGCTCTGCCAAATGAATTCGGCCCGGTATAGAGATAGAGGTCTTCTCCATCTACCTCGAGCGGTACCCAATCACCATTGGGGGCGATTGATTCTGCCTCAATCACGACCCTGCCATTGTTGCCCAAGAATACAGGAGCATTTCCGGAGGAATCCCCTTCCAGTTCGTTGCCCACCCGAATGGTGAGTTCTTGCTCGCTGCTGCGGCCAGTTGAGTCCGTGACCGTAACATCGACACGGTAGAGGTTGTTGCCGTTGCTATCGCCAGGATTTTCAAAATCTGGCGCGTCCTCAAAGCGCAATACGCCCGTACTGGTGTTGAGGGTGAACAGGTTGCGATCGCTGCCGCCGGTCAGGCTGTAGGTCAGTCCGCCATTGGCTTCGCTATCGCCATTGACATCCCGAGTGTTGATATCGAGCACAAATGTCTGGTTTTCAGTAACTTCAATCTCTGCCGGAGTTAAAAACGTTGGTGCGCTTTCCGGGATATCGCCCACTTGAACGAACTGGATAAAGTCAAACCGAGCCTGCTCTCCTCCATCCTCCATCCCAGTCAGGGTAAAGCTATCTCCAGTTGCTATTTGCACGCTCGTGGCCAACAGCCTCTCGACCAAGGTGTCTGCACTGAGTCCAGATCCACCCAAATCTTGGTCAAGCACAATGCTGCCCAAGGCGGTTCCGTTTTGGGTGATGGAGAAACTTGCTTCGCCGTCGTCCTCTTCAACGGTGCCGAGGATGATGTTGTAAACCCCTGTTGCGCCATCAAATGTAAACATAGCCGTGCCGGTCTCATTGCTGCTGCCCCCCTGTAGGCTCAGCAATTCTCCGCCCGAGACGAGATTGCTGCTTCTGAGCCGAAAACGAGTTGTATCTTCAATATCTTCGGCTTCAATCCGGAAAACGTCTCCGCTCGGTGGCGTGTCATCATCGGTGACGTCAATGTCATCGCTAGCACCGGTGAATCCAGTGGCGGTGGCCGAAATGGTTGATGTCTGGATGCCATCGACCGCGTCATCATCAACGCCCGCAATCTGGAATTGTACGGAGGATTCTCCGACTGGAATCACAATCGTGCTGGGAACGGTAGCTGCGGTGGTATCGCTACTGTTGAGGGTGACGGTAACTGCCGAGCTGAGATCGCCGGTGCGGGTCAGAGTGGCTGTTGTCGTACCGCCATTTTCCGAAATACTCTCGGCCTCAATGGCCAAGCTGAGGCTGGGAGGGGCAGAGCCCACCCGTACGAAACGGATGAAGTCAAAGCGGGCTTGTTCCCCTTCGTTTTCAACTCCGGTCAGGGTAAAACTGTCACCTGAACCAATCTGGATGCCGCTTGCTACCACCCGCTCCACTTGCGTGCTGGCGCTGGCTCCGGACCCACCCAAATCTTGGTCGAGCACAATGCTGCCGATCGCGTTGCCATTCTGAGCCAACGAGAAGCTTGCTTCTCCATCATCCTCGTCAAAAACACCGAGAACGATATCGTATACACCCGCATCTCCATCAAATGCAAAGTTGACGATACCGGTTTCGTTACTGCCTCCCCCGCCCAAGCTCAAGAGTTGTCCGCCAGAGGCAACATTGCTATTTTTCAAGCGGTAACGGCCGTTATCGTCAATACTTTCTGCCTCAATCTGGATCGCATCACCGCTAGGGGGCACGTCGTCGTCCGTAACATCCAGATCGCTGGTGGCTGCTGTTAGACCGGCAGCCGTGGCTGAAATGGTTGCGGATTGCGTGCCATCGACATCGTCATTGTTAACCCCCGTCACTTGGAACTGGACGGACTCCTGACCGGCAGGAATCTCAATTGTGGCTGGGACGGTGGCAGCGCTGGTATCGCTACTGCTCAGGGTGACGGTGACAGAAGCGGTCAAGTCTCCCGTTCGAGTCAACGTTGCTGTGGCTGTACCGCCATTCTCGGAAATACTATCTGCATCGAACGCTAGGGTGAGGCTGGGTTGTGTTGCGCCCACCTGAACGAAGCGAATGAAATCAAATCGAGCGTGCTCTTTAGCCTGCTCAAACCCGGTTAATGTAAAGCTGTCTCCGGCGGCGATAGAGATGCCGCTGGCGATCGTGCGCTCTACTTGGGTGTCGACACTAATGCCAATCCCACCCAGATTCTGGTCGAGAACCACCTGACCCAGTTGGCTGCCGTTGCTGGAGAGTTCAAATCGAGCTTCTCCATCGCTTTCATCAAAGGTGCCGATGATGATGTCGTAGACGCCTGCATCTCCACTAAATGTGAATGAGGCGGAACCGACTTCGCCACCACCGTTGCCCCGCAGCCCCAACAGGCTCCCACCAGAGGCCAGTGCGCTATTCTCCCGTCGATAGCCTGTGACGCTAATCAGATCTTCTGCTTCCAGAATGAAGTCAGCCATGAATGGGAATGCTCCTCTGCATGAATGGGTGGAGGGTAAATTCACTGAGCGACGAGCGCCACGACAGATAATCTCTGGCGATCGGATGGTAGGTACCGGTTGGGTCTAAACACCGATATGGTCTAAACACCGGATTGCAGATGTAGTCGTCGTTCTCGGGCAGCACCGAGTGCTGTAAAAATATCACCGAGAATTAGCATCAGATCGGAATTTACGGACGTAAAATTACCAATTCATATTTTTTATCAGTTAATTATTGCTGACACAAGCGACAAAGATGTTGTTAATAGCACTTCTGGCTTGGGTTCTGAGCGATATCACTTAGAGATGGTTCGCTCAAGTAGCAACCATGGTCGTTTGTTGTGCTGTTATCGCTTGATGGTCAGCACCGGCAGGGTGAGTCTGCTTCAACTGCTGTTTTTCACCAGTTGCACTCGTGTCTGAGGGTTTTACGAGTGGCAGACACAGGACTTGTATGTTTCTCTAGCACTCATTTATTGACGACTCACGGGATGAATGGGATGCAACTGCAAGACATTTCACTTGCAACCGCGTTTGCAACCGCGCCGCCGGACGAGATTGTGGGTCGTAAGTATTGTGGTGCGAAGACGTCACCACTCAGCCGGTCGCTAGATGTTTGAAGGGACTAGTTGAAGGAAGTCCAGCAGCGCACCTTCCCCTTTATCTTCAAATCCAGTAATTGAGATATTGTCCCCTTTCGTCAAAGAGATACCCGTTGCGACTGGTTTTAGGATGGCAGTCTTGTCATCCGTAAAACTGCTTCCCCGTCGATCGTCGAGCTGAGTAGTGGACAGTTGTCTGCGTTGGCCCGTTTCTGCATCTCGGAAGGACACGACGAATCTGGAGGCTCCGTCATTTTCGTCGAATGTTCCCAGAAACAGATCGTAAGTGCCGGGGGTGTTGTCGAACTTGAAGATGGCGCGGCCCAGTTCTCCACCACCGTTACCCCTCAGACCGAGCATGCGGCCCGATGCAAAGCTGCTGTTCTCCAGCCGATAGTTCCCGGCAATGACTGTGGCATCCTCAGCCTCAAGGACGACGGCATCTGCAGGGTTGAAGATGTTGGTGGCGCGGGTGGGGGATTCCGGAGCGTTGAGATTGCGAAAGGCCCTGTCCGTACTGAGCGTGACGCGACTGAACGCATAGCCTCTGGAGCGACCCGTCAGCAACAAGCGATATTCGGTGTTGGCCTTTAGAGATACAGTTGCCGGACCGAGAACTTTTTTGACGCTAAATGTACTCCCCCACTTGAAGGTTAAGTTGGCGTCTCCCAAGAATGTCGGAGTCTTTGTGGGCCGCTGAACCACCTCTCCTGTTTCGGCATCCACGATGCCCACAAACAGGTCATTGCCCCGATCGGCTTCAAACTCTTCCACCAGGCTGTTATCGCGGGCGCCGTAGAGGGAGATAAAGTATTGACCGCCGGCGTCAGTTCTAAACCGATACTCCAGTTGTTGGTCGGGAAGGGCTCTGCTAAATGAATTCGGCCCTTTGTACAGTAATGCCTTGCGGTTGTCGATGGTGGCCCGTACCCAGTCCCCTTGGGGACGGAGGGATGTGGAGTCCAAAACCACCTTGCCTTGGTTTGCAAAGTAAACTGGGCCGCCCCCGCCGGGTGACTGAACCTGCTCTCGTTCGTTCTTGACCCGGACAGTCATTTTCTGTTCGCCGCTGCGACCGAGGGAGTCAGTGGCTGTCACCTTCACGGTGTAGAGGTTGTTGCGGTCTTTATCGCCTGGCTTCTCGTAGTCGGGAGCAGCGGTAAAACGCAGTTGACCGGTCTTCGGATCGAGCGTAAACAACTGATTGTCGACTCCGCCGCTGATGCGATAGGTCAGCCGCCTGTTGGCGTCGGAATCGCCGTTGGCGGAACGGGCGTTGATGTCGGCTGCAAATCTTTGGCCTTCGCCAATGCTGAACACTGATGGGGTTAAGAAGGTCAAGACCGATGCGGCTTGTACCGACTGGGCTTGTGCGCGGGCAGGGCTTGCTCCTACCGGCACGAATGTAAGGGCGTCAAATCGAGCATGCTCGCGGCCCTCTTCGATGCCGGTTAGGGTCAAACGATCGCCGTTTGCAAGAGACACTCTGCGAGCGATGGTGCGTTGCACTTTTGTATCGGCATTCGCCCCAGTACCGCCCGGATTTCGATCGAGCACGACTTGGCCCAGTTGCTGACTATTGCGGGTCAGTTCGAATTGGGCTTCTCCATCGCTTTCATCGAAGGCCCCCACCAGAATGTCGTAAGTGCCAGCAGTGCCGCTGAACGCAAACGTGGCCGAGCCGATTTCTCCGTTACCGTTACCCGCTAACCCCAGTAGGCGATCGCCAGAGGCAAATTCATTCCGCTCTACCCGATACCCAGTAACGGCGATCGCATCTTCAGCTTCTAGTTTGAACTCAGCCATGAATGGGAATGCTCCTCTGCATGAATGTGTAGCAAGCGAATTCACTCTGGAAAATCTCTAGACAAGCTTGTGCGATGGCAGGCTCTAGAGCTTAACGAGCACGTCTACGATTTGGATGATTCAACCTAGACGGCACCTGAGACCGAGAGGAATGCATCTAATGGCAATCAACTGTGAGTGAGGTAATTGACATCAGACGCCACTGCAAAAGCGGGATGTCAGTCGTGATGGCCCGGACTAGGGCTCCACTTAAAGCGGCACGCAAATCGGTACGAGTACCCATTAAGTCTTGATTAAGTCTTGTATCAGTAAATGTATTGCTGTTTCAATATCGAAGGATGTGATTAATAGCACTTCTGCAAACAGCCTGACTCGTGCAGAAGGTTGGCCAGCCAGGATGGGCAAGGGCTGAAACGGCCGCTGTCACGCTGCGTTCGGCCACTGTTGGCGGAGATCGGCTCGCTCCGATCCATAGTGCTAAGCCTATGGGAGACCCCAGAAACTCCGTATAGATGTATCGAACCGGACAGGCACTGGGACGATATTCATCCCTCACCCCGATCGAGCACTACGCTCTGTGCAATGGCGATCGTCTTACATCCAATCCCGTAGTTGGGTCAGGTTTGTTGAGAGGGATGCCACCGACCTTCACAGGTACCGCAGTCAGCCTGAGAGAACTCGTGAACCCTCCAATTCTGCATGGATAGTCCACGAGCGCGGAGGTATAAAACTGCAATACAGAATCCACAACGCCACACAAACTGTCACAGAATTTGTCCGGTTTGAACGGCACGAGGAGGCATGTTGTCGAATTGGGAAGTCTGGACCCGATGCATGGTTTAGGCTAGGCTGCCTCGGCTCCAGGAATCGCTGAGATTAAGGTACGCGTATACTCTCGGGTTGGATTGGCATATAGCTCGTCTGCCGGCGCAATTTCCTCAATGCGGCCCTGGTTCATCACCATGATGCGATCGCTGATAAATTTCACCACACTCAGATCGTGGGAGATGAATAAATACGTCAGGTCAAACTCCGCCTGTAAATCCTTGAGCAAGTTGAGTACTTGTGCCTGCACCGAGACATCCAGAGCTGACACGGACTCGTCGCAAATAATGAGTTTGGGAGCAGAGGCTAGCGTCCGCGCAATACACACTCGCTGTCGCTGACCGCCAGAAAACTCGTGGGGCATTCGGTTCAGCATGTCCCCTTCTAGTCCAACTTTTTCGAGTAGTTCGGCGGCCCGCACGCGGCGATCTCGACGATTACCAATGCCGTGCAGTTCCATCGGTTCCATCACTGATGCTCCGACCGATAAGCGCGGATCGAGAGAGCTGAAGGGATCCTGGAAAATAATTTGTAACTCCCGCCGCAGCGATCGCAGTCGCCGATTCGACAACTGCATCAAATCGTCGCCGTCGTACAGCACCGTTCCGGATGTGGGACGAATCAGTTGCAGGATAGAGCGACCCAATGTGGATTTTCCGCACCCCGATTCCCCCACGAGTCCCAGAGTTTCGCCGGGGAATAAATCGAAGCTGACATCGTCTACCGCCTTTATCACCCCGGTTTGGCGACCAAACACCCCCTTGCGCACCGGGAAATATGTTTTTAGGTGCTGAACGTTGACCAGCGGTTGTTTCCCTTGCAGCTTGGCCAACCGCGCTTCTGTTTCTGCCGGGGTCATCTCGGCATTCAGCAGCGCCTGCCTGACGGATTCCGCTCGCTTCTCCTGAATATTCAACGTGCCATCGGCGTTCTTCGACACCTGCATGAAATCTGCGGTGGTGGGCAAGACTTTCATGCGGCGGTTGAGGGGAGGGCGACAGGTGAGCAATCCTTTGGTGTAGGGGCTTTGGGGCCGCTCGAAAATATCGGTTACCGTGCCCATTTCCACCCGCTGTCCGCGGTACATGACCACGACGCGATCGGCAATGTCGGCAATCACGCCTAGGTCGTGGGTGATAAATAAAATGGCCATGTTGCGCCGCTGCTGCAGGTCTTTCATCAGGCGCAAGATTTCTGCCTGAACGGTGACATCTAGGGCGGTGGTGGGTTCGTCGGCAATCAGGATTTGAGGATTGCAAGACAGGGCGATCGCGATGGTGACCCGCTGCATTTGCCCTCCCGAAAGCTGGTGTGGATAGCGATCGAGCATCCGTTCTGGATCGGGCAGTTGCACTTCTCGAAACAGGTCTAAGGTGCGCTGGCGGGCTTCCGCTCGACTGACCTGTTCGTTGGCCAAGATGGTTTCCATCACCTGGAAGCCGCAGGTGTAAACGGGATTGAGGGCACTGCTGGGTTCTTGGAAGACCATGGCAATCCGATCGCCCCGATAGGTGCGCATCTGGCGAGAGGATAGCTGCAATAAATCGACCGTGTCGTCTGAGCCGGGAGCGGTGCGCAGCAGGGATTGTCCGCTGACGGTGGTGGTGGCGGGTAGTAGTCCCAGGATGGCAAGGGAGGTCACGGTTTTTCCTGACCCCGATTCCCCCACGATGCCCAAGGTTTGGCCGGGGTAGAGGTCGAAGTCCAAGCTGTGGACGGCAACTGTGGTGCGATTGTCAGAGCGAAATTCGACGTGTAAGTCGCGCACGCTCAGAATGGGTTGGGCCGATCGCGATCGCGGCGGTGAGCTGATAGTACTAGCGCTTGTGGTATTGGCCGCGCGATTTAGATTGGCTGCATTTGACTCGCTCATACACCACACATCACCGCCACAGAATTGCATCCAGGCTACCTCACGCTCTCGGAAGGGCGGTTGTGCAAGACGACAAAATAAATAACTAAGCAGGGTAAATGGACTTGTGTCAGCCGTGGATTCGCAATTCGCCGATTGGCGATAGCTATAGAAAGCTGCTGTCAGCCCCCGAGTGTAGAGATCGCTTCAAGCCTTGATTTGCGAGTAAAACTTATAGTCAGGACGCTCTCCATAACGGACTGCCAACTTCCACAGCATTCGAGATTAGCGCAAGCCAAGCTATTCCTTATCCCACAGCGCCTAACCCACTGGAAGCGGCATTAACGCTCGTAGCTTCTTTGCCAACTGCTTGACATTGGGTAGGACAGGAACTGGCTCGTCAGCATGATTACCGGAACTCATACGGTTTGAATCTGCACGATTTGAATCTGCACGATTTGAATCTGCACGATTTAAAATTTGACCGATCTGAATCTGCCTCGCTCAAGGTTAGGCCATTCAGATGCATGGCAGATACCACTGCGGACATCTCAGATATGGTCCCTCTGACAATGCCTAGAAACTGCTGTCCTCACTGAAATGGCAACTACTATAAACC
>JBCBVA010000122.1:0-11121 GCA_039817825.1 Cyanobacteria bacterium J06642_12 | reverse complement strand
GTCAAATGAATACTCAAATCTATGTCCTTTTAAATTTTCTAAGGACCTAAAAACTTCATACAACTCTGATTCGTTTTTTTCATTTTCAACTACATCTTCATAGTTCGTACTTAAAGTATATAGATGATCGTTTAGTAAAAATGGCACACGGAAATTGTGATTTGAGGTTAGTGGCTCTGACGTTTCATCGAATTCATTGTCAAATCTTTTTAACTGCTCGTAATTCGGATTTTTCATTATGTAGATTCCTCAATGCCTCTCAAGTCAGAGTGAATTTACTCTACGATAGCGACCCAAATGCTAAGCAGGTACGATGACAATTGAGCGGCACTTCATAGAAAATGTCAAATTCATCATCTTCCTCAAACTCGCCAGAGAGTTCTGGGTAAATGCCACCTAACGCTTCTTTTAATCGCTCTAGCGTATTAATCATCATTTTTTGCATAACTACTGATTAGTAGGAAACTTTCCGTCTAACATCTCTCAATGGGTGATTAGGTGGACGATGACAACCAAACTGCCTACACATTTGTTTGGTTGTTAAAGTGCATCAAATACTATCCTTAGAACAGTGATAAAGCGGAAATCTTTCGAGATCTTTTAACTCGCGCAAGCAAGACTATTGGCCAAACCGTTAGGACAGGAAGTTAGTGCGAATCTCACCAGGACTGCAGTTCTCCAGATGATACCTGTAACCCTCCAAAGCCGCACTTTTACGAGCGAATGGAGAGTTCACGAACGGTAAGCTGCCCGCGGGCAACCCATTTTCGTGAAAAGAAGAAAATTTAGGCTGAGGAACTTCTAAGTTTTTTGACTGAAGAGGAAGCTACTGTCAGACAGTATTCGGCCCCAGATATCGGGTCAGCAGATTTGAGAAGACTTCAACAATCACGGTTAGGGGCTGCTGGTGGTGCCACAGGACATAATGCCGTCCCCAAAATGGTCCTTCAACACCAAATTCCCGTTCCAGCTCGTCCGAATGCCCCAAATACAGCCCGTGCAGCTCTCGGAATAGCTCGGTGCGATGCAAACTCAAATCGCGACCAATAGGTTGCTCGGGATGGCGCAAATGAGCGCGCATGCATTCGTCATTCCACCAAGACACCCCATAAGCCAAAGGCGTCCCCGAGGCAGTCCGCAACATCACCTGACGCCGCAGATTGGGAGCATCCAACAACGACACCGCTGCCGGAGCATCACTCAATCCAGACTCCAATGCCGCTGGAGCAATAGCCGTCGTAACGATCGTTGTCGCCGCGATATCCTCACCCGTAATTAGCCCCAGATTGCGGGTGTTGTACCCATCATTCAGCAACAACAGACGCCATGCAGGCGGAATCGGAGGAGCAAAAGTCTTCTTCTGCAGGTCGAGAGTTTTCGCCTCCCACACACAATCCAACTGCCACCAACCAGAGGGAGCAATCGAGCGTAGCGTTTCAGGTGGGGGAGAGGTTGCTGTCAAACTAATGCCGCCGTGACATTAACGTTCCGTTACATTCACTCTAGTCTATTCGCCGAAAGGCGAAAAGGTATACACAGGGTTCCCCAGAATATAAACGGGCTTAAAACCGGCGAAATAACTGGAGATCGGGCGATCTCACCCCAGATTGAATCGCCGAGATGCGATCGCACGCGACAGCTTCTCGTTTACGATCTGTAATAGAAAGCAGCGAACCCAAGATCATTCATAAGCAACGCCGGCAGATGGCGATCGCTGCACCATTGACCAAACCTGCAGGGGAAACCGATGCCACACACTATCGTCACGGACATTTGCGAGGGAGTTTCCGATTGCGTTGAAGCTTGTCCCGTCGCCTGCATCCATCCCGCCGACACCAAAAACGCCAAAGGCACCGACTACTTCTGGATTGACTTCGACACCTGTATCGACTGCGGAATCTGCCTGCAGGTATGTCCCGTCAAAGGCGCGATTATTCCCGAAGAAAAGCCCGATTTGCAGCGCCTTCTAGCCTAAGCGAGTAGGGTTTAAGCGAGGGGTTCTGGCTGAGATCCTGGACGTTTGAGCGCAGCTCGACACCCCGATTCGACACCTCGGGGGGACAAGCGATGATACTCAGATTCTGTAAGTCGAGAACCTACCACGACCCCCTACATGGGGCGATTCAACTGGATGGCAGCGACCCCACCGAAGCCCTGCTGATTCGCCTCATCGACACCCCCGCTTTCCAACGATTGCGACGCATTCGCCAGCTCGACACCGCCTCGCTAACATTTCACGGTGCCGAAGGCTCCCGCTTCACCCACTCTGTGGGAGCTCTATACGTTGCCCGACGAGTCTTTGACTCTATTGCTTGTCACTACCCAGAACTGCGCCCCTACCGCCCCCTGGTGCTGGTAGCCGCCCTGCTGCACGACATCGGCCACAGCCCCTTCAGCCACGCGGGCGAAGAAATCTTCGGCAGTCACCACGAATTGTGGACGGGACGCATCGTCACCGAAGATCCGCACATTTCCCGTCTATTCGAGATTTACAACCCAGACCTACCGCAGCAACTACTGCAGGTCTACCGCCACGAATTTCCCATCCCGCTCATCGCCCAACTGATCTCCAGCCAACTGGACTGCGATCGGCTCGATTACCTCCTACGAGACAGCCACTACACCGGAGCCCAATACGGACGCCTCGACCTCGATCGCATCGTCACCGTGCTGGACTACGACCCCGGCAAACAGCGATTGATGATTCCCGAACGCAAGGGATTGGGGGCGATCGAGCATTACCTGGTAGTGCGCTATTTCATGTACACGCAGGTGTACCACCATCCCAAAAGCATTGCCGCCCGATTTGTGATGGAACGGCTGTTCCTGCGGGCTAGACGCCTGTGGGAAGCAGGGGAATTGCACTGCGATCGCATCCTGTCCGCTTGGCTAGAAGGCCCGGTAGACGAGCTGCCCCTCAAGACCTATCTGGATGCTGACGACACTATGTTCCAGTACCCGATTCGGTTTTGGGCCGATCGTCCCGATCCGGTGCTCTCCGATTTAGCCCGTCGCTATCTCGATCGCGACCTCTTTAAAGCCCGCAGCATTGCCCACCTCCCCCTACAACAGCAAAAAGAACTCTGGGCCACACTCGAATCCGAACTCCATCGTCTCAACCTAGACCCCGCCAGCTACATCGGTCTCCACTCCGCCCACGCCCGCGGATATACCCTTTACCACGAAGGCATTCACCTTAAAGGAGACAGCGGCTATCGCGAAATCGCCGAGCTCTCTCCCCTCGTCCATTCCCTGACTCAAACCGTTCCTATTCCCCGCATCATCTATCCTCGCGAAGTCGAAGAATCGGTGGAGTACTTCTTGCGGCAGTCTGCCGCTCCACCGTCCAGTGTCAGAGTGTAAGCACGTCTCTGCTCTGCGATCGCAAATCGGGACCTGGAACTAGGAGGGGTTGGGGTTTATCGGTTGCAATAGCTGATTGACAGGCTCAGTAAAATGGCGGTGCAAGCGAGCGCTTCCAGCCAACTGTGGTTGTTACAATTTAGCAACGGGATTTGAGGTATTACTGGATTCGCATTCATTATCAAAAGTAGATAGTGGCTTGCCATCTTGTCAGAACGAGCGATAGAGCAGTGAGCATATCACTGCGGACATTTCAGCGATGATGCACCCTATCTACCTCTAGAGTTGAGTGTCCTAACTGAAATGAAAAACGCTATAGCTACGGGAGCATCAATAGCGACACCATGGCGGATTCAGTACAAGCATCTGAGGCGGGATTGGAACGGATCGATCGCGCCAGGCGTCGCAAGCATTGGAATAAAACGGCTGAAACCTGGTGCCGCAAAGCATTCACCTCCCGCGCCACTCTGAATCGATTCTGGGCCCAACAGCCCATTCGCCGCGAAGCGTTTATTGCCATCTGCTCCGCCGTTGAGGTGGATTGGGAAACTGTCGCTCAGGAAGACTCTGCTATTGGCGATCGCCCCACCGAACTGCTGGAGGTGACAGCGTTAGAGAAGCAACTGTCGTCGTCAGTTCGAACGGCTGCCTCTCCAGTGAACTTTGCCGCTCTAGCCGCCCCCATGCCGGCAAACTTTATTCCGGTAACCGAGAGCATCGCGTCTCTCTATTTGAACGAAAATAGTCATACATCCTCCGCCTCTGGAGTGGTGGATTGGGGAGATGCCCCCGCCGTGTCGGCATTCTGCGGGCGATCGCTGGAACTCGACACCCTGACTCGGTGGATTGTGACGGACCGATGCCGGTCGGTTGCCCTGCTGGGCATGGGGGGGATGGGAAAAACGACACTGGCTGCAAAACTGGCCCATACGGTACACCCCCAGTTTTCCAGTTTGGTATGGCGCAGTTTGCGCAATGCCCCCCCCGTGGGGGAAATGCTCGCCGATTTGATTCAGGTGCTGAGCCGCCAGCATGTTGAGGACATTGCCGAGCGGATGGATGGCAAAATTCGTCAGCTGATTGGATACCTGCGTGACTCTCGCTGCTTGTTGGTTCTGGACAATGTGGAGTCCATTTTGCAGGGGGGCGATCGCTCGGGGGGATACCAACCCCAATACGAAGGATACGGTCAGCTGTTTCGCGCCATTTGGGAAACAGAGCACCAAAGCTGCGCATTACTCACGTCACGCGAACCCCCCAGCGGCTTGGTGCTGAGGGACGGGGATGGGTGTCCGGTGCGCAGTATTCATGTGTTGGGGGTGTCCTCCTCCGATAGCCGCACCATCTGCAACACCAAAGGGACATTTTCGGGAACGGAGCAAGACTGGCATCAGTTCACCAACCGATTCGGCGGCAATCCCCTGGCTCTCCAGTTAGCTGCTGCTACAATTCGAGATTTTTTTGCCGGTAGCTTGACCCAGTTTCTGCAACTGGAGGAGCGGGAGAACGTCCTATTCGACGACATCAACACGCTGTTGCAACAGCAGTTTCAGCGACTGCCCCCCCTGGAAAAAGCCGTGATGATTTGGTTGGCGATCGCCCGCGAGCCCATCACTCTCGCTGAGTTAGATACCGATTGCTTGTGCCATCGCTCCACCAGTGAGTTAATGCAAGCGTTGGTCTCGCTGCAACGGCGCTCGCTAGTAGAAGCAAATGAGGGGCGATTCACCCAGCAGCCAGTGTTGATGGAGTTCGTCACGCGCTATGTAGTCGAGCAGGTGTGCGAGGAAATCCTCGACCAACGGGCCGAATTGTTTTGCACTCACGCATTAGTCAAAGCCCAAGCAAACGACTACATTCGCGATCGCCAGGTAGCAATGATTCTGGCTCCGATTTCGGCTCGTCTATTGGAGCGTTTGGGATCTGCGAAAGCGCTCGAAGTTCACTTACGGCCGGTGCTAGATGATGTACGAGCGAGCGTGGATTCGGCCCCTGTTCCACTACCTGAAGTCTCGGGTGCCCCCAGCGGAGTATTCGCCTCTGGCCAGTATCCCAAAGCTCGCGATCGGCAAGCCAATCAAACGGGCTATGTCTGCAGCAACGCGATCGCCCTGCTGAAGCACTTGCAGCGTCCACTGACGGGTTACGATTTCTCCCATCTCACCGTTTGGCAGGCCAACTTGCGAGACATCGACCTGCATGGTGTCAACTTCTCTCATGCCGATTTATCTGACTCGCTATTTACCGAACTGCTGGGCCTAACGTTGACCATCGCATACAGTCCCGATGGCAACTTGTTCGCCACCGCTGGAGCCAATGGAGGAATCCACCTGTGGGCAGGGAAGACAGAGCATAGCCCCGCCGGTCTCGGGCAAAAGCTGGGGACATTGAGCGGGCACGATGGTTGGATTTGGTCGCTTGCCTTTAGTCCGGACGGCACCACACTGGCCAGCGGCAGCGAAGATGGCACAGTGGCGTTGTGGAACGTGGAACGTCAGCATCAAACGGCTGTGCTGAACGGTCAGTGCAGTCAAATATGGGCGGTTGCCTTCAGCCCAGACGGTCAGACCCTGGCCTGCGGCTGCGAGGATGGCAGTGTCAATTTATGGGACATCACCACTGAAACCTGTGTGGCGGAATTGAACGGCCAGTGCCAGTGGATTCGCAGCATTGCGTTTAGTCCTGACGGTGCGATGTTGGCCTGTGCTGGAGATGCCAGTGCAATTGTGCTCTGGGATGTGTCTGCACAAACCCGGCTGCGTAGCTTGGAAGGGCACAGCATCGATCGCATTTGGGCGATTGCCTTTACCCCTGACGGACAGCGACTGGCAAGTAGCTGTAGCGATCGCACGGTCAGGGTGTGGGATGTCTCCACTGGAGACTGCTTGCACGTCCTTGAAGGTCACGCGAATTGGGTGCGCTCGCTGGCCATCAGTCCATTGGGGAATGTGATTGCCAGCGGCAGCGAAGACCATACGATCAAAGTTTGGGATATCGATAGCGGTCAATGCCTGAAAACCTTGCGCGGTCACTCTAATTGGGTGCGGGCGATCGCCTTCAGCCCTGACGGACAATTGCTAGTGAGTGGCAGCGGCGACCATACAGTCCGGCTGTGGACAGTCAGCAGTGGATTCTGTCAGAAAACCTTGCAGGGGTATACCAGTCGAGTCTGGTCGGTGGCATTTGCTCCTGACGGCAAAACTCTGGCGAGCAGCCATGACGATCGCGCTGTTCGCCTGTGGTCGGTCAGTTTCGAGCCATACCAAACGCCCGATTCCTGCCAACATACTCTGCGCGAGTCGTCGGGAAGTTGGGTGTCATCGGTGGCGTTCAGTCCGGACGGTCGATGGTTGGCAAGTGCCAATAGCTCGGCCATTATCCGCATCTGGGACGCCAGCAGCAGCCAGTGCCTACAAGCGTTGCAGGGGCACACCAGCCGCATCTGGTCGGTGGCGTTTAGCCCTGACGGACGCACCCTGGCCAGCGCCAGCGAAGATGGCACCGTGCGGGTGTGGTCGTTGGATACAGGCACCTGCCAAATGGTGCTCGACCAACACAGCAGTTGGGTGTGCGAAATTGCCTTCAGTCCGGATGGCAAAACCCTGGCCAGCGCCAGCTACGATACCACCGCGAAGGTGTGGGACATCCAGTCCGGAACCTGTCTGGATACCCTCAGCGGTCACGACAATTGGGTGTGGACGGTGGCCTTCAGTCCGGATGGCAAAACCCTAGCCACAGGAAGTGGTGATTCCACCATCAAGCTATGGGACGCTCGCAAGCGGACGTGTCGTAAAACGCTCAAGGGCCATTCCAGCCGCGTATGGTCGATCGCCTTCAGCCCCTCAGGAGAGCTGCTGGCCAGCAGCAGTAGCGATCGGACGGTGCGGATTTGGGAGGTTCACTCCGGCCAGTGCCTGCACGTTCTCAACGGCCATACCAATATTGCGTGGTCGGTGGCCTTTAGCCCTCAGGGTGAAATGCTCGCCAGCGGCAGCCAAGACGAGACCATTCGATTGTGGGATACGAGTACCGGTGGCTGTATCCAGGTACTGAAGTCTGCTAGACCCTACGAAGGCATGAATATTTCGGGGGTGCGCGGCATTACCGATGCCTGCAAGCAAACCTTAATGGAGCTAGGAGCCGTTGCCCAGTAACCACCGAGCTATGCTTGCGAGTTGATCGCCGACGACGCATCTGGATGGCTCTTCGGCAGGGAAAAACGGAATGGAAGCCTCCATAGCGGATTGCCGATCGCTGTAGAGACTCATCTCATAAAACATCACGGATATACGCTGGGCAGATCGCTGTCTGCTACGCCAGAATCGATATCAGCGAATGAACTTTCTCGAATGGAGAGTATGGTGTTTTCCATTTCAGTTAGGACAAAGGTTTCTATGCTTCGTCAGGGACACAGCTGAAATGTCCGCAGTAGTGTAGCCACTGCTATATCGGCTCTTCGGACCACAATGGAGTATCCGAGACATGAATTCCAATAAGACTCCCGATCGATCGGTTACGACCCAGCTTTACCAATTCCTGGGGGGAGCGACTGTAGGCGCAATTATGATTGCAGTTCCCTATTCTGTTACGTCGATACCGTTCGATTCACTCCATATTGGTATCGCAGCCTTTTTCGTGCTGGTGTGCGGAACTCTGGCCAGTCAATTCGGCTCGAGTTTTATCGAGACGCTGTCAAAACTTTTGGCTAACACGGGGCTGTATTGAAAGCCCTTCTGGAGACGTACAGAAACTCGTTTCCAGAAGCAACCCCATTCAACGGGAACACTGTCAGACGATAGATTTCACGCGATAGATTTCACACTACAGATTCAAGTGAACCGGGGTGCGGTTTTGGCGAACCGTGTAATCGGCAGGTAGCAACAGGGATTGTCCGGTCATTTCTGCCGGTTGTTCGACGCCTAGAATTTCCAAAATAGTCGGCGCCACATCGGCTAGGCTGCCATCATCCCGCAAGCCCACATCGTTGCCACGTCCTTCTAACTTGAGCCCTTCTCCTTCCACCAGCATCAACGGCACAGGGTTACTGGTATGAGCCGTCCACGGACGACCGCTATCATCCCACATCACTTCGGCGTTGCCGTGATCCGCCAGAATGAGTGCCGTTCCCCCAACAGTAATCGTGGCTGATAGCAACCGGCCCAAACAGGTATCGACTGTCTCAATTGCCTTCACGGTGGCCTCGTAGTTGCCGGTGTGACCCACCATGTCAGGGTTGGCATAGTTCAGAACAACCAACGAATACTCCCGGCGCGAGATGGCCGCGATCGCGTTATCGGTCACTTCCTCTGCCGACATTTCTGGCTGTTGGTCGTAGGTAGAAACAGAAGGGCTGAGAATGAGTTCTCGGTCTTCTCCCTCAAACGGCTGTTCGATGCCACCATTAAAGAAATAGGTAACGTGGGCGTATTTCTCAGTCTCTGCAATGCGCAATTGCTTGAGACCAGCTTCGCTAATCACCTGTCCCAAAATGTTGTCTAAGTTCTGAGGCGAGAACGCCACTTCAACTGGCAACCCAGCTTCATACTGAGTCATAGTGACTACTTGCAGCGAGTCAATTGCCTGACGTTCAAATTCGGAGAATTCTGGCGTGACCAATGCATTGATCAGCTGACGGGAGCGATCGGGTCTGAAGTTAAAGCACAGTAGACCATCCCCAGGCTCGACAATTCCGTCTGCCAGTCGAGTGGGCTCGATAAATTCATCGTAGATCTCTCGGTCGTAGGACGCCTCTAAGTATTCGACAGCAGATTGGGAAACACCACCGTCGGGCTCCGTCATCGCCCGATACATTTTTTCAGTGCGATCCCAGCGGCGGTCTCGATCCATCGCATAATAGCGACCCGCTAGGGTTACTAGCGTACCGCCCGCATCATCAAGCTTCTCTTGCAGCTTAGCTAGGTAGGCGATCCCACTTTTAGGAGTGGTATCTCGGCCATCCGTAATCGCATGAACGTAAGGATGCAATCCCCATTTGCAAGCCACATCGATGAGGGCCAGCAAATGATCGATGTGAGAGTGAACCCCACCGTCAGAACACAAACCGACTAGGTGCAGTTTTGTTCCTCGCTCTTTAACTCCCTGACACAGTTGCGCGATCGGTTCGCGTTCTCCCAGTCTTCCTGCTGCAGCTAAGTCTGAAATTCTCACTAGCTCTTGAGGCACGACCCGACCCGACCCGATGGTCAAGTGCCCCACTTCCGAGTTGCCCATCTGTCCATCCGGCAATCCGACTCGCTTACCAGACGTGGCCACTAGCGTATGGGGATAGGTTGCCCAAAGGCTATCCATGACGGGAGTGCTGGCGTTCACAATCGCATTGCCATCTTCTGATGTACTGAATCCCCAGCCATCTAAGATAACTAACACCGCTGGTGAGACCGGTGCATTTGCCATGCTTGATAGTCCTCGTCAAGAGATGGGTGCATCATATCATTCCACCGAATTCTTCCTTCAGCAAAGACATAGCCCATCGGGCTTTCAGACGACAAGTACATTCTCTTATCACTGCATTCTTAACCTTGAAAACAAGCGACTTACAGGCGCACCTAACCCCTATTGGCAGTTCTGGAATAGAGACAGCAAGGCTGGTGATACACGATTTCCCGTTAAGGAAAGCCTCGGGATTGGCCTGTACCAACGCTCATTCTGACTGTGCAATCTCGTGTTGCAGCTCGCGTTGACTCCACTGACGTACTTATTTTGAGGAACTTATTTCCATTGCTGTCCAGCACCCATCGAAACAGACGGGTTGCCACGATAGGATTGCCAGTATTCGATAAGTTCGTATCTAGAGTCTGGCATGGCAAATTTACAGCTGAGGGTGTACGTTCCTCCCCATCCTTCCATCAAGCATTGGTTGGCGATCGTTCGGGATGCCGACTCCCCAATGCCGCTGTTCCGCACGGCAATTGGCGAACTGAGCCATTGGTTGACCTACGAAGCAGCCCGCGAATGGTTGCCGACTCAGTTGGTGCAGGTGCAAACTCCCCTGACCCCTTGCGATGCTGAAATTATTGATGTTAGTCAACCAATAGCCATTGTTCCGGTTTTGAGAGCGGGTCTGGCGATGGTGGATAAATGTCAGGCCATTTTGTCGAATAGCAGAGTGTACCACCTAGGATTTAAGCGCGATGAAACCACACTTGAGTCGAGCTGTTATCTCAATCGACTTCCCGATACCTTTGCAGCCAACACCAGGGTTGCCATCTTAGAACCCATGTTGGCCACAGGGGGCACCATTGTTCAGACGCTGCAAGAACTAGAGCAGCGCGGCGCAGACATAAGCCTGGTCAGAATCTTGTCAATTATTGCCTCTGCCCCAGCCCTCAAGCGCATTGGCGAGACCTACCCCAGTTTGCAGATTTATACGGCAACAATTGACGAGCATCTAAATGAGCAAGGATTTATCGTGCCCGGCTTGGGAGATGCGGGCGATCGCGCATTTGGCACCGAAGATTAAGGTCAGTTTGCCAGCGTTTTGCTGAGGATTATCGAACCCAGATAAAACTAAGCGAGATATCAATTTGAGCCCTCTGTTGCAGCAGCAATTCACGCAAAAAGCGCCCTCGACAGCGAGGGCGCTCTACTTTTAAAAAGCTAGTAGAAGCTCAGGAATTAAGCATCAATTGCAGGAGCGGTCAGAGCTACAGGGGTAGCATCGCCAGCAGCCAAGTCCAAGGGGAAGTTGTGAGCATTACGCTCGTGCATGACTTCCATACCCAGGTTGGCACGATTGAT
>JBCBVA010000121.1:0-11138 GCA_039817825.1 Cyanobacteria bacterium J06642_12 | reverse complement strand
ACCATCGATACCTTCACCTATCAAATCGGTGACGGGAACATGGTGTTGGAGGTGATGCCATCAAATGCACCGCTGGGATCGTAAGCAAAGGTGCCGTTGCTATTGAGGGTGAGCTGAGCACCAGAGCTGAGGTTGATGAGATTGCCAACGTTGCCAGCACTGCCATTGACCTGAGTGACAGTGAACGTATCGCCATCGTCAATATCGCTATCGGTGGTGGTGGGATTGGCAGACAGGACATCGCCTGTCGTCAATGCAGTGTCCTCGTCGGTGGTGAAGGCATCATTCACTGCAACAGGGGCGTCATTCGTACCCGCGATCGTTACGGTGGCTGTAGCAGAGTCAAAGCCGCCGTTCCCGTCACCAATTTGGTAGGTAAAGGAGTCGGTGGCGCTGGTGCCGCCCGCAAGGTTGTCGAACTGGCCGTTGGGATTGTAGCTAAAGGTGCCGTCATTGTTGACGATGAGTTGAGCACCTGAGGCCAGAGTAACCGCGCTGTCTACGTTGGCGGCACTGCCATTTACCTGGGTGATGCGCAAGGAAAGACGGGGTGTCTCCGGATCGCTGTCAGGGGTGGTGGGATTGGCGGCAAATAGATCGTCATTTAGGGTCGTATGTTGATCGGTGTTAAAGACATCATCGACGGCAGTCGGTAGATCGTTGACGGGGGTGACGGTGATTGTGGCAGTTGCCGTATCGAAGCCGCCGTTCCCATCCCCAATTTGATAGGTGAAGCTATCGGTGGCGTTCGTCGTAATGGTTTCAAAAGCACCCTTGGGGTCGTAGTTAAAAGTGCCGTTGGCATTGAGGGTGAGCTGAGCCCCCGAGCTGAGGGTAATGAGATTGCCAACGTCTTCAGCGCTGCCATTCACCTGAGTGACGGTGAACGTATCGCCATCATCGATATCGCTATCCGCCGTTGTGGGATTGGCGGACAGGACGTTGCCTGTAGTTAAGGCAGTGTCTTCGTCGGTAGTGAAAGCATCGTTGATTGCGACAGGAGCATCATTCATACCCACGATCGCCACGGTGGCTGTGGCGGAGCTAAAGCCGCCATCACCATCCCCAATCTGATAGGTAAAGGAATCAGTGGTGCTGGTGCCGTCTGCTAGGTTTTCGAACTGGCCGTTGGGATTGTAGGTGAAGGAGCCGTTGCTGTTGACGGTGAGCTGGGCACCGGAACCTAGAGCAATTGGGCTTCCGACACTGGCGGCATTGCCATTTACCTGTGTCACCGTGAACGATGCATTATCTGGGTCGCTGTCAGCGGTGGTAGGGTTGGCGGCAAATAGGTTGCCATTTAAGGTCGTATCTTCATTGGTTGCAAGCTCGTCATCCACGGCAACAGGAGGATCGTTGACCGGGTTGATGGTAAAAGAAAAAGTGCCGGTATCGGTCTTGGCCCCATCTTGTCCGCCATCAGCAAGGCTGAAGTCGAAGCTGTCGCTAGTGGTTTCGCTGCCATCGTGGACGTACTGAACTCGCCCGTTATTGATATCTGCTTGAGTAAAGCTCGTGATGCTGGTGCCAGGATCGGTATTTAGCTCTATGCGGCCATTGCTGGTGGCACTGGTGATGGTGAAGGTCAGGCCAGCGCTGCCATTGTCAGGGTCGGTACCCTCCAGGCGGGCGCGGCGGAAAATACTGGTGCCCCCCTCATCCGCCGTGGCTCCGGTGTTGGTGGTGACGGTGGGGGAATTGTTCACGCCAGTCAGATTTACGGTCACGGTGGCGGTATCCATACCCCCTTTGCCATCGCTGACGGTGTAGGTGAATGAATCGCTGCCGGTTTCTCCAGATTTGAGTGCGGCAAACGCGCCGTCGGAGGTGTAGAAAAAGGTGCCGTTGCTGTTGAGGGTAACGAAGGCACCGGAGGCGATCACTGTCGTGTTACCTACTGCAGAGGCACTACCATTGAGTGCCACGATCGCTAACGGATTGCCATCGGGATCGCTGTCGGCCCCCGACCCGTTATCCGCCAGTACGTTGCCACCAATTGCGGCCTCTTGAGCGCCGCTGAAGCTGTCGTTGGCCGCGACTGGCGGCTCGTTGGGAACAAAAATATCATCTTCAGTAATTTGGTTAGGGGCGATATTTTTGACGATCGCCAGCAAATCTCCATCCCGCTGACTACCCGGTCTATCCAGAAAAATCCGGGTGGAGGTGCCGGATTCTCTTAGTTCGAGATCCGAAAAACTAATCCCGTCCAGTCGTTCCCCTTGCAGCAGGCGAAGTTGGTCGATGCCATCTTCAAAATCAGTGATGGTTTCAATCCCTTGGCTGGAACCGATTAAGAAGCGATCTCGACCTGACCCTCCGGTCAGTGAATCATCGCCAAATCCACCTCGAAGCGTGTCACTCCCGCCGCCGCCATTTAGGGTGTCATCTCCGCCACCGCCAATCAGCAGGTCGTTGTTGCTATTGCCAAAGATGCGATCGCGTCCCTTCTTTCCATTCAGAGTGTCGTTACCGCTCCCCCCTCCTAAGGTATCCAGCCCAAAGCTGCCCTGAATAAAATCGGCACCCCCGCCCCCCAGTCCCCTGTCATTCCCCCCCAGCCCGCTAATGGTGTCGCTAGCTCCAAAGCCATTGATGATGTCGTTATCTGCCGTGCCATTAAGAACATCTGAGCCAGAGGTTCCGTTGATGGTAGCCATATTGATAGATGCCAAATATTGGGAACGCCATGAATGTGGCGAGTCAATGCGAGCACTCGCCAGCATCAGCCACTTGAAAGCAGCTTTAGTATGACCATCCCAATCTGGAAAGTGAGCGCTGGATAGACCTGCTACTCGTGCGCTCAAATTTCAGGGTTCGCTCGGTAGATAAGAACTGATTTTTCTCTTGCAAGGTAGGACTTTACATTGCATTTCGAGTGCGTTGCCGTATCCAAGCAAGCTCTGTGTTTACCGCATAGGTACTTGTTCTAGTGCCATCAATTTCCGTACTTCCACACAAGCTATATTTTTATACATGTACTACCGAATAACGGAGTAAGTGCTGTGCCCAGGCGTGGACGCCGGTATTCCTGGGAAGCGGGCGATCGCGATCTCGCAGGATTGCCCAACCAGCAAGTGAGGAAAATCTTCGATGCAGTTCATCTAGTGACCGCTGGGCTTGCGATCGCTATGCTCACCGTGGGGATTCGGATCGATCCCCTGGTGAGAGCATTTGTAACGGACGACGGCACTGTTCTACGTCTGTGAAACTGGTCGTCCGGTGAAGTTAAAGATCGTAGTCTGCATGGCGATCGATCGGCTATCTAGAGTTCGAGTCGATTAACAGTGATATTGACGGTAGCCGTGTCGCTTCCACCGTTGCCGTCGGTGATGGTGTAGGTGAAGGAATCGCTGCCTGTGAAGTCGAGATTGGGAGTGTAGTCCAAAGTGCCTCGGCCATTATCTTGGAGGGTACCGTTGCTGGGCTGGGTGAAACTCTCGATAGAGATGGTGTCTCCCTCCACGTCCAAATCGTTGTCCAGAACATCAATGGCGACTTGGGTGTCTTCCAGCGTAGATGCAGTGTCATCCATCGCCTCGGGTGGATCGTTGATGGGAGTAATAGTGAAGGTGAAGGTACCGGTATCGGCAGTGGCACCGTCTTCTCCCTGATCGGCAACGCTGAAGTCAAAGCTGTCGCTAGCGGTTTCGCTGCCATCGTGGACGTACTGCACCCGTCCGCCATTGATGTCCGCTTGAGTAAAGCTAGTGATGCTGTTGCCAGGATCGGCAACCAGTTCTATCCGTCCATTGCTGGTGGGACTTGTGATGGTGAAGGTCAGGCCAGGGGTACCATCATCAGGATCAGTTGCCTCCAGGCGGCCGCGGCGCAGAATATTCGTCCCCCCTTCATCCACCGTAGCCCCGGTGTTGGTGGTGACCGTGGGGGAATCGTTCACACCCGTCAGGTTGAGTGTCACGGTGGCGGTATCGAGCCCCCCCTGACCATTGCTGAGGGTATAGGTGAAGGTGTCGGTAGCGGTGGCTCCACTATCTAGCTCATCAAACGCACCGTCAGGATCGTAAGTGAACGTTCCGTCGCTATTCAGGGTGACCAGGGCACCGGAGGCGATCGCCGTAGCATTGCCCACTGCAGATGTACTACCATTCACTGCCGCAATTTCTAACGGATTGTCATCCAGATCGCTGTCGACCCCCGACCCGTTATCCGCCAGCACATTGCCATTAATGGGCGAATCTTCATTGCCGTTGAAGACATCATTGACTGCAATCGGCGGATCGTTGAGAGAGAAAATATCATCTGCGGTGATTTGGTTGGGGGCGATATTTTTGACGATCGCCAGCAAATCCCCATCCCGCTGGCTACCCGGTCTATCCAGAAAAATTCGTGTAGACGTACCAGATGCCCGCAGTTCGAGATCCAAAAAACTAAGCTCGTCCAGTGTGTTCCCTCGCAGCAGGCGAAGCTGGTCAGTGCCATCTTCAAAGTCGGTGATGGTTTCAACCCCTTGGCTGGAGCCGATTAAGAAACGATCTCGCCCCCCTCCCCCAGTCAGCGTATCGTCACCAAACCCACCCCGGAGAACGTCACTCCCGCCGCCGCCATTCAGGGTGTCATTGCCGCCGCCGCCAATCAGCAGGTCGTTATTACCGTTGCCAAATAGGCGATCGCGACCCTGATTGCCATTTAGGGTGTCGTTACCACTGCCTCCCTCAAGAGTGTCTAACCCAAAGCTACCCCGTAAAAAATCGGCACCACCGCCCCCCAGTGCTCTATCGTTTCCACCTAGTCCGGTAATGGTGTCGCTGGCTCCAAACCCTCTAATAAAATCATTATTTGTCGTGCCATTAAGAACGTCTGAGCCGGAGGTTCCGTTGATGGTAGCCATAGAGATCGCAGTCAGAATGAAGGAGAGCCATGGATGTAGCGGGCGAAGGCAACAGCCTGCCCACGTTGGCCAAGCCAAAGCAGCCCTAGTATGACCGACCCTACGTTGAAAACAACGGCCAGATCCCTGCGGTGTCTCCATGTTTGAGATTCAATAGCACCGTTAGCAGGTAAAGCAACGGTTGCCCCACCGCAGAAGGCTTTCGCAACATCTCGAGGCCGTTGCAGCCATCCGTTCTTCTCAGTGTTTTCCGCTCACCACCAGTCCCGACTGGAAAAAATCCGCAAATTCACGCAAGTATTTTTTATACAAGCACTACGGGGATTACCGATGTGGAGCTATTTCTTGGCTTAGACTTTGGCACTTCTGGGGCACGGGCGATCGCGATTGACCCCAACGGTCGCATACAGGCTCAGGCCCGCTGTGCGTATCCAGATCCCGCTTCAACTAATGTCGCGTTTGATTGGCAATCCACCCTGTGGACTCTGCTCGATCGCCTACCACTCAACTGTCGCCAACGGTTGCAGGCGATCGCGATTGACGGCACATCATCCACAACACTGCTGTGTGACAGCAATGGCCAACCCGTCTTACCTCCACTGATGTACAACGACCCACAGGCACGGGACTGGCTGCCGCGTCTTAAGCAATGTGCCCCTGCCGACCACATCACGTTGGGAGCCACATCTGGGTTGGTGAAGCTCTGCTGGCTGTTAGCTCGGGCTGGGTTAGATGAGAAGGGCTACGGGCTGTGCCAAGCAGATTGGCTGGGATTTTTGCTGCACGGCCAATTAGGGGTGAGCGATTATCACAACTGCCTCAAACTGGGATATGACGTAGGCGACTTGTGCTGGCCGGACTGGGTGCGATCGCTGGACGTACAAAAGTGCGTAATTGGGGACTATCTCCCCACGGTCTTGCCTCCCGGCACCCCAGTCGCCACGATTCGTCCCGACATCGCCGAATGCTACGGATTTCCAGAAAGTTGTGTCATCAACAGTGGCACCACCGACAGCATTGCAGCCTTTTTCGCCAGTGGAGCACGTCAGTTCGGTCAGGCGGTCACCTCACTGGGGTCTTCATTAGCCATTAAGCTGTTGAGTGCCTGTCGCGTGGATGATAACGAGCGCGGAATTTACAGCCACAGATTGGGCGAGAGCTGGCTCGTGGGCGGGGCTTCGAATACGGGGGGTGCAGTCCTAAAACACTTTTTTACCGATGAAGAGCTGAGGATACTGAGCGATCGCATCGACCCCGCGATCGCTAGCCCATTACATTACTACCCCTTACTCGAACCGGGAGAACGCTTTCCCATCAACGACCCCGAGTTTCTCCCCAAACTAACTCCACGTCCTGATTGCGATGCCGAGTTTTTGCACGGTCTCTTGGAGGGAATGGCCGCCATTGAAGCGCGAGGATATCGGCTCCTTGCCACCCTAGGAGCCCCGGCAGTGACCCAAGTGCTGACCGCAGGGGGAGGAGCCCAGAATCAGGTATGGACTGCCATCCGAGCCCGCAACTTGGGGGTTCCGGTCGCCCCTTCGCCGCAAGCTGAAGCTGCCTACGGTAGTGCATTATTGGCGCGGGATGGTCTGAATTAGTCAACTCTTGATGGGCCGCTTAGATGCGATCGCCCACTAACCCAAACTCCCTCGCCCCGAATACGCTCTCAAAATGGATGTAGTGTTTGAACTCCAGCAAGTTGTGAAACGGGTCAGACAGGAAGAACGTGTAATGTTCGGTGATGTCTCCCACAAAGCGCTGCTTCGGTTGCTGAAAGAATTCAAGCTGGTGGGTTTGGCAGCGATCGCGTAACGACTCCCATTCCCCAAGCTCGGTAAACACCAATCCAAAATGACGGGGATAGATCCCCTGCTGAATCGCCAACGGCTGGTGGGTAACATGAGCCACCAACTGATTGCCATACAGGTTGAGAATGACAGAGGCTGAGGTTTCTCGACCCACCTGACAGCCCAGTCCTTCACCGTAAAACTGCTTGGTTTGGGGAATGTCCGCAACGGGAAATGCCAGATGAAAGATGATACTGCGCATAGAGTCGGCCCCTATCTCTACTCAACGAACGTAAGAAAACAAGTTCCCCAGATGGTCTTGCAGAATTCTGAAGTAGACGCGTCGATTAAATCGGCCATATGCCAGTCAATCGATCGCCACGGAATACCGCAGAAATCAGACGAAAAAAATTGCATACACCTCTCATTTTAAGAGCTATGGAACAGTGGCTACCATCTACAGGCTTCTGAGAAAATCGCACGCTCTTTCAGTGTGCGAAGCATCATTAAAGGTATAAAAATAGAGCTCTTTATTTGATTTAAAACCTGATTTTATATCTCGATGTTGTCGGTGATTTCGATCGCACTAAACCTCCGATCGCGATCGCCAATCTAGCGAACTATTTTCTCTACTCTTCAGACATCACACTATCGCGTTCTCTATAGGAGAGCGACGTTCATTCCGGAGATCGTCTATGAATAGCGACCGCAGACAGAGCGCCCGTCAAATTCGCATTGACGCTGCAGACCTGGCCTTTCAAAGAGAGCATCCCCCCCACGTCAATAATGGCGAAGAAGTTCAATACCGAATCGATACTGAAACCGCCACCGGCGGACAATTGAATACCCCATCTCATATTGCAAATTTCACCAAAGGTCTGCCCCACGACGTCACCACAGGAATTATTACCTCTGCGGATGACTACCAGCAGTTTGTGCGCGGCATCGACTCCGGGGCCCCGCAAGACTTCCGCGACACTCCACTGGGACCTCCCGGTCAAGATGGCGTCGCGAACCCCACATGGCAATCGCAAATAGCTCAAACCAACAGTGTCTCGGCACGAGCATGGGAAAGCCAGGGAGCTGGATTAACCTTTGATTTGCAAGGCCCCGATGCCCAAGCTGTCAACATGCCTCCGGCTCCTACACTGGGCAGTGCAGAACTGGCCACAGAGGCGATTGAAGTGTACTCAATGGCCTTGTTGCGGGATGTGCCGTTCTCGCTCTTGCGCAATCCTTGCCCCACCATTCCCGCCCCCACTCAAGCCCCCGGAGCTGCCCAACGGGTGGACGAGGCGATCGCCCGTCTTAACGATTCCGACTGGATTTCGGCCCCAGGCAATCTCACCCCTGCCGAAAATGCCCGCCAGCGCGGTCCGTTTGATCTGCAAACAGTATTCCGGGGGGTTGCTCCCGGTGACGATGTGGGTCCCTATGTCTCGCAGTTCCTTCTAGTTGGGAATAGCGGCTTGGGCAACATCCCCAATAGTCCTGCAGGCGGGTTTATTCCCTATGGCTCGATTCGTATCGACCAGCGGATTCGCGTTGCCGACCCGCAGAAAGACTACATGACCACTTGGGAAGCGTGGCTGGATGCCCAAAACGGTGCCGACTTGAGAGGACTGGAAACCTACGTTTTCGGTAACGATCCTCTCAAGGTTCGCTTTGCTGCCACCCCCCGAGATTTAGCCACCTACGTCCACTACGATGCGCTGTACGAGGCCTATCTCAACGCTTGCTTGATCCTGTTGTCGATGGGGGCCCCATTCGATCCGGGTATTCCATTCCAACGCCCCGACCACATCGACAAACAACAGGGATTTGCTCAGTTCGGCGGCCCTCACATCTTGAGCTTGGTGACTGAAGTGGCGACCCGAGCCCTAAAAGCCGTGCGCTTCCAAAAGTTCAATATTCACCGCCGTTTGCGCCCCGAAGCAGTTGGTGGATGGGTAACTCGCTATCGCAATGGCAGCACCGACAACATTGGTGCAGTAGCCGAGCTGGTGGCGGCACTAGACAGAACCGTTCCGGGTGTGGGCAAGACCCTTCTAGATGAAGTAGCGTCTCACAACATGGTTCAGAGCACCCTGCCCGATCGCGCCGGTGATGCCAATAACGGATTCCAGTTCTCCTATCTGTTACCGATGGCCTTCCCCGAGGGCTCTCCCATGCACCCCGCCTACGGTGCCGGACATGCGACAGTAGCCGGTGCTTGCGTCACCATCCTGAAAGCGTTCTTCGACCATGGTTACGAATTGCGTAAGGACGATGGTAGCTTCCTTGCCTACGAAGCCGACACCTCTGGTGCTCCTGAAACTTGGGGTAACCAACTGGTGGATACATCCGGCTGCCTTGACCGTCCGCTGACGGTGGAAGGGGAACTGAACAAGCTAGCGGCCAATATCTCGATTGGTCGAAACTGGGCTGGAGTCCACTATTTCACCGACTATATCGAGTCACTGCGGATGGGCGAACAAATCGCCATTGGCATTTTGCAAGAGCAGAAGCTAACCTACGGCGAAAACTTCTCCATGACGGTACCTCTATACGACGGCGGCACGGTGCGCATCTAGCTGCTTCAGTCTTGAAATGGCAGACATCTTAGCGGCATAACTTGCGCTGCCCCCCTTCTAATGAAGTGAGGCAGCGTTTTGCCTGTACGGCGATCGGCAACTCACGATGGAGAGTTCCCCTAAGCCTAAGTATGTTTTCTTGTAACTATGGCTTTGAGCTATCTACAGACTCCAGACCTTAGAGCGGATTGCAATATAACCTAAGGGCGATCGCTTTTATCAATGGGTTGCATGAGAAAAATTCATATGTTTCTCCGGTGCTTGCCGCTAAGATGCTGCCAAACCAAAACTGAATGCTTCATGCGGGAGAACTGCCACTATGGGCGGCCTGAAACTCAACCGCATTAAACTGTCGCAGCTTCGCGCATTGGTAGCCGTGACCGATTGTCGTAACTTTAGCGAAGCCGCGCTGCAGCTAGAGGTATCTCAATCTGCCGTCAGCCACGCGATCGCCACTCTGGAAAACGAGCTAGGCGTGCAGTTGTTGTCTCGCGGTCGTCACGGAGCCCACCTGACTCCAGCAGGCGAAACCATCGTAGCCAAAGCCCGATGCATCTTACTGGACGTGGGAGAGCTGGTGCAAGCCGCCAACTTGCACAAAGGATTGCAGGGAGGACAGGTGCGCGTCGCGACATTTCGCAGCGTTGCCACCCACGTACTGCCCAAAGTGATGGCACAGTTTCAGAAGTTATATCCCGATATTTCGGTGGCGATCACCGAACTGCACGACTTTCCCGAGGTCAATCGCATTCTCAAAGAAGGGACTGCTGATGTCGGGTTTACCTACATGCCCTGTCCTCCAGACTTTGATATCTGGGAAATTTTGCGGGACGAGTACGTCGTGCTCTTGCCCCCTACTCCCCGATTAACATCCCCCCATCTGACCTGGGAGCAGTTGGCGCAATATCCGTTAATTATTCCGCCTGAAGCCGACAGTTGCAGCTTTATCCTGCGCAAGCACTTTGAAGTCCACCAGCAACCCTGGAACCCGGTCTATCGCTTTCGCGAGGACAGCACCAGCGTCCAGATGGTGGTGCGAGGCCTGGGAGCGGCCATTTTGCCTCGCTTAGCTGCCGACCCTATCCCCCCCGGCGTCCAGATTTGCAGCTTGCCGGTCAAGCTAAAGCGAATAATCGGCGCGGCTGTCATGAAAGATGCCTTACTAACCCCGGCAGCGTTTGCGTTTTTGGAGACGTTACGGGCATGGGCCGAGTCGCAGCAGGAAGACGATGTCGCGCTCATCAGTGGGTAGTTGCCTCGAGTTGAGACATTGGTCATGGCACTACACAGTTAGAAGCCGTTGCGTCACCCGAGGAATAGTTGAGGCATTTTGCTCTACAGTGGATGCAGGTTGTTGAAACTGCCTAGACAGCGTTTGCCCGCATGGTTCGAATAATTGAGTATGGGGCACGTTACAGTCTAGAGCCTGTTAAGTTACTGCAAAAGGAGCCAATGCTTAACGATTAGGCCAGGCGTACAGCTAGAGTCTTCGTTACTCGGTAAAGTCGTGCTGGTGGTGTCAGCATTGGTGCATTGCAAAGTTTTTGGTGTGTCCAGCCCAGCTACGTGTTTAACCCGAGTCCTGCGGTCCAGCCACCAGGAGTCATCCTTACTATTTCACGCTATTCGTCTCGCGATTACTCATTTCGTGACAGATTTCAACATTCGCATCCGGTGGGTTGTCTTATGCCCGATTCCAAACTCCAGTCCAGCCTATATGGATTGCTGGAACACCACAATTTAGAAGATATTCTGTTTGCGTTGTATCGCTACGCGGATACCCAAGCTCGATTGGCTTCTACGGTGCAGCAAACATCTGCACAAGAGGATTGGGAGCACAAAGCCGCAGCCATTGATGTAGCCTGCGAAGCGATTGATACAGCCAATCGTGGCGATTACTAAACCCTGACTGCTCGGGTATTCGTC
>JBCBVA010000120.1:0-11365 GCA_039817825.1 Cyanobacteria bacterium J06642_12 | reverse complement strand
TAATCGTGCTGTTGTGCACGATTACAGGAAATGAAGTAGTAAGAAATACAAACGTTCCACGAAATAAAAGATTGGGGCTTAGTAAGCGTAGCGGTGGCATTTTTATTGGTTCTTATAACGGCCAAAAGAGCACTGCGACTCTCTCAAGTACTTTAATTTCTGGAAATTCTGCTGAAAAGTTATCTGATATCGCTACTTCTGGGAATAACGTCACACTGAATGTTACCGATAGCCTGATTGAGGTGGGTGGTAGCCAAGTTAACGGCACCAACAGCAACAACATTTTTCGTGTTGACCCCCAACTCGACCCTGCCGGACTCAAGGACAATGGCGGCACGACTGAAACCATTGCTCTATTACCGGGGTCTCCTGCCATTGATGCGGGGGCAACTAACGGCCTCTCTACCGACCAACGTGGCGTTGATTTCAAACGTGTCGCCGGTAGGCAAGCCGATATAGGAGCCTTTGAAGCTCAAGCTGGTGGCGATACCTTTGAGAACAGAACCATCCAAATCAATAAATGGGCTGGCACAATCCCGATAGTCAATTTCGGTGGTTTTGGCTCCGGCCAGCAACCCGGCTCCCAAGCTCTATCCAATCTTGACACGCTCAAATTTGTTGGTGATGGTTTGACCGCGAAAAACCTGATAATCGATACCGATACCGATCGAGGGGATCTGGTGCTTCAATTTGATGGCATCGATAGCACCCGAGTGGTGCTCAAAAATTTCCAGCTTCAAGACTTAGAAAACTCCAATACGGTTGGCAACATCATTTTTGCCGGACAGTCAGAGGTGACTAATAGTTTTGATGTCATTGGTCAATCAGCGAACCCGAGAAAGGTGTCACGCCGCAACACAACAACGTTTTTAAACGATACAGATAACCGAACTAAGGGACGCGATAACTCCAACGATGTCATTAATGCCCAAGCTGGTGACGATAAAGTCTTCGGACTGAGCGGTCGTGATGTGCTGCGGGGCGAGGCTGGCAACGACACTCTAGGAGGGGGAGGGGGTCGAGATCTAGTCCAAGGGGGTGAGGGGAAAGACAGGATGTTTGGGGGGGACGGGAACGACACCATGTTCGGCGGGGATGGTGCCGATGTGATTCGGGGCAATGAAAACAACGACGTCTTGTCTGGTGGTGAGGGCTTCGACACCCTGACTGGTGGTAGCGGTCGCGATGTCTATGCATTTTCTGCCAGCGACACCCGTTGGGGACAATTGAGTGAGTTCGATACCGACTTGATTACCGATTTCAAACGCGGACAGGACAAAATCGGCTTAGATAAGCAAACCTTCAACGCTCTAAATCTATCTGGAAGCAAGCTGAAAGCCTCGGACTTTGCCTCGGTTGCGAACGATCGCCGGGTCGACAGCAGTTCCAGCAAGATTGTCTTTAGTCGCTCGTCCGGTGGCGTGTTTTACAACGAAAATGGCAAAGCTGAAGGTTTGGGGCGCGACGGCAATCAGTTCGCGAAGCTCAACGGTATTGCTAATCTGGCTGCCAGTGATTTCATGCTGATGTAGGTGCGCCTAGCTTGGTTCATCAATAGAGATCGGGAAGAGAGTTGCCCAAAATTGCGAGGTCTTTCAAGGCCTTGCGGTTTTCATGCAGTCGGCCATTAGCATGCCAGTAGAGCCAGATTGAGAGTACTCATATGTCCCTAACAGAAGTACTATCGCAATCCCCTGCACCCTCCCGACAACTGGCGATCGCCGACTCTCGCCCAATCGAAATAGAATGAGGTAGGTTTACCTTTTGTAATATTCCTATATGGCCTTTTCCTCCCTTGGATTGAATCGCACTCGTTGGTCTCCAGAACTGCTCGCCATTCTGTTGGTGTACTTCGTTCAAGGGGCACTGGGGCTATCGCAACTGGCCATTAGCTTTTACTTTAAAGATGTTCTCGAAGTTGGCCCCGCCCAACTGGCCGCATTTTTAGGCATTGCCTCCATTCCGTGGACCATCAAACCCCTCTACGGCTGGATCTCGGACACGTACCCAATCGCCAACTATCGTCGTCGCCCCTACCTACTGCTATCCGGCATCATGGGTTGCTTGTCGTGGCTGGTATTAGCGACCATCGCCACGTCAGTGTGGACAGCAACAGCGGCAATCGTGGCAGGCTCCATGTCGATCGCCTTAGCAGACGTGATTGTGGATGCACTGGTGGTCGAACGCACTCGGGAAGAGGACCGGGCCGGGGCCGGAACCTTGCAATCCCTATCTTGGGGAGCCACTGCGTTGGGGTCTATCCTTACCGCCTATTGGGGAGGAGCATTACTGGATGTAGTTGGCCCACAGACAGTCTTTGGCGTGACATCCCTGTTGCCATTGTTTGTAGCGGCATCAGCGATCGCGATCGCTGAAGACCCCGTTGACAGCACCTCGACATCAGGAGACACAGATGCTGACAATTCGGTCCCCCAGAAGACCAACACCACTAACGGCCTAACGCAAATCAAAGAAGTCTGGGCCGCTATCCGCACCCCCAGCATCCTGCTGCCCACAGCCTTTATCTGCTTGTGGCAAGCAACCCCCAGCGCTGAATCTGCCTTCTTCTACTTCGCCACCAACGACCTCGGCTTCGGCCCAGAATTTCTCGGTCGCGTCCGCCTAGCCACCAGCGTGGCCGCCCTGCTGGGCATCGGCATCTTCCAAAAATGGCTGCGGGATGTCCCCCTGCGCAAAATCCTGCTGTGGATGACGTTTATTTCCTTCGGCCTCGGCCTCACTAGCCTCATCCTGATCACCCACACCAACCGTTCTTGGGGGATTGCCGATGAATGGTTCAGCCTCGGCGATAGCGTCGTCCTAACCGTCTCCGGCGAAATCGCCTTCATGCCCATCCTGGTCTTAGCTGCCCGCCTCTGCCCCCCCGGCATCGAAGCCACCCTGTTCGCCCTACTAATGTCCCTACTCAACCTATCCGGCCTACTCTCCCGAGAACTCGGCGCACTCCTGATGCAAGGCTTGGGCGTTACCGAAACCAACTTCGCCGCCCTCGGCACCCTAGTCATCATCACCAACCTGACAACCCTCCTCCCCCTCCCCCTCATCCGCTGGCTGCCCAACGACACCGCCAAAGGCCAACAGGACGACACCGTCATCCCCACCCTCACCGACCTACAACAAGCCGAAATCATCCACAATTCCACACAACCTGACCCCAACGAGTCCATCCCCATCAACGAAAGCGACGTTGCCGCTTAACCAGCGATCGCCCAAAAATCCCCTCTCCACAAACCCCATTCAACGCACATCAAGAATCTCCCGCGTCCGCCGGTCTTCTCGGAGGGGTAGGAGGGGACGCGCCTCGTCCCCTGCTCGCGGGAGCGCGAGGGGGGTCGACACCCTCCTCGCAACCTCCCAGCGCAAATCCAAAAATCTCAAAAAAGCTTCAAAACAAAGAGCGCTAAGCAAACCCCGCCCGCTTGCTAGCCTCCTTCAACGAAACCGTCCGCCCCGGCAACCCCACCCGCTCCATCTCCCGCTGCAATAACGCAAAAAACCGCTGCCGATCGCCCCCTCTCACCACCGCCAAATGATGCGCCTCCGCCAACACCACCGGATACCCCATCCCCCGCCGCACCTGCATCAGCACCCCCTCCAACGCCAGCCGCAGCAAGTCGTTATCCTGCGCCACCCATTCCGGAAACTCCACCCGAGCAATCTCTTGCCCCACATTTAGGTAGCAGAAATAAACCCGATGGCGACCGTACGTCTCCAGTAACTTCACCTGACTGCGCCATAACGGGCTACGCTGCCCTGGCTCCAGCAACTGCGACCACAACACTGCATCCCCCAGCGATCGCGCCAGCCCTTTCGTCTTAGACTTCGCCTGTTTCGTCTTATCCGGCGTACAAGGAGCATTCCGCAACGTCCCCTCGCTGCAATGCACGTTGCATTCGCAAGTCTCAAACGGACACAACCCCAACCGCAGAAAATTCATCATTTCTCCACTGCGACTGGAGCTGATGTATCCCACAATCGGAATCCGTTTCTTGCGGAGTTGGTCGTAACACTTCAATAGCGGGTCCATCCACTGCTGGTGATAGTCAGACGGCAGCGAATCCAATCCCCAGTGGATTAACGCTCCATCCGCTAATGCGATCGCCGGACAGCTTTTTCGATGCCAGTCCAACGCCAGCGCCGTCAGCTCTTCCATTTCTGCCTGCGTGCGCCGCAACGCCAAAATCGTCTCAACACCCACCCCTGCCGGACGCCCATGATTGAGATCTTCAGAGCGGTAAAACACCTGCGGAGTACTATCCAGCAGCGGTAACCGCTGCCCGCTATAGTCGATCGCGATCCGCCCCACATTCACCAGCGAGCAGTAAGCCACCTCGTGATGATTGGGAGTAATTTGCGAGCCATCGGTGGCGATCGCCACGTGCCCCGTCTCCAAGGGCTGAATGGAAATCTTGGTCGAGAGATCTTCCATCGGAATCGCCGGATTAAACCATAAATGCTTTGGGTCGCTGTCCTGGCGAGAGATCCACGGCTGAGGATTGGCACAGGCGGCTGCATACACTTCCAACACCCGCTGCAACCGATTCTGACTGGCGATCGCCTCGTTCTGAAGGTGCTCTGCCACCGCCCCCATCTGGGCCGCCAATTTCATCGTGTCCAGCATGCCAGCTTTCCGACGCTTTCGCCCAGCCTATCCAAACCGCTAGGGGAATGTCTTAGGAAGGCCGATCAGGCTGTCGCAAACGCCATATTCTGTGAGTGTGGGTCAATGGTGAGGATGGGTCATGGAACGAGAGGCGTGGGACGAGATTGCTAGCCGAATGTCCGAGACATTGGGAGCGTCTTTTGCGATCGGCAACCTCCGCTCGATGGGAGGGGGAGCTGCCAATACCTCTCACCGGATCGACGGCACGGTGAACGGAGAGCAGCGATCGTTTTTTGCCAAACTGGGATCTCTGGCCGAATCCGAACGATTCCGCACCGAAGCTCTGTCCCTCAAAGCCATGCATGACACAAACACCATCCGGGTACCGGAACCCATTTGCTGGGGGTCACTTGATGGCTCCACGTACCTAGTCATGGACTTTTTGCAGTTAGGAGGGGCTCCGGCAGGTGGCCCAGAAAAGCTGGGTGAGCAGTTGGCTGCCATGCATCGCCACACCAGCGATCGGTTTGGTTGGGAGTTGAGCAACACGATTGGAGCCTCTCCGCAGCAGAACGGCTGGTCTTCGAACTGGATCGAGTTTTTTCAGGACAAGCGGCTGGGGTTTCAGTTGCGGTTGGCGCGACGCAATGGACATTCGGGGAGATGGATGGACGATGCCGAACGGGTTATCGATCGCCTCCCCACATTCTTTGATGGATACGACCCCGAGCCGTCGATTTTGCATGGGGATTTGTGGTCGGGCAATTACGGCTACGACCGCCAGGGCAATCCGGTGATTTTTGACCCGGCGCTGTATTACGGCGATCGCGAAGCAGATTTGGCCATGACCGAGTTGTTTGGCGGTTTTCCCGCCCAGTTCTACCGCAGCTACGATACCGCCTTTCCGCTCGATCCCGGCTATTCCCGCCGCAAAATTCTCTATAACCTCTATCACCTGCTCAATCACCTGAATATCTTCGGGACGGGCTACATGGGGCAGGTGCAACGATCGATTCAGCAATTACTGAGTTGAGTGAGTCAATCGGCATCACCCCAAACCACGAAGCGATCGCTATAGTTTTTGAAATCGGCAGCCAACAGCCTGGTCTGTCTAACCATGCGTGTGGAATCTGGAACGAGTGGATACACAAGATAACTCTGTTGTCGGTGAGCTAGGAGAAACTGGGCTACTCAAACTCGTGCAGCGCTTTTGCCTGCCAGGAACTGTTGGCGATGATGCTGCCTTGCACCCTGCCCCCACCGGCAATTTGGTTATCACAACCGATGTCTTAGTCGAGTCCGTCCATTTCAGCGATCGCACTACTCCCCCTCACTCAGTCGGCTGGAGAGCCGCCGCCGCCAACCTCTCAGACCTAGCCGCAATGGGCGCATCCCCTATCAGTCTCGTCATCGCTTTAGGGTTGCCAAACACCACTACCACTCGCTGGGTGGAAGATCTCTATCAAGGAATCTCCGATTGTTGCCAACCGTGGAACAGCGGACTAGTCGGTGGCGACCTGAGCCGATCGCAACAGCGCTTCCTCTCCATCACTGCACTCGGCGACGTCCATCCCGAACGGGCCATTCGGCGCAATCGGGCACAACCGGGAGATGTATTGGTAGCAACAGGACCTCACGGTAGCTCGCGAGCCGGTCTGGAACTATTGCTGCATCCGGAACTAGCGGCCTCTGTGAATGCAGACGCTCGACAGCAGGCGATCGCCGCCCATCAATATCCCAAACCGCGACTGGACTTACTGCCTTATCTGCAAAAGGCGTGGGAAATTGGCGGCAGAATTGCCGGGATGGATACCAGCGACGGTCTGGCGGATGCTGTCGTGCAGGTTTGCAATATGAGTGGGGTGGGAGCGCAGTTGGAGAAAGACACCCTGCCGATCGCTCCGTGGCTAACAGAGAATTTTGGTGATCGTGCAGTGGACTGGGCGCTATATGGAGGAGAAGATTTTGAGTTACTGCTGAGCATGCCCCCCGCAGCGGCAGACTATTTTGTCGAGATTGTGAAAGGCGCAACGGCGATCGGAACTGTTACAGATGACGAAGCAATTGTGGTGAAAGATGTCGGAGAACTGCATCGGGCCAGCGGATTCCAACATTTCAAAGGCAACTCTGACTAGGGCTACACAGCAATCGCGACCAAAGATAGACTCAACCAACCCAGAACAAAGCAAAAACTATTGATTTTTGTTGTTGCAATCGTTTAAAACCCTTAACTTACAAAGCTTTAACTGCGATTGACTCCATCATTTAGAACCATCGTAAATGGTAGGGGCGATACCGGACTGCGATCGCAGCCGATTCAAAACCCTGCGATTGCTCAACGACATCTCCACATAACAACCCCCGCCCATCTGGCATGTAACCGCGAGGCAGATCGATTTATGAAATTAGCCTATTGGATGTACGCTGGCCCCGCTCACATCGGCACCTTGCGGGTGGCTAGCTCCTTCAAAAACGTCCACAGCATTATGCATGCCCCCATTGGAGATGATTACTTCAATGTGATGAGTTCGATGCTGGAGCGCAATCGCGACTTCACCCCCGTCACCGCCAGCGTGGTCGATCGCCACGTGTTGGCTCGCGGCTCCGGCGACAAAGTCATCAACAACATCACCCGCAAAGACACCGAGGAAACCCCCGACCTCATCGTCCTCACCCCCACCTGCACCTCCAGCATTCTGCAAGAGGACTTGGCCAACTTTGTGTCTCGCGCCCAGATGGAGTGCAACGGTGACGTGTTGCTGGCGGACGTGAATCACTATCGCGTCAACGAACTGCAAGCGGCCGATCGCACCTTGGCTCAAATTGTCCGGTTCTATATCGAGAAAGCCAAGAAAAATGAGGACTTACCGGCAGGCAAAACAGAACAGCCCTCCTGTAATATTCTCGGCATTTCCAATCTGGCCTTCCACAACAACCACGACCTAACAGAATTGCGCAAGCTACTGGCCGAGTTGGGAATCACCGTTAATCTGGTAATCCCCGATGCCGCATCAGTGAACGATCTCAAGCAACTGGGTCGCGCCTGGTTCAATGTCGTGCCATACCGCGAGCTGGGACCACTGGCAGCAGACTATCTGAAGGAAGAATTTGGTACTCCTTTTGTAGACATCACTCCGTTAGGTGTGGTCGAAACGGCTCGATTTATCCGGGCGATTCAGGCCATTCTGAACGAGCAAGGGGTGGATGTGGACTATGACGAATTTATCGAAGAGCAAACCCTGCACGTATCTCAGGCAGCTTGGTTTTCTAAGTCGATTGACTGCCAGAATCTAACCGGCAAGAAGGCAGTCGTGTTTGGCGACTCTACCCACGCTGCAGCTATGACCAAAGTGCTGGCTCGCGAGATGGGGATTCACGTGGTGTGGGCGGGTAGCTACTGCACCTACAACGAAGAATGGTTCCGGCGCGAGGTGGGGGAATATTGCGACGAGATTTTGATGACGGACGAACACGCCAAAATTGGGGACGCGATCGCCCGTGTAGAACCCGCTGCTATCTTCGGCACCCAAATGGAACGCCACGTAGGCAAGCGACTGAATATCCCCACTGGAGTGATCTCTGCCCCCATCCACGTGCAAAACTTCCCGGTGGGCTATCGTCCGTTCTTGGGCTACGAAGGGGCCAACCAGGTGGTGGACTTGGTGTACAACTCCTTCACGTTGGGGATGGAAGATCACCTGCTGGATATCTTTGGCGGTCACGACACCAAGGACGTGGTCACCAAGTCTTTGACTATCGACACGGATCTGAGCTGGGATGAGGAAGCGACTACCGAGCTGAAGCGGATTCCGGGATTTGTGCGCGGCAAGGTGAAGCGCAACACCGAGAATTTTGCTCGCAAGCAGGGAGTTGAGACGATCACATTAGAAGTGCTGTACGCGGCGAAGGAGGCTGTGGGAGCTTAGGATTGCGGCTTTTTAAGAGGCTGGAGGCGATCGCAAAATTTTTGCTTGCTGAGGCAGGCGCGATCGCCTATGATTGGACAGCCAGAGCGGTGTAAGTGCTCTGCAACAGTTGAATATTGAAACCTTGGAGAGGTGGCTGAGCGGTTGAAAGCGGCTCCCTGCTAAGGAGTTATGGGGTGTAAGCTTCATCGAGGGTTCGAATCCCTCCCTCTCCGTTTTTTTTACAATTTAAATCCCCTTAGCTTGCCCGATTGAATGGCTTGTCTTTCTGTGTAGTTTTCACTGCAAGAAATACGGTTTTGCTGGCTTTATATACCTTGGTATGAATACAGCACTTCGGGAGCAGTAGTTCGCAGCGGGGCATCTACAGCATGGCTATGAAACGTGGGGATCGCCGTACTTCGAACGATGACAATGCTCTAAATAATCCCCGCCCTAAGCAACAAGAGCCGGCCACCCGCGAAGCATTGCTCAGGCGTAATGCAACTCTAAAAGACCAAAAAGATAGAGCAAAGCAACAAGTTAAGGAGAAAGAGGGACAATTAGAAACTCAACGGGCTAACTTCTTAGCCTTAGAGGAAAACTACGATCGCAGTCAAACCTTATTGCAAGAGCGTGATGAGAAAATAACGGCTTTAGAAGCGGCTAACCAAGCGTACGAACAATAGCTAGCAGCAGCATCGCAACAAGCGGCAATTAGCCCGAACGAAAACTTCGAACAGCTCTTTATGGAAATGCGCGATCGCGTTCAGGCCGAGCAGCAAACATCAGCAAGAAATCTGGCTCTATACAAGACAGAGCGATCGCGAGTAGAAAGTCTGCAAACACAATTCAGTCATGTGGAAGCAGAGCGGGAGCGGTTTGTCACCCTGCTCGAAGACACTCAGGAAACACTCCAATTAGAACGTGGGGCTCGGCTGGAAGAGCAGCAAACCGCGAAAAGCAACTTAGCTCTTTATACGCAAGAGCGATCGCGAGCAGACGAGCTGCAAGCACAATTTAGCTATGCCGAGTCGGAACGAGAGCGGTTGATCACCGTATGTGCAGATGTGCGGGAAACGCTCAGACTCGAACGCAGCTCTAAAGTCAATGTTGAAGAATGGGAAGCACGTGTCGCCGATCTGCAGGCCCAGAGCGATCGAACAACACAGCTTCTGCAAGCAGCCCAACACGATTTAGAAAACACGCAAGCCGACGTGAAGACGTTTCAGCTAAGGTATGACGAAACGTTGGGGCTCTATCAGCAAGAGCAAGCAACAGCCCAGCAATACCTCGAACAGTACGAGCAAGAACAAGCGCGGGCTAAGCAGTTACAGACCAAGTACGCCGCTGCTGAATCAGAGCGAGAACAGCTTGCGACCCTCAATCTGGATCTGCAAAAAGACCTCAAAAAAGAGCGGAGATCGAAAGCTGGAATTAAGGGCTGGGAAACTCGCCGAAAGCGAGAGAACGCCAAACTCAAACAAGAAATCTCCGAGATGGCAAACATCTTGCAAAAGGCGATGGCCGAGAAAGACACCGCCATTGGCGAACTATATGACGTTGCCAATCGCATGGATCGCATTCAGCGACTGGTGGATTCCGTGGATGAAGAAACAAGTTCCAGTCCGATGGGACTCTTGCAGAAATTCAAGCTAGTGTGGGAGGCCATTCAGGATATTTTCTCGGAATAAGTTCTCCTCTCAAAACCTCTCATTCATCTAGAAAAAGCATGGCTACCGAACGCGAACCCGATCGACATCAACCCACAACGCAGTCGGTCGGCGATCGCATTCGCAACATTGCCGATCGCCTCCAAACAAGCCACGTCGTGCAAGTCAAAGCCACATCGCGAATGTTGGGAGCGGCAGCTCAACTCGCCCAAAACCACGATCGCCTGATTGAAGAAGTCTCGGAGATGGTGCAGGAAGACTTGCAACAGACGGTCTCTTCCAATGCTCTCTCCTGCAGCACTTACACCGTTGAGATTCTGAAGCAGCAATTTACGTCTCTCAAAGCCGCTAAACAACATTTCGGAGTCTCGGCAAGAGGCTGGGCTGCTCTGGCCGATAAGCTCAACACCCCCAATTCCCAAAAAATAGCAGCCAGTACCTCGAAGCAATCTCAACGCACCGTATCTGCCAGACTCGATGCTATCGAACAAGAACTGCAGCACATTCGTCTATCACTGGCTACTATCTCGGAGCAGTTGTCTCACCTAATCCCAAAAAAACGATAACCCATTCGGTGGTGTCGCTGTCTCGCGTCTCTTTGAGTGGCCTACCATAGTAGTCACATTAGTCTGACGACTGTCATGACACAGCTAGCGCTTGCCCCAGCCATCACTCTTACCGACTGGCAATTCCAGCAACTCTGCCAACAAAATCCAGACCGCACCATCGAAATTAACTCCCAAGGTGTGCTGACAATGACTCCACCGGTTGGATTTGAAGGGGGAAACCGCGAGAGCCTATTGAACGCACAAGTGACGGTGTGGGCAATGGAAGATAGCACCGGCTTAACCTTCAGTTCTCAGACATTATTTCAACTGCCCAACGGAGCCAAATACATGCCCGATGTGGCGTGGGTACGTCGCGATCGCCTACAAACCCTCACACCAGAACAAAAACGAGGATTCGCCCCCATCGCCCCCGACTTCGTTATCGAACTACGCTCCCCCTCCGACTCTCTCGTTCCGCTGCAAGACAAGATGCTGGACTACATTGACGCAGGCGTCCGACTGGCATGGCTGATCGATCCGGTGCGGCGAGTCGTGGAACTTTATCGTTTGGACGGCGATCGCCAAATCCTAGACAACCCCGAAAGCATTACTGGA
>JBCBVA010000119.1:0-11605 GCA_039817825.1 Cyanobacteria bacterium J06642_12 | reverse complement strand
CGATCGCAAACAGAGTAAAGATAATACGAGCAATGATGACGCGATCGGCTCGTTCGCTGTTGTTCGTCCAGCGATCGCTCTGAAAATAGCGAGCCAGCCGTAAAATCCGAAATCCTTCCAGCAGGTGAATAAACTTGACCACTCGGAAGTCAAAGAATCCCAGCCACAACGGTAGGATCGACAGCAAGTCAACGGCAGAGTACCAATTGAAGACAAACGCAGTTTTAGATTCTGCTGCCAAAAACCTGAGGCCATACTCGATGGAAAATAGCAGCAGGATGACGGTGTCTGCAATATCCAGCCAGGTTCGTACTGTGTCCGAGACAGGATACGTTTCTACAACGTAGATGGAGCAAAAGACCACCACCAACAGAGCGAGAATACTGCTGACCCAGCGACCGACCGCTGAATGCAGCGGGTCGAAGCTCGTTTCCAATCGGTGCTGCCAGGTCATGCCCACTCTACGCCAGTCATCTTGGTCATATTTTGGCGCGGAATGGTTCGTTCTTGGACAATCGTTTCAGCTTGGATGCTGATTTTAAGTTCGCTTAGAAGTTATCAGAACGGAAAGACCCGCAGCGGTGTGGCCCACTGCAATAGACCCTCTATGTGTTGATGCCGTTAAAACGGCAGCTCGTATTCGTCCTCTTCCATCTCCTCTTCTGGAGATGCGCTCACTACTGGAGTCGAATTGGCAACTGGAGGAGAGCTAACCGATACAACCGGTATTTCTGCTGTCGCAACTGGAGCGGTCGCTACTGGTTGAGGCTCCGGCACGGATTCGGATAGAGGCGCTGGGAGCGGAGGGGGTGGGCTTATAGGTGGAGCCGTATCACGAAGGGTGGGGGCATTATTAGGAGCGGGAGCGAGCGTGTGGGTGGGATCGACTGCGGGAGCTGGATTGTTAGTGGGAGCTGGATTGTTAGTGGGAGCTGGATTGTTAGTGGGAGCTGGATCGATAGCAGGAGTGGAAGCTGACTCAGCTCCATCCCCATTCGTGGAGTCATCCACAACCGTACCGCTGAAGAAATCAGCCAATCGGCTGGTGGCCCGTTCTAAAACATCAGGTTCTTCAACTGGCGATCGCCCCGGTACAGGAACTGTGGTTGACGATAGTTCGCTGCCGTTGGCGACCGAACCAACTTCAGGGGCCGCAGAGATAGTTGCAACTGGTGGCGGCGTGCTGGGCGGAACAGAAGCACTGGGAACAACAGACGACGACATAGACGACGATATAGGAGTCGGAGGAGCCGATGCTGCGGTTTCAGGTGATGGCTGTGGGGCGGCAGCAGGAGCGGGAGATGCGTTGACTTCTCCCAGTACGAGTTCTAACTTGATGGGCCGACCGATCCGCCGAGAGATCAGCGGTTCTAACTCATCAAATTGACCGCGAATCCGAGTGGAGAAGGCTCGCATGTTGGGGGCCAGCGCCAAAATTGCCTTGGTATGGGTTTCTTCCTGAACGCGAACGTGCTGCTTGAGCAATGCACTTTTAGAGAACGGTAGGCTGTCGAGCACGGCCAGCCAGTGAGTTGCCACTGTGTGCCCGGAGGCGATCGCTGGAGATGGGGCTACAGGCGCAGGGGCTGACGGTGGTGGGACTGCTGGTGTCGATGTTGCTGGTGTCGATGCTGCTGGTGTCGATGCTGCTGGAGCGGATGCCGCTGGTGTCGGGAATGCCGCTGGCTGGGGAGCAGACGATGCTGCTGGAACTTCGGTAGGAGCAGAGGGGGATGGGATCGTGGGAGCGGTGGCAGGGTGAGAGGGTTGAGCAGGGGGGGGAGGAGTAGACGCTGAAGTCGGTCGCGCTGTTGAGGCTGGTGGAGGGGTTGCTGCTGTCGTTGGAGCTACTACCGGTTGGGGGGCGATGGGTTGGGAGGCGATGGGTTGGGGGGCGATCGCCCTTGTGCCTGTTTGAACTGTGTCTGTCTGCAATAAATTCAGCAGGGAGATCTCCAGCCACAAACGAGGTTGGGTGGTGTTTTTTAGCAGCGGCTCCACATCGATCAGTCGACGCTGCGCAGTCAGAATGTCCGCCACTCCGTAATTGGGCGCACGCTCCACCAGAGCATCCCACGTGGGCTGAGTCAGAGCGACCATATCTCGCTGACCGGGGGCCGTCTTCGCCAATAGCAAGTCTCGATAGAACCCCGTCAAGTTTTGCAGCAAAATCAGCGGCTCTTTACCGTTGTCCATCAAATGCCGCAGTTGCGCTACCACCTGTTGAGCGTCTTTTCGATCGAGCGCATCTAGCAAGGCCAGCAGTTCTCGTTCCGGTACCGCCCCGACTAAGTCCCAGACGTTTTCAACCTCAATCTGCTCGGGCAAGAGGCTGAGCTGATCGAGCAGACTTTCGGCATCCCGCAATCCCCCCTGGGCGATTTGAGCAATGAGCTCAAGAGCGGGGTTGGCGATCGCAATCTCTTCGGTCCCTGCGATCTTCTGCAAATGCTCCACCATTGATTCCAGTGGAATGCGGCGGAAGTCAAACCGCTGACAGCGGGAAATCACCGTTGGCAATACCCGTTGAGGATCGGTTGTCGCCAGCACAAATACCACTTGGGGCGGCGGCTCTTCCAGTGTTTTGAGCAACGCGTTAAATGCTGCTGTCGAGAGCATGTGCACCTCATCCAGCACGTATACCTTGTAGCGGCAGTTCACCGGCGCAAATTGCGATCGTTCGATCAGCTCGCGAATGTTGTCGACGCCAGTGTTGCTGGCGGCGTCGATTTCAATCACATCTAGCGAGGAGCCGTTCGTGATTGAGGTGCAAGCATTGCATTGGTTGCAGGGCTCGGGGGTGGGGCCATCCACACAGTTGAGGGATTTGGCCAGAATGCGAGCTGACGAGGTTTTACCCGTACCGCGCGGGCCGCAAAACAGGTAGGCCGGAGCAATGCGATCGCTGCGAATGGCATTGCTCAAGGTCTGCACCACCGCAGACTGTCCCACCACATCGGCAAACCGTTGGGGACGATACTTGTGATGCAGCGGAATATAAGCCATACACTCCTTTGCCAGCGGCTTCCAAGGCCATTGTGTTGGGGTTTCCTATTATGGCGGGTGGATTTCGGAGAATCCGCTAGTTGATGAAAGGTTTAACGAACGCAACCCTCAGGAATGCACACCGATCGCCAGTAAGCTCTCCACAAAAAAAGGCCATCTCGGTTCAAACAAACTGAGATAGCCAAAGCGAGATCGGAGATTAAGACTCTTAGACTTACTGGCCAACAGCGTCAGGCAGCAGGGGCAAGCGTCGGCCAAAGCTGGGCAGCTTGATTAGACGGCGCTCCTCTGGGGCGGGAGGCAGAACATTGGCTGCTAGCTTTTGAGTTAACCAATCAATATCGGCATGAAGGCGCAGGTTTTCTTCCTGAATGCGAGCAATCCGTTCCTTGATGGGCTTCATGCGATCGTGGAACTTCTTACGGTACAAGTCCGGCAGCTCCTGAACCAGCTTCTCCAACAGAACATTTTGCTCGTTCAACTGGTCAATTTCGTTCACAAAATTACCCAACTGCAAGTGCAGCTTTTCTTCCCGCAGCTCCAAAATATCGATTTGGCCGCGCAACCCGTGCACTTCTGTTTGCATCTCCTGCTTCCGATTGGGCTCTGGCTGCTCTGCAAATTCAAGCATTGCTGACTGATGAGCCGTTTCCAGTGGCGGAGGCGTGAATGAATGGGCATCAACCACGTAAGGTTCTGTCTGCGCTGTAGAGGAGGACTCCTCCAGTGCTGGGGCTACCCCTAAGTCCTCTTCCTCTACATTCTCAGCCGCAACATTCTCAGCCAGCTTTAGCTGAAATTCACTTCCCGCAGACACCGCGTCTTCAACAATGTCCTCTTCCAGCGCATCGGGTAGCAGGTCATTCATCGCCTCAAGCGATTCCGAATAAATGACTGCCAGCTCGTCTTCCGATAGCAAGCTGGGCTGAAAATCCATCCACTCAGGAACGCCAAGTCCCTCGGAATTGCCCGCACAATAATCTTTAAGCACAGCTGGTCCGTAGTGAGTACTCGCCACTGGCTCAGCGACGTCAAGCGTTGCAACTCTCTCGTCTTCAGTGTTGTCTAACGGCGTGGCATCAAACAACTCGGACTCTAGTGCCTCAAGCTCGGAGGCCTCCACACTAGAGAACTCGGTTAGGGGATTTAGAGCGGAGTCCACCTGCAGATCGTCCATATTAATCACCTGGCCTTCTATTCGAGAGATGTCTTCAATTGAGCGGGAAACATACATGCCAGAGGACTCACCGATCTCCTGACGAACATCGGCTGAAGTCAATTCCGGAATCGGTTCTTGGACAGGTGAAGAGAATTGAGCAGCCACATCAGTAGGCTGCTCTGCAACGGTTTGTATGATCGTAGGCGGACGATCACACTGAAAGGATGCGCAACTCCCGAACTCCAAGCGCTCGCAATTGGCCCCTTGAATTCCCTGTCCGTTGACTGTCTCAGATACAGGCGCTTCAGAGATGGGCACCGCAGATATAGACACAGGGTTCAAGGACATTGATGGTCCTTTGAGGGCGCGAATTGCGGATGGAGACGCGGAGATACTATCAAGTAGAGATGGCGACGGCTCTGCTGTCGCCACGGGAGACGGTAGATAATTGGCCGATTCTGACGCATTGTCCGACTCAGCTTCTACTGGCGGGACACCAGCAAACTCAGACGTATCAAAACAACGCACGGCTGCGGGAAAACTTTGTTCAAATTGAAATGAGCTAGACAGTCGGGACAGCGGATCGTGGGATCGTTCCATCCCAGAATCCACTGTCCTCACAGCCGCCAGAGGTGAAGGAACCTCTTCAGATGACGATCGCCTTCCGAGAGATGCCTCTACCTCAAAACGACTGCTGTCTGCATTCATCACACCAGGGTCCTCAACCAACACTCCTTCCCCAGAACATCTCGATTGGTTAAATCGAGAGACCGTCTTCTCCCCCTCAGCCGCCACATGTAGGGCGTATGCTTCATCAACACGGGTTAAACACCACAACTGAGGGAGTCAGAAAGGAATTTGATGCAATCCTACACCACATATGGTGGCAACCAACAGGAGTGCAAATTTCTTAGTATTTGAGAATAAAACTTGGTAGAGCTGTGATGCTCGTTGAACGTTGGTGGTTTCTGGGTCTCACCCTAGTCACTGGTCGAGGATGTGATTGGGGCATGAGGTGAATGCCTCAGCACTATCTGTAGCGTTTAGGCTTGAGCGATCGCATCCTGCCGATGCTGCAACAGCCGATCTCGATTCAACGGCCCCAATAAATGGCTCCAGGGGAGAGAGGCTTCGGTATCCCAATCTTCGTGAACGTAATAAGCGAGCGGAGGTAACTCCCCTTTCAACTCCTTGAAAGCCCGCTTGTAGCTCCCCAGCGAGTCTCCAAACCCTCGTGCCATCTCCAACACGCGCCCTACCCGGCGATCGCCCCGAGAAATCAATGCCTGAATTACCGACCAGTTATAACTTTCCGGGCGAAATTCCACCCCAAGCGGTCGTAAGCGCTTCTGAAACAACTTGAGAGTTTTCTGGGCCGATTTGTCCACTCGATGCCATTGAAACGGGGTGTGGGCTTTGGGCACGAAGGTGCTGCAGCCGAAGGAATATCTCAGCTTGGGGGCTACTTTGCGCAGGTGCTTGAACATAGCCACCGTCGCCTCGATGTCTTCCGCATTCTCGAACGGCAAGCCAGCCATGCCATAGAACTTAATGGATTTCAGTCCCCCCGCTTGCGCCGACTGCGCCGCCCGATAAATTTCGTCATTCTGCAGCTTTTTATTAATCACCTGCCGCAGTCGCTCTGAACCGCTTTCCACCGCTACGGTAATCGAGTTGCTGCCCCGCTGAGTCAGAACGGAGGCTAAACGCTTGGTCACCGTTCCCGTTCGTACTGAGGCCAAACTCACTCGTACGTCGTCAAACCGATCGCGCTCCAAATACGTCAGCAAATCGTCAAATTCAGGATGCTGCGTGACTGAAGCCCCCAACAAGCCCAGCCGTTTTGTAACCTCTAGCCCACGTTCGATCGCCGGAATCAGTCCCTCCGGCAGGTCCGCCACCCGAAACGGCAGCGTCAGATAGCTCGCCAAACAAAACCGGCACATCTCCGGACAACTGCGCACCACTTCCACCATATAGATGTTTTCCCAAGCGGCATGGGGGGTCACCACCGTCGATGTAGATAGCGTATTGCCACGGTAGGTGCGCTTCTGCACGATATCCGGCACACCGTCATACATCGGTCGGCAGGCCACAATGGGGCCATCCGCTCCGTCATACTCGGGCTTGTACAGAGACGGAATGTAGATCCCCGGCACTTGGGACAGTTTGCGTAATTTTGTTGTGCGATCGGACTCTCGCACCTGCTTGTAGGCATCGATAAACTCGTGCAGCAGCTCTTCCCCATCCCCCATCAGCACGACATCAAAAAAGTTAGCAAATGGTTCCGGATTGGCTGTCAGCACCGGCCCGCCCCCAAAGACGAGGGGGTGTTCATCAGCGCGATCTCGACTGTGGATCGGAATCTGCAGCTCTTCCAGCAGAGTCAGAATATTGACGTAATCCAGTTCCCAAGAGACGGATACCCCCAGCAGCTCGGGAGAGAGCGATCGCCGATCCTGTCCGTCTGTAAAGCGTCGAGTGACGGCCAGATCGGGTCGCGAGGCCAGGGTAGCCCACACCACCTGGTACCCCAGACTGGTAATGCCAATGGTGTAGGTATTGGGAAACGCAAATGTCAACGGTATTGCATCCGGCTGGGGCGAAGCGGGAGTAAACGTTAGAGATTCGTCAGACCAGGGAATGCTCATCAAGTTCTATAGGGGTGACAGATATCTGTGGCAGTTCCCCTATTGTCGCGCCTTAGCTCTGTATCGTGCTAGTAGGCTCATTCAAAATGATTCAGCCACAAGAGGCTGAGATAGATGTTGAGATAAAATCCTGATGCTCAGGTTTGAGGGAAATTAGGTCGCCTCTGCCTGAGGCAGCATCAACGTAAAGGTCGACCCCATGCCCATCTGGCTGCGTACCGAGATTGCCCCACCCGACTGCAGTAGCAGAGTTTGGACGATGGTCAGCCCCAGGCCAACCCCTCCACTCTGCATTTTGGCGCGCGGGACGCGGTAGAAGCGATCGAACAACTTGGGAATCGAATCGGGTGGAATACCGATACCGGTGTCCCGCACTTCAACTTGGACGTACTGGCCGTTGGCCGTCGCAATCACCCAAATCTTGCCCCCCTCAAGCGTGCACTGAATACCGTTCTCGATCAGCTTGACCAGGATTGTTTTGAGGGCGGCTTCCGGGAACAACACTTTGGGGAGTGCGGACGGTACCGTGTAAGCCAACATGATGCCCTTTTCGTGAGCCACTGCTTGATAGGTGCTCACCACCCCTGGAACCACATCGAATAACGCCACAGGAGCCGCTTCACCCTCGGGAGCCGAATCCTCAATTGAGGTCAGTTCCATCAAGCTATTGATCAAACTGGCTTGGTGCTCGCACTCAGATAGGACTACATCCCAATATTTCGATTTCTGGCCTTCTTTTATGCGGGGCGATCGCAATAGCTGAATCGCCGTCTTGATATTAGTGAGAGGATTGCACAGCTGCTGGCTGACGGTTTTCATAAAACCGTCTTTGAATTCTAAGGTTTGTTTGAGCTCGGCATTGGTCTGCTGCAACTCTTCAAGGTTGAGCGTTTGTCGCTGCAAATGTTGTTTTTGCTGTATGGCGGAATCTAATAGCTGGATGAGCTGTGGCACAATAGCCGCCGCCGCATTGGGACTGGGCGATCGGGGAGCCAGGGTTTCTATACTGCTGGCCAGTTGCACCTTCAACTGAGGGCGCGCTTGCGCAGCCAGAGTTTGGAAAATATCGAGCGCAGGTGTTAGGGCTTCGGAATTGTAAGAGAAATACGTAACACAGTGGCTAGGGGCAGAGGAGCCGTAGGTATCGTCCAATTGCTGTCCCACCAATACGCAGGACATCTCAGATGTCAGCAGCACGAGCGCTTCTTCCTGGGGGCCCTCATTGGGGACCGTGCAGCAATACAAATTGCTGGTGGCTGTAAATAGAGACTCTGGAGACAGAATGTAGACAGCACGAGTGCTGCGCGATAGCGATTCGTAATAGGGTGCTTCGCTAGTCCATATGCCACTGTCCGGTAGACGAATCAGCACGATCGCGTCTGTGTGGGTTTGAGTCACCCAATCGGTCAGAGCTCGACAGGCCGCCCGCAGGGTTTCCGGGCGAGCGAGAAACGGTTTAAACTGATCACCAATGCGAGTTTGAATGGCTTCAAAAATGGACGTTGTGCTGACGGAGACAACCACGCGATTACCTCAACGAATGGAGGAAACAATATAAAGCGAACCAGTGGATTGATAATCCTGTCGGCGATCTCGAGCGTTGCGTCCGGCCAGCCCTCACTATCCCAGATTCCTAATGGAATCTAGTGCTCTGTCAATGCAAAATTGAGGCGTGGGTGAGCGTCCTCAGGCTAGTTGCATTGTGCTAGAGAGATAAAGTCAGCCTGGTAAGCAACTAGTCTACGAGCAACTCTTAACAACAGATTGATTCAAACGCTGTCGTAGAGCAGCCTCTGCAACTTCTCGGTCGTCGAAATGTACTTTTAACCTACCCAAAATCTGATAGGTTTCATGCCCTTTTCCTGCAATTGCTACCGTATCCCCAGGCTGTGCCGATAAAATTGCTTTATATATCGCTTTTTTACGATCAATTTCTATCTCGACTTGGGGATGTTCGGAATTCACTCCAGTCATGATATCGGCCAAAATTTGTTGCGGATCTTCCGTTCGCGGATTGTCCGATGTGACCACAATGGCATCTGACAATCGGGCGGCAATATCTCCCATCAGCGGTCGTTTGCGCCGATCGCGATCGCCACCGCAGCCGAACACGCAGACTAACGAATTTTGAACGGACGGTCTCATGGCATCGAGTAAATTGTGCAAGCCATCAGGGGTATGAGCGTAGTCGATGACGACTGCAATATCCTGGCCGGGAATTTGGACCGGAGCCACTCGACCGGGAACGCCCGGAAACGTCGGCAACGCTGATTGAATGGTCTCGAGGCTAACGCCTAGATGCAGAGCTATCCCAACTGCTGCCAGCAAATTGGCCAAGTTAAATCGACCCACTAATGGAGCCGTTACCGGAATCTCGCCTGCTGGAGTGTGCAGCAAGGCTCGCGTTTGGGTGGCATCCATCAATACATCTGAGGCCCACAGCAGTCGATCTCGATCCCAGTCAGGTAAGTTAGGCTCAGCCTGGAGAGTGAATCCCCAGGGCAAGAGGCGATCGTTCGGCCAAGACTGGACCAGTCGGCTCACCCATTCATCGTCCACATTGATCACGGCTCGGCTGCTGGAGGTGAAGTACGGGGGCTGGAACAACTTTGCTTTTGCCGCCCAGTAATCCTCCATGGTGGAGTGGTAGTCCAAATGATCTTGAGTGAGGTTTGTCCAGACAGCGGCATCAAACGTGCAACCCCACACCCGATGCTGAGCGAGGCTGTGGGAGCTGACTTCCATCACAGCCGTATCGCACCCTGCAGCCAGAGCCGATGCGAGCGATTGCTGCAGCTCGGGAGCAAATGGTGTGGTGTGGGCCGCCTCAACGCTGTGCCCGGGCCAGCGTTCGTACAGAGTCCCGATTAGCGCCGTGGACGGTGTATTGGCATTGAGTAGGTGCTCGATGATGTGGGTGATGGTGGTTTTGCCGTTGGTTCCTGTCACTCCAATTAACGAGAGGTTCTTCGCAGGAAAATCGGACATCCAGTTAGCGGACTGACCGCACACCTGGATCATGTGTTCGTCCGGCCAGCTAAAAATGGGGATGGAACATCGAGATCGAGCCGCCGAGTCAGATAATTCTCGAAACGCCGTCTGGGACAAAAATGCAGCCACGGCTCCTTTGTCTGCCGCCTGCTGCCAAAATCTGCCGCCATCGGTGCGAGTACCGGGCATACCAATAAATAAATGTCCGGGGTGAGCAATTCTTGAGTTAGTTGTAATCCCCGCTATCGATAGATGATTTGATGTCCCAAATTGATGTGCTGCGGGGGACAGTAATGCCAGCAAATCGTCAAGAGCTTTTGACATATCCACATACTCGAGCCCTAATGTGGGCAACTGTAGCACGGGGAGAAAAGCGTGGCAGCTCTACTTCCCGTCCCTCTTCAGACCAACACAAAACCGGAATCTCTAAGCTATATCGACCCCACCAAGTGTTATCTGTGGTTATATCTCTAACTTCAAGCTCGGGCTCTACTTCAGTAATTTGTCTTAGTTTTTCTTCCAATCCTTCGCATAAGTGGCACCCGGGTTTGCTGTAGAGAATGAAATGTCCGCTTGCCATTGTCTCGCTCCGATCGCTCATCTCGCGTTCACTTGCCTGATGGCTACTCGCCTCATGCCCCGTTCCCAGAATTGTCAAGGTTTGACATCAAGATCTACTCCATGCAAGTGGCTCATTCGGCAAGAAGAATTGTCGTCGGTATCGTTGGGCGATCGTTATCTGTAGAATGTTTTAACGCACACACTCGGATTAAAACGTTCTGTGAAAATATGCAGCAAAAATGAGTAGGTAATGCATTCAAAATTCAATTTCCAATCAGCTTGAATGCCGGTAATGGACCCTATAAAAGACTGATTGCTGCAATGGGATAATCAAGCATATATCAATCGCGCTTACGGACTGTTGGCTCATCTAGCCAGTACTAGAAATGATTGTTAGGAACGTGCTCTTGTAAGGCCAACCTTAGTTCATTAGGATTGAACAGTATTGGTAAAAAATGAATGCTTTTGACTTCTTTGAAGTAGAAAAGGATGGCTGTCGGAGACCAGAATATTTCCCAGTTTAGCCAATCAGTGTAGGGGAAATCTCGGATTTCAGTCTGGCTACGAAAGACTTTTAAGCTGGTGTCGGTGAATGTCAAACGTAGCGTTGCCGTCTGCACCACCAAAAAGATGGCAAAGAGTTCGACAACCCCACACACCCATAGGGAGACGAAAAACAGGGGAGCTGCCAGCAAGGCGATCGCCGCAGGCAGTCGGAAGTCTGGGGATAGCGTAGTGCCCTCTTGAGGGACAGCAGCAGGTTGAGACGCAGTCATGGGTTCGAAGAAAACACCAGCTTCAGTGTAAGTCGATCCGATCGATCTAAAAAGGGTCGCGCATATCCCGTCAGCTTGTTGCGGTGACAAGCGGCCCGCTGCCCGACAGGGCGGCAGTAGATAGACTGCGTGTATGGAGCTGAGGCGTAGTAATCATTGCGTATACCCAATTCGCTACCACTGAGTGTTTTGCGTGAAGTATCGACGAAAGCTATTAAAGTCAAAGGAGCGGTATGACTACCTGAAATACATCTTGAAGGAGATAGGAGAAAGATACAGTTTTGAGCTAGAGGAAATGGGAACGGATGGCGACCACATCCACGTATTTGTTGGAGCCGCACCAAAGTATGCTCCTTCGAGAGCGGTGCAGATTCTCAAAAGCATCAGTGCGCGCGAAATGTTGAAGGAGTTTCCTGAAATCCGAAAGCCGCTATGGGGAGGAGAGTTTTGGAGTGATGGTG
>JBCBVA010000118.1:0-12131 GCA_039817825.1 Cyanobacteria bacterium J06642_12 | reverse complement strand
CTGCTGCCAAAGGCGCTATCGGCCAGGATGATGAGCTGATAATGCTGGCGTAGTCGACGGGGCAATGCCCGAATCATACGTAGAGCTAGTTGCACCTGAGTCAGCTCTCCTTTACCCCGATAGATACGCCAACTCCAGGGCAATCGCCATGAGCCCACTACCAGGTAGAGCACTACCAGATGCAACCCTCGCTTGCGATTGAAGACTCGAATTAGACTCCCCAACTGCTTGAACTTGCCTCGTTTGGGTAGGCAGGTCAAATCCACAATCACTTGCAGGTGAGGACGCCTGCCTTTTGGACGTTGGGCCAGTAGATGAGCCACCACCCTCCGGCGTACCAACCGAACGACTCGTCGGGTTGGCCAGGAGTAACGATTGAGAAACCGACTCAGGGCTGATGACGATTTGAGATGACTGTGTTCGGGATACGGAGTTCCTTTCGCCTCTAGAAACAGTCCCAGTAAGGCTTGTAGGCTATCTCGCTGATAGTGACTTGGCATCACTGCCAGCACACTGATTAGCAACGCTTGGGCGGGGGCAAGTAAGTCTGACATTCCACTGAGCTATCGCAGGCGTCCTCACTTCTATGCCCTTGACAGGCCAGGTGCAAGATCTGAGTTGAGGCAGCCGGTACCAAGGAACGTTGGGATAGGCATGGTGCTCCCAATGGTAGCCAAAGTGATAGCAAGCGAGGAATGACCAAAATTCCGAGAAATAATAGCTCTTTGCCGCGTGAGTAGATTTGGAATTGTGGCTGAACCTATGAGGTAAGTAAGTGCCAAAGAAAAACAGTTGAACCGAGCTGAGACACCAAGGCAAAATCCAAAACAGAATCAAGTTCAACAGCTCAACTCTGGCCCCAACCACCAAAGAGAAAGCACACAGACCAATCCCGACAACAATCAAGGCTAACTGCCGAACATTCAAGTAAGAGGCAACAAACCTGAAGTACCAGCCCACAGCATCCCAAACCGAATCTTCACCAGAGCCAGCGTGGTAGTCCGGGTCGAGATGCGTTGCTGGAGAACGATGGTGCTGCCAGTGCAACTGGTAACAGATGTCATAAGACAGTAGCCCGTACAACCCTAACGCCAGACGACCAACCCAACGATTTAGTCGTGGTTGTTGAGGGAAGACATTGTTGTGTATGGCATCGTGGGCGATCGCGAACAGCCCCGTGTGCAAAAACGTCCTGACCAACAGCCCCAGCACAACAACAATTGCCGAGCATCTGGCCAAATCTAACGACAAGAAAAAGATCAAACTGGCAAACCAAGCCGCCGCGATCGCCCCAGCTACCCACACACCACTCCAGTCAGACAATCCATCAATCATCCGGAACTGGGGATGACTTTTACATAAGTCAATACTTTTCACGGCTAATGCTTAAGTAATATTGCGAAATGTTCCGGTTTTCGGGCAGATGAATTGATGCTGGTGGCAATGAACGCCCAATCAGCAGCCCCAACGACGGGTTAGCTTTTTCCCACATGCGATCCCAGCTATCTCTCTCCCCCCGCTACACATTGGATGACGAGCAGCCTTGGTTGGTAGGCATCGATCCCGTTCGCCGCTATTGGATAGAAGTGAACGGCTATTCCTCCGCGTCCATCGCGATTCCGGGGCTGATGGTCTCCGACCAACAGGAATTTAGAGATTCAATCCTGAGCTTTCGTGCCCTGGAAGTTGGAGGCGCACTAGCTCTGCCCACCTTTACAAACACCCCGTTGGTGATTCACTACTTGTCGGAAAACCTGTACGCGATCGCTCATCCCGTAGAATCAGCTCCAACTTGGCATTTGTTCGATCGCGAAACCATCGAAGCCTTTTTGTTGGCAGCACATTCAGACTGGCAATGCGCGCCCCAAGACATTGCCCTGGGACGCGATTTGGTGTTTCAGGCTTGGCAACAGCCCTGTTCAGTTGGATAGAGCGATTCGGATAGATAGAGCGATCGGAGCAGAAGCAGTTAAGGCATTAACTCCGCGCCAGTCGGACGTATCTTCAGCAGCTCCTGCAATGACGCCTTCAAATCAACTTTCACAGACGCTAGCTCGCATTGAGCTGTGACAATGAAGCTCCAAGCCACGTTGACCTGGAAGACAAGGGCAGTAACCTTGCCAATCGCATCCACTTGCCAAGTGCCATCCTCAAGCGGACAGGCTTCGATGCTTGCTGGCTCGGCCTTCATGCCATCCGCTTCTTTGTGCAAGTAGGTGGAGATTGCCTCCTGACCCACTACCGGAGATTCGAATGGTGGATACAGAGTCCCGTTGGTGGAAAACAAGTTAGCCACCTCCTGAAACTCTCCCTGGTTAAACCGCTCGAAGTATTGCCTGACAAAGGTTTCCATCGACTCAGAGTCAAGTGACTCTAAAGCAGGCAGATTTGCCGATTGTGCATGTGTCATAGAGAGAAAGCCTTAAGCGAGAGGATCGAAGCCCATACCTACAACCGCTTGGCGCAGCAACGTGATTTGCTGGTTAAATTCCAATGCGGAGATCGTGCTGAACACGAGATTGGCAGTACTAGACAAGGCATAGTCTGCAGGTACTTCAATGACATCTCCGGTGCGCATCAACTCGGCAAGCTGGTACCAGAACGCGAGTTTGGTGTTGTTGGTCAGCAAGCCGTATGCACGAGTCATCGCGGTATTGCTGCGATTGGCCAGATCTCGCATGAACTGTAGCTGCTGCTCGGGGGCTAGGGCTCTCACCTGAGCCAACAAGCCCTGAGTAAATTGCAGGCGAGCCACACCCGTAGCGGCGGGGGTGATGCTGCCGCCCATATTGTCGTAAATCACCCAAAGTAGACCTAGCTTCTCATCCGTGGAGAGACGGTTGAATGCTGCAAGCACAACCGGTACCGGCTCCGAACTGATGGAGGGATTCGCAATTCTGTCGGTCGTGAAAGTCATGATTGGATATCTCCTGATGGGGCAAGTAGTAGAAGAGAAAATCAGCTATCACTGGTGTTTGTACTGGGTGCTAAGCATCCGCCACAGAATAGAAGCTCGATGGCAGGATGAGCTAGCGAGTTGCTGTCTTCGTCAGTGCGAACGCAAGGATTGGAAGTAAGTTCGTCTCCTCTGTTAATTCAGCGTAACTCAATTATTACGAAACGTTACAATAGCTTGACTGCATTTTTGCGCTTGCGAGTTGGTCTCTCTTGTGTCAGCACGAATTAGGGCGACCTCCACGCTAGCCACCTGCGCCTGATGCCGCATTTTGGGTAAGGCTCGCTTATCCGGGCTGGGCGACAAAACTCGACAAGCCGAGGTCTGAATCTCGTCAAGCATTTATGCAAGCCGCTGTAAAGCCGAGTAGATGAAGAAAGCGCCGGCCTTGACTGGGCAGAAAACAGTTCGAGAAGTCTGTATGGCGGAGGAAAGGCTGCTAAGAGCTGTACGATGCCGAATTCGGGAGAGATCGCCACATCTCTCAATCATCTATTTCATCGTCTGTTGATACGCCTCCGTATTGATTTCTGGGAAGTGGCAAGCCACCTCACGTTGAGGAAAGAACGCTTGCAACTGAGGCATTGTCTCAGCACAGACATCCGTTCCTTTCGGACAACGGCCAAATAATCGGCAGGTATTCGGATCGGGGTCGATCGGACTTTGTGGATCTCCCTCCAACTGAACTTCCTCAGATTTTGTCTCGCTTCCAAATTTAGGAATCGCTGACACCAACGCCCGAGTGTAGGGATGAGCCGGTCGAGCAAAGATTTCCTCCACGGGGCCAGATTCAACAACCTTGCCCAGGTACATGACGATCGCCCGATCGCACAACAACCGCACCACATTCAAATCGTGCGACACAAATAAATAGCTCATCCCCAATCGCTGGCGCAATGTCGCCAATAGCTGCAAAATCAACGCCTGCACCGACACATCCAATGCCGACGTCGGCTCATCCAAAATCAATAGCTTCGGCTCCAGCGAGATCGCCCGAGCGATCGCAACCCTCGCCTTCTGCCCTCCCGAAAGCTGATGGGGAAAGCGGCTCAGAAGCTCCGCCGGTAAGCCCACCCATTCCGCCAATTGGTGCACGCGAGATTTTATTTCAGACCGATTGTTTACATGTCCCAATCGCTTCAACGGTTCGGCGATCGCTGCAAACGCCGTATGAGCAGGATTGAGGCTGTCGTTGGGATCTTGGAATACCATTTGCACGTTGGCTCGCTGCTGCGATCGGGCAAACCGCCGACTGGGAAAGCTGGCCAGGTCGCGCCCCTCAAACCAAATTTCCCCCGCTGTTGGGTCCATCAATCGAGTCACCAACCGCACCAACGTGGACTTCCCACACCCGGACTCCCCCACCAACCCCACGCTTTCCCCCGCCTGAATCGCAAACGATACGTTGTCTACCGCGTGCAACAAATGAGGAGACGGCGATTTCTGCTGTGAAAACACCGACCTCAACCGCTTCGCCAACGGGTCCGAGTGGCCGGTTGGGAATGTCTTCGTTAGCCCTCGGATCTCAAGCAACTTTTTCGCTCGTGATGCCTCTGTCATAGAGGTCTCCAGCAGGCAACTGCGCGATTGGGGGCAATGGCCTTTAGAGATAGAGGTTGTTCGCAGTCCTGATGGTAGCGATCGCAGCGTTTGCTAAATCGACAAGGCGGGAGTGTTCCGCGCAAATCTGGCAAATTCCCGGCAATTGGAACCAAGTGGCGCATATCGGATACCAAATCGGGGGTGGCCGCAATTAGCTTGGCTGTGTAGGGATGGCTGGGGCGATCGAACAGCGCTTGAGTCGGTGCCACTTCCACAACGTGTCCGGCGTGCATGACGACAATGCGATCGCAATAATCTGCCGCTAAACCGAGATCGTGAGTAATGATGACGGTCGCCATTTGCGTATCGCGGGCCAGATCGTGAATCAGTTGCAAGATGGCGGCTTGGGTGGTGACGTCCAGACCCGTTGTCGGTTCGTCTGCAATCAGTAGCTTGGGAGAGCAAGCGAGGGCGAGGGCAATACCAATACGCTGACATTGGCCTCCAGATAGCTCGCTGGGGTAGGCAAAATATCGTTGTTGTGGATCGGGAATACGTACTTGGGCCAATAGATCGATCGCCCGCTGTTTCAACTGCGATCGCGGAATGCCTGCATGAGCTTTAAGCACATCTCCTAACTGTTTGCCCACGGGCCGGATGGGATTGAGAGCGGTGCGCGGGCTTTGGAAAATCATGGACAGGTCTTTGCCGCGAATCTTGCGCAGGGCTGATTCTTTCAGGGAGAGGAGGTTTTGGCGATCGAATTGGATAGCTCCTGAACGGATGCGTGCCGCGCTCTCCGAAATGCCCATCACCGCCATCGCCAGCACGGATTTTCCCGAACCGCTCTCCCCCACGATTCCGACAGTCTCTCCGCGTCTGACTGAGAGATTAACCCCTTCAAGCGCACGTACCACTCCCAATCGAGTTTTGAACTCTAACGTCAGATGTTCAATTGAGAGTAGCTGTCCATCCATATTTGCTTCTTAGTAATTTCGAGCATTCCTTTCAGGCTGACTGCAGCATTTCTGTTGATAGATAGAGTTCGTGCAGTCAGCCTGCAAGACTATCAATATCAGGCTAACTGCAGCGTCTCTGCCAAAAGATAGTCTTCTTCAAAGTCAGCCTGCAAGACTATTAAGACCTCCGTCTCGGATCGACTAGATCCCTCAACCCATCCCCTAACAAGTTGAAGCAAAACACCGCCAGCATCAGCATCATTCCGGGAAACAACGCCATCCACCATTCCCCAGAAATAATGTAAGTGGCCCCTTCCGCCACCATAATTCCCCACTCCGCCGTCGGTGGCCGAACCCCTAGACCAATAAAGGATAGTCCGGCGGCATTCAAAATCGACCAGCCCATATTCAGCGACATCGGCACCATCGTCGCAGGCAACACGTTCGGAAAAATATGCGCCGCCATAATGCGCCAGTCCCCATTCCCGGCTAGTCTGGCAGCTTCCACATAGCCCGCCTGACGCGCTACCACCACCTCCGATCGCACCACCCGCGCGTACAGCGGCAAGTTAACCAGTGCCGTCGCATAAATAATGTTCTCCACCGAGTTCCCTAGCGCCGCCACAATCCCCATCGCCAAGACAAACAACGGAAACGCCATAATCGTGTCGATAACCCGACCGGCAATCCGATCGACCCAACCGCCAAAATATCCAGAGCAAGTCCCCACAATGCTCCCGGCCAAAAAAGACATGCCGACTGCCGATATCGCAATACCCAAGTCCAAGCGAGTAGCCGCGATCGCTCGACTAAACACATCGCGTCCTAACTCATCGGTGCCGAACCAATGCTGCCAGGTGGGTGGTTGCAGTTGCAGAGCTGCATTGGTTTGTCTCGGAGAAAACGGAACAACCCAAGGGCCGAATATCCCCATGACAACAAACGCAACGAATAGCAAAAACGCCACCAGGGTCATGCGATTCTCGGCGATCGTATACCGAGCCTGACGCAGAAAGGCCGTCACGCATCCACCTCCACGCGAGGATCGATGATGCCGTAGAGCACATCGATCGCCAAATTGAGCAACACATACAGTGTCGCCATCGTCAGGACAAATCCCTGAATCGGAGCGTAATCAGAGGTTTCCAGCGCTTCCACTGCATACGAGCCAATCCCTTCCCAAGCAAACACTTTTTCCACCAACACATTGGCTCCCAGCAAGAAGGAGAACACCACACCCAGCGTGGTGACGATTGGCAGCAGGGCGTTACGAAAGGCGTAGCTGAAGACGATGGTGTGACGGGGCAACCCGTTGGCACGAGCGGTGCGGATGAAGTCGCTGGAGAGAATCCCCAACATGGACGCGCGGGTGACGCGAGCAAGTGGTGCGAGGGCGAAGATGCCGAGGGTAAATGCTGGCAGCAGGAGATGGGCGATCGCATCAACAAAAGTGCTGATATTGAGTTCCAGCAAACTGTCGATGGAATAAAAACCGGTGATGTGGGTGGGTGGAGTGGTGAACAGATCCAAACGTCCGACCGGGGGAGGTGCCCAGCCCAGCTTGTAATAGAGTACGTACTGCAGCAGCAAGCCGGTGAAGAATGTCGGCAGAGACACACCCGCCGTGGTCACCGATCGCGCCAACCGGTCGATCCAAGAATTGGGATGCAACGCCGCCACAATGCCGAGGGGAATGGCAATGGAGATCGCGAATAGCAAACCCAATCCAGTCAGCTCTAGAGACGCGGGCAACTTCTCGATTAAGTCCGTTAGGACCGGTTGCCCTGTGGTGAGCGATCGGCCTAAATCCCCGTGAAACAGGCTGTTCGCGTAAATCCAAAACTGAATCCAGCGACTTTTGTCCAACCCTAGCTGCTCGCTGATTTGCGCGATCGCCTCTTGAGTCGCTGCCGGTCCTGCAAAATAAGCTGCCGTATCGCCAGGTAGCTCGCGAGTCAGCACAAAAGCTACCACAACCACACCCGCCAAACTGGGAATCGCGGCCAAAAGGCGGTTGGTAATGAGTTTGAGTGGAGAGCGTTTGGCCATTGGCACAAGGTCTATCGGCTCAGGTGGAGATTTCTCTCAGGCTTGCTGCAACATATTTGTAAGTGATGACACCTGCGGAGCAAGCCTGAAAAACATAAATCACCCCTTAACTAGTTGCCGATAATCGAGCTGGCGGTGGAACCAATATTGGTAGCCCGAGATGTTGGGTTGCATGGCAACTGAAAGCGACGGCTGTACCATCGGCACTCGCGGCATTTCCTCGAAGGCAATCTTGAGAAAACTTTTGACGTACTCATCGTAAGCAGGATCGCCAGGACCAGTTTGTAAGGCAGCATCCACTAATTCATCCAGCTCAGGATTTTGATAGGAGCTGCCGTTAAAGGTGGCATTTTGACCGTGATAGGAATAGAAGAAGAAGTAATCCGGATAGTTGAGCCAGCCACCGAAATTATTGATAATCATAGGCCGGTTTTTCTCCACCAAAACCGCCCGGAAATTCGCCCCCGGTACTTTCTCCAGCGTTACTTGAATGCCCAATTCCGCCAGTGCTTCTTGAATGAGTACGCACATGGGCTCGGCCCATTCCTGGGTGCCTAAGTTAAACGCCAGTGTTGTGGCAAAGCCATCGGGATAACTGGATTCAGCCAGTGTGGCCTTGGCTTTTTCCATATCCGTTGCGTACGGGTAGGGTTGCGGCCAGTCGATGGTTGCGGGCTCGAACGATGGCCCGCCAAACATCGGCACCCCTTGGCCGAACATGGCAGTGGACATGATTGCTTCGTACGGAATTGCGTAAGCAACCGCTTGCCGTACTTTGACATCAAAGAACGGATTGGGCTCGCCCCCCAACTCGGCAGTGGAGTTGAGATCGATGGTGTGCATCGCATTCTCAATCGGCGTTGAGATGACGGTGAAGTCACCGATATCGCGCAGCTCCTTGGTGTCCTTTTCTGCCACATCGAAGTTGATATCCACATCTCCCCGTTCCAGCAACGCTCGTCGAGTCCCCGCTTCCGGAACGTCGAGAACAATGATTTGCTCGATTTGCGGCAGCGGCCCCGACTTCCACTCTTCAAATCGCTTTAACACCAGCCGCTCGCCAGGTTTAAAGGTGTCCAGTTGATAGGCACCGCCGCCAGCATCGTTGGCATTCACCCACTCTGTGCCCCACGGGTCGTCTTCAGTGACGTGTTGCTTGACCAATTCTGAATTGATAATCACCGGAATCGGCACGGCCATGTCAATCATGGTGAGCTTGTCTTGGCGCAAGAAATCGACGCGGAAGGTGTAATCGTCTACGACGCTAAATTGCTCGGGACTTTCTAAGGCACCTGCCTTCATTTGAAAGGTGGGGAAACCACCGACAGAGACCGCGCGATCGAAGGACCATTTCACGTCGTTTGCGGTTACAGGTGTGCCGTCGTGGAACGTCGCGTCTTGACGCAGCTTGAAGGTTGCAGACAAACCATCTTCGGCAATTTCCCAGCTTTCCGCCAGTTCCGGTTCTAGGACGGTGAAGTCGTAGGATTCGCTGCCATCGTCGAGGGTTTTGGTGCCGAAGGTCATGAGGCGATCGTAGAGGTTCCAAGCAGACCCGTAGGCAGGACGATTGGTGCCAACTGCGTGCAGATCTAGACCATTGGGAAAGCCGCCGCCGCGAACCACTCTCAGGGTGTTGTCGCTGTTGGCTTGAGCCACAAGCATGGGAGCCGGTCGCGTCGATTTTGCCGTCCCTGCCAGCGCTGCCCCCGCAACCACTGCTGCTCCACCCTTGAGCAAATCCCGACGCTTCATGACACCGCTCTCCCAGAAGAATGAGTTCGATGACTTACACTACGCATAATTACGGTGCTCACAAAGTAATCAAAGATGCACTTATCCTCTTTCTGAACGCCCATTCAGCCGAATGAGATCGTGATTTACCAACCATTTTGAGGGATAGATTAAATCTTGAAGAAATAATTACGATAAGCAGTTCTCCTGTCAGATCTAGAGTGCGGTGATAGCTCAAGGCCTTGAATTTATAAGGGTGAACATTGAGGGAACTCTCCATAACGGATTACCGCTCGCCATTACGAATGGACCATTAGCGACCGATCGCGCCCTCTAACTCTGCTGCAGAAAACTCTTGAGTCAGAGCATAGTTGTATTCGCCAGTATTTGCTGGCCAATGCTCCCCAGACAGCAACGCTTCAAACTCAGTTGACCCATTGATGTAAGTATCAAAGAACGATGTGGCAAACCAGCTCATGACGGGATAAGCCAAATCAGAATCAGGTCCGAGCCATTCTGACGGTAACCCGTCTAAACTCAACGGTCGATTACCCACAAACGAAATATGACTGGCCGGTGTGACATACAGCAAATAGCGATCCTCACTTTCTAACCGCGTAAACGGTCTGACCTGTTCTTCAACTGCAGGGGTAATCACATCATGGGAACTGGCAACCAGCGCTATCGGTTGGTCAATCTCAGCCATTCCCTCTGGCCCAAACAGTGCCCCGCCCACTGGATTCAACGCCACAACCGCAACGATCCGCTCATCCACAGCCACTTGCTCGCGGTCCTCCAAATTCAGGAGCTGGCATTGCAAAACCAAAGAGATGTTCAGAGGGATTTCGTCTTCGGCCTGCATCTGGCAACTCCGTTCCAAATGCTCGTAATCAAATCGAGCCCCGCCAGCTGCTAACGCGGTATACCCTCCCAATGAATGTCCGAATAAACCCACCGACTGGGTGTTAATGTTGCTAGTCCAGACCTCGCTCCCCTGCATGCTCTCTAACTCATCCAGAAGAGCAAATATATCGTTAGGGCGATCCAGAAATAACTCGGCATTGGGGAGTTCGGCTTCACCCCGCAAAACGCTTTGTAGGCGAGTAAAGTCGGTGTCTGGATGCTGGATACTGGCAACCGCAAAACCGTGGGATGCCAAATGCTCGGCCACATACACAAAACTGCGGCGATCGTTGGCAAGGCCGTGGGACATAACAATTAGGGGAGCCGGAGCCTCTAACTCCTCTGGCACATAGACATCTGCGACCAACCACTCGTTGCTCTCCCGTCGGGGATTTTGAAAGGTCACTTCTTGGCGGTACCACTGTTGGGGGCCGCGAGCTTGAGTGATGGGGATATCGGATGGGGTGAACGAACCCGTTGTAGCCTCGGCAGTAACGATCTCCTGGTCTCCTTGAATCGCAGCAAATAGATCGTCCGCATCTGCCAGCATCCGTTGCCTGTCGGCGATCGCCGCCACAACAACATTTAAGTCAAGCCGCAAATTAGCGAGAGGATACTGACGAATCACATCAATGGCAGTCAGACTGCCCTCATCTGCAGCCAATATCAAAGCGGCTCGCACGGCGGCGAGTCGGTCTTTCTCTTCTAAACCGCCCCCAAACAGGGGTAGCAGGTGACGTAAAAACGAATCACCAATTGGACTGCGGGTCATTTTCAGCAGCGTGTAAGCATCAATCTCCAACGGTGTGGTTAACGTCTGGCGTAATTGAGCTTGCTGTTCGGAACTCAAACGATTGACATACCAACGCAACTGCTGCGATGGCACTCCGGTATTCACGAATGTCTCTAAATCTGCAACCGGGATCGATCTCTCAAACCCTCTCGCCCGAAAACGAACAAACTCTGCACTTTGTACAGTTGAACTCATACATCCGAGCGCACAGATGGTTGCTGCGATCGCAAGCCATAATTTGACCGCAACGGTAGGGAGGCGCAGATGCATCGAGTCGTCCTATTGTGATGATGACAACACTATCGCCCTACTAACCAAAGGACATTAATGTGTTGGGCATTTTCTGGATGTTGGGCTCTGCTGTGTTGCTAGCAATTCAGAACGTCGTGTTGAAGGTTCTGTTTGCCAAGAGTGCGGTATTTGGAGTGGTGCAATTGGGAGGCTATGTAGCCCCCACCCTTGGTCATTCGCTGCTCTTGCTGGAGATGCGAACGCTCCTGACTCTCATCGGGTTATCCGTATTAGCGCCACGACTGTATCCCCCAGTTTTTGAAGAGTTGAAAGGCTTGGCTCAACCCTCTCATCGACCTCTTTTACTCAAGGCTTTAGCCAGTGGAACGCTGTTGTCATTGGCGTTAACTCTCCTCTTTGTCGCCATTTCGCAACTGTCATCTGGAATTGCTGTCACGATATTTTTCATCTACCCACCGCTGTCTGCTGTGCTGGCATGGTGGGTGTTTGGCGAACGTCTGTCTGCAATCGCGATCGCTGCTACAGTCGGGGTGTGTTTGGGAGTGGGTCTATCGGCACCGAGCTGGAGTAGCTTTACTCAATCGGCCAGTCTGTGGGGAACTCTCGCCGCACTGGGGGCAGGGTTTGCCTACGCCTGGCAGGGCATATTCAGTCAGATGTGTTTGAAACGCATTCATCCCGTCGCGTTTTCGCTGCTGTTGTTTTGGATTATGTTCGCCATCTGCGGTGCGGGGTTGGGACTGGTCGCGTTAGATGTGCCTGATCGCGCTTGGCTACCGTTGTGGATTGGTAGTGGGATTACGGCGACGGTGACAATGGGGGGCTATCTACTCAATAACTTCCGCGATCGCCAACCACGCAATTAAAGCTGTCAAAATAGGTGTGCTGGCACTCACTAAAAATGCCGGAGTAACCCCAATCGCTCGGATGCCGAAGTTATTGA
>JBCBVA010000117.1:0-12188 GCA_039817825.1 Cyanobacteria bacterium J06642_12 | reverse complement strand
AGGGACATTCGGCAGTAACTTGCATCCCCATGAAAACCGGTCAGCAGCCCGTTGGCTACATCGGGTTTTGCTTCAGAAATCGCCCCGTCCTCAGCGAAGAACAGCTTGAGTTCATGCAAGCGCTGACCAACCAGGCGATCGTGGCCATTCAGCTCACCCGCCTGGCCGAGAAAGCCCGCACCACTGCTCTCACTGACGAACGCAATCGCCTCGCCCGCGAAATCCACGATACCCTCGCCCAAGCCTTCACCGGCGTCTCCCTCCAACTCGAAGCCGTCCGCGGTCTCCTCAACACCACAGATAGCTCTTCCCCTTCAACCCAAGACCTCACCGAAGTCCAAACCTGTATCCGTCGTGCCCGCGACCTGGCCCGTACTGGTCTCTCCGAAGCCCGCCGCTCCGTCCATGCCCTCCGCTCTGAAGCCCTAGAAACAGACAGCCTCCCCGATGCCCTGCGCAAAGTCCTCGCGCAAACCCAACGGGATACCGGCCTGAACGTGTATTTTCATCTCAAAGGCGAGCCAGTCTCTCTTCCCGACGATCTCGAACTCAATCTGCTGCGCATCAGCCAAGAAGCTATCACCAACACCTTGCGTCATGCCAAAGCTACCCAGCTCGATCTCACCTTGAGCTTTGCAGGCGACCGCCTCCTACTGCGCATTACCGATGATGGGGTCGGTTTCAATCCCGCCCAACTAGAAACCACCCAGAGCGGTTTCGGCCTGCTCGGGATTCGCGAACGCATCACCCGCTTTGACGGCACCTTTACCCTCAGCAGCACCCCCGGCACCGGAACCACCCTCGAAGCGATCGTTCCCCTGAACCGAAAAGAATGACGACCTGCAATCTCGTCCTAAAATGCTCCCAATCACAGAACGAGTGGTTCTCTTCATTCATCCTCGTTCTCTCCGTCTCCACCCTCTGGAACCATGACCATTACTCTTCTCGTCGCTGAAGATCGCGGCATCGTGCGCCAGGGCATTATTTCTATCCTCCAGCAGCAGGACGAGTTTGCTGTGGTGGCCGAAGCCCGCGACGGCCTCGAAGCCGTACATCTACACGCAACCCACCAGCCCGATGTCACATTGATGGACCTGCGGATGCCCAATCTTGAGGGAGTCGCCGCGATCGTCCGCATCCTCAAGCGAACCCCCGATGCCAAGATCGTCATCCTCACCACTTACGACACCGACGAAGACATCTACCGCGGGCTACAGGCTGGAGCCAGAGGCTACATTCTCAAAGACGCTGACCTTGAAGATCTCATCGATGCCGTCCGTACGGTCTATGACAACAACCGCTACCTACCTGCCAACGTCGCCCACAAACTGGCCGAACGCATGAGCTTCGAAGAGCTCACCGAGCGGGAACGGGAAGTGCTCAATTTGATGGTGCAGGGCAGCAGTACTAGCGCTCTAGCCGAGAAGCTCAACCTCAGCGAAGGCACGATCAAATTTCATATCAGCCATATTTTTCAGAAATTAGGCGTGAGCGATCGCACTCAAGCCGTGATCGTGGCCTTAAAACGGGGACTGGTCAGACTCGACGATTAAGACTGTGCGGGGCGATCGAAGCTCAACTGTATTCCAGCCTTATTGACTCGGATAGCAGCCTCATTCGCTCTACCCCAAAAAGTGCCTGCAAGCTCGAAGTAACCCCAATATCTAGTCGTCCCTGAAAAACCGCCACAATTTTGAGGTGCCTGGCCATAACCGTCCACAGTTAAAGGGGTTCTGAGGCCAACCTGAGCTGACTTAAATTCGCATGGAACCGGCTAATAGGTATTTGAGCCGCTCTTGACTCTGGGGAGTTTGCAAGGGTTTGCAAGGGCTTGCATATTTTCTTGCAATTTCCCAACCCTTATTTCAGGCTGAAACCCTCTATTTATAAGGATCTCTGGGTTTTTCAGGGACGACTATCTAGATTGTGGCGATCGCGATCGTCCCAGTTCTTTGTGGAGCCAGCGCCTAAGTTCCGATTGCGCTCCCAAAAAGTTTGCTAACGCGATTTCCCAGCCAGTTTTCCCGAAATAGCACTGCTGCATGTGCTGGCGGCGATCGCTGCTAACTTCTGCCTAAACCTCCGAAACAGCGATGGTTTGTCAAGGGCGGTTGGCCGACACTGGCTCCATCGAGTTCGAGCCACTAACCCGCCACGAGCGAGTTCCACAAATCCTCGAACTCCACCAGTTCTCTCATTAGCAATCCCAGGAGTCTAGAGTCATGCAACTGCTCTACCGAGGCTAGCCCTACCTGCCTCGAGTCCAACCCGTAAGCAAAGCCCCATCCCACATTTGGGGTGCTCTCACTCGCTATCGCGGCATCCCCTATATTGTTCGCCCTGCCAAGCCCACACCTTCCTTGCCCCAATGCGCGCTCGTCTACCGTGGCGTTGCTCACCACTTTTGTTTTCACCCGAAAATCAAAAGTCAATTCAACCAACCTGTCATGGCGATCGCGAATTGTTAATCCAAACGCAACCGAAGCAGTTGCAATGTTCCATCCGAAGTTCAATCGTTTAAATGAGGTCAATCCCATGAAAAAGTACGCTCTGGCAACAGCGATCGTGCTCGGTTCTCTAGTCAGCGCTTTCAGTTCGTCTGCACATGCTGGCTACGTCCGGTCGCCCGATGCGCTTGAAAGGTGTCGCGGCAGTCTAAATTTGCGTGCGTGCATGAGTCGCAACATGTTTATATCTAAACCCCAGCACTATGAGAGCCCTCAATACCGTTATCAAGGCCCCACCGTCTACACCGCTCCTAGTCGAACCCACATCAACTCAAATCATCTTCGTCGCAAAGCAGGCGGTTCCGTTGGTGGCGGTTACTACTACGACAATTCCACCGGAATTAGCGTTGGTCCAGGTGGCATAAGTTACTAGGTTCGCTGGAGTTCGAGCACTTACTCAAACAGATCCAGCGGCAGAATCTTCACCCCATATCGCATTCGAGCACTTACTCAAACAGATCCAGTGGCAGAATCTTCACTCCATATCGCATCTGAAAAAGGCTCCACATGAGTTGAATATCCGAAAAAGGATAGGACTCAGTCAACAGATAAAGCAATGAGGCTAAAAAGATGAAAATCACTCGTTTGGCAACTTTAGTTATCGGTGTTTCCATGGCACTACTGTCTACCTCCTGCTCTTCAGGAGAATCAGTACCTACATCCAGTAGTCCACGAGCCACGCAGTCCACTTCAAGCCGAAATAATACCAATTCGAATCAGCTTAATCGCTATGCAGGCGGTTCTGTTGGAGGGGGCTACTACTACGACAACTCAACGGGGTGTAGCGTCGGCCCAGATGGTGTATTTTGTTAGTCTCGCTAGAGTTCGAGCACTTCCCAAAACATACCTAACTAAAGGATCTTCACTCTATATCGCATCAGAAAATGTAGCGATATGAGTTGAAGATCCTCAACCGAATGAGTTCCAGAAAACAGATGCAACAATGCGGAAAGAATGATGAAAATGACTCGTATGACAATTCTGGTTATCGGTGCTTCTCTTGCGCCACTGTTCATCTCCTGCTCTTCCGGAGCATCTTCACCCACTAGCAGCAGTCCAACAACCGCTCAGGTTGAGAGACTATTTGCTCCTGGTTCCTGTTCCGCCAGAGTTGGCCCCTACGCAAGTATTGAGGGGGCGCGCTTGGATATGCAGCGACTTAGGAATGCAGGATACCAAACCTCGCAGCAGCCGATTGGTCAGGGTGGCATCATTTCAAGTTGGTCGAATCGACGCTACTACTTCAACGTCTTTCGTTGTTAACTAACGACCGGACGATGCTTGACGGTGAGTGCTCGAACTTCAGATCGTGCCAAATTGCTTCAAAATCTCAAGCAAATTCTATAATGGCGACGCCTATCATTCCTCACCATCCAAAACAACCTGTTTATAGCTCCAAATTGCTGTTTCTTACAGTATCGGATTGCCAGTAAGGAGTTTAAATGCTAGTTCGAAAATCACTGCGAAACTCGCTTCTCGGTATTTTTTTAGCCTCGGCTACTTCTTGCAGTACCCAGCCTCCTCCCCACGCGATCGCTCCGAATACAACCCGGAACTCAGCATCTAGTCCGAGCGTCAGCGATCGCGCCAAACTCCTTTACAACGGCGATCCAAACAACGTTACTGCCTTCGATATGGCACTAGCCTTAGCTCGTTATAATCTGCCTTCTGAAGCCGTGGCTCCTCCGTCACCCATACCTACTCTCGCTCCCACGCCACCGCCACCCTCGTCTCCGTCACCTTTACCCACCCCGATACCTTCACCGTCTCCGTCCCCTACTACATCACCCTCACCCTCACCCCCTCCACTTTTGGCCTTAGTAGGCACCGCAGAAGACTCGACATCTTCTTCAATAGCTGCCGCTGCTGGCCATCTGCTCGGCCAACCTATAGAAAATTCCTTAGATCGCATTCCTAACGATGGTGAGTTTGATTTTGCTGCCCCGGCTGAGGCGATCGACTTAGCCGATATTGCGGTTATTGCTGCTGCTGCTCAACTGTCAGAAAGCGATCGCTCGTTGAATACCCTTCAACGTTATGCCAATCATCTGTTGGGAGCTGAGAAGATTGCTGATGGAGGCATTTTGCGAACGCCAGGCTCACTTCCACCGATTTCGTCTCCAACTCCGATCGGCACTCCGATGCCTTCGCCAACCCCCAGCAGTTCTCCAGATCCGACTCCTATCCCATCTCCCACGCCACCCAGTACTCCAACACCGACAGACACTCCGCGACCCAGGGACACCCCGGATCCCTTCCCTCCTCCTACCCCAATTCCCACACCCATTCCAACGTTCGATCCATTTCCACCACCTACCCCGATTCCAACATTCAACCCATTTCCGCCCCCCACACCCATTCCAACATTCAATCCATTGCCACCACCTACTCCTCCTCAGATTTGCTCGCAACGAGTAGGTCCCTTCGTCACGCAATCAACTGCTACACAGCGCCGCAGCCAAGCACAATTCCAGGGATATGAAGTCAGTGGTGTATTTCCATGCTTTGGTCAGGGAGGCCGCGGCTACTGTTTCAACGTCTTCGGTCCATGCAGCGGCGGCTCTAATCCTCCCCCTGGGGGCGGTGTTCCCCCTTCCGATCCTTGTGATAACCCACTCGTTCCTTCGTCGTTGTGCTAGCCGCTAAAGCACTTGCCCTGCCCGACTCTTCGGCTCTCAGCAATCACCCCGAGCCAGAGCCAATCCAGCCTTAGCCCCGGTGAGATGCGCTCGCACTTCCATCAAGTGGTTGTCATCAACGGACTGACTCTCAAGTAAATCTGAGTGCTGCGATCGCCCGAGTGAGTGCTCGCCGAGGTCATAATAGAGGCCAAGGACGCCATGCCACGCGGATAGCCGAGACGACGCATGTAGAAGGGACACGCTTCTTGGTTAGGTCACCAGCGTAAGGCTGGTATGGTGTACGCGGATAGCCGAGACGACGCATGTAGAAGGGACACCGATGGCGATCGCGCAAGACTACAAACCAAAATCGGTGGACGCCTCCGAGTACGTCACGGTTCCTCTTGACGAAGAACTCTACAGCGACGAACCCTGCTTGGAAACCTACCTACACTTGCAGCAGCTTGTAGCCCTACTCACCAGTCTGGAGTGGTGGTGGGACGAGCGCACCGACTTCTTTGCTGCTGGAAACCTGACGGTTTACTACAGCCAGCGGCGACGTAAATCTGAGGACTTTCGCGGCCCCGACTTTTTCGTGGTGTTAGACACCGAGCGCCGTCCGCGCAAGAGCTGGACGGTGTGGCAGGAGGACGGCAAATATCCCAATGTCATCGTTGAGGTGCTTTCAGACTCAACCGCAGAGAAAGACCGAGGACTCTAAAAGCAGATTTACCAGGATATTTGGCGCACACCCTACTACTTTTGGATCGACCCAGATAGTTTGGAGTTTGTTGGGTTTCATCTGGTCGATGGAGTATATGAACCCATCGAAGCTGATGCGGACGGACGGATGTGGTGTCAGCAGTTGGATCTATTTCTAGGCATTCACGAGTCGCAGTTGCGATTTTTCACCCCAGAAGGTGAATTGGTGCCCACCCCGAAGGAATCTGCAGAACGGGAGCGGCTGCGGGCTGACGCAGCAGACCGACAAACTATGGAAGCAAATCAGCGAGCAGACGTGTTGGCCGCGAAGCTGCGCGAGCTGGGCATTGACCCGGACTCTCTCCCCCAAAACGGATGAAGAGTGGCTGCAACACCGGTGACATGAAGGTTCGGACTAGACAACCGATGATGGATGGGGTAGTGTCTTACTGCATGGAGCAAAGGCTGTCAGAGTGCTTCAAAGACTAGCTTGAACTCCAACCCAAAAACCGAATCCCCCTCGTGACCAAGCCAGAAAACCTGAGCTTGGATTTTTTGTGCGTGTTCAGGTAATGATAATGATGTATTATCGTGACTACGATTAACTACGATTATTGACGAGTGCTTTGACTCTGGCGCTATCATTGTGGCTGACAGCATAGTTTGTCCGCAACGGACGTACTTTGCTGTCAATGTTGGTCGTATCGTTGTCTGGAGTGAGCTTTAGACCCATCCTAGACACGTTTGCAAACCAGTCATGTTCCCCTGTAAGCCTCTCGCAGCAAATATCTCAGCCTTTGCTCCATTGAGAGAATTTTTGGACACGCTTTGCTGCCAATCTGTACTTTCGGACAAACTATGCTGTCTGCTTCGAGTGATTCAATGGCGAAGATAAACGCAAGAATAAAGCTTTCAGCGGTTGGGGCGGACATACTTTGCTGTCAAAAACGGACAAACTATGCTGTCAGCCACAATCATTGTGCGTGTAACCATGCAGTGGCTGGATAAAGCCTCGATGGCTTGGTCGGTCAATCATGACTGTCAACACGCTGTAGAACTGGCGGGGCGTTGAGCATTCCCTTTAACGATGAATGTCAAAAGCCGATCGAATGCATTTGATCCTGAGGGGGGTCAATGAGATTTGAAATCCTCACCCCGCTTGAGTTCACCGTCAGAACTTCTGATAGCTACTGGCAACGCCTTATTGCTAAGCATCCCGATATTGCCGAGCTCGAAAACCTCGTTCGACAAGCTCTCGCTGACCCCGATGAAATTCGTCGCAGTAGTCGAGACCGGGATGTCTTGCTGTTTTACTTGTCTCACAAACAGAAGCGCTGGGTTGTGGCTGTGGCGAGGCGCTTGAATGGAGATGGTTTTTTAATTACGGCTTATCAAACTGATGCGATTAAAGAAGGGGAGTCGATATGGCACAGGTAAAAGTTTTCTTCGAACCCGAAACGGAGTTGCTGACCGTATTCTGGCAACCTCCTCGAAAAGCGCAAATCAGTACTGAGCTTGGGGATGGTGTCACCTTGATCAAAGACTCCACAACAGGTGAACCGATTGGCCTAGAAATCCTCTCGTATCATCCTGGCGATAATCGTTTTGATACGGTCAGCGTTGAGCTCGGGCAGTTAAGTCCTGTCCAGTAGAAACACATGTCTACTGCTCGTGGCAACGGAAGTGTATGAGTCAGTATTCCCGTTTTATCGTTACAGCGACACTCTTCATGGCAGTAAAGTTTGGTCACTAGGTGGTTTGATGGCGCGTTCGGTCAACACTGCTTGTCAACACTGCTGGAGACTCTCCTCTGATGAAGCGCGCTCGCTTCACGGGCCGGATGGGGATAACTGTTGGCAGGACAGTCACTGTCACAACCGCAGGTCGTACTATCGCAATCGCACCGCACGGGTTCGCTCTCAGAAGCGTCACCGTATGGAGCGGCTTGGAAAGGAATCGCCTGAGTTATTTCTGGAGCTGCCCCAAACGACGCTGGCTGTGATGACGTTGTACGGCGATAAGGTCGGGCGAGCGCCGGCGGGTGAGGTGAAGGAGCGCTGGAGAATCCCTCATGCGATCTCTGCTCAGCTCTGGCACGACCAGGAGTTGATTGCCAAGATCGAACCTACCCATTGCTTCGGTCTTTCGCGTTTGCAGATTCATCAGATGAATGACCAAATATTGACGTTGTTCTCTCAGAAGCTCGGTCAACCGGTGACGGGGTTCAATGAGTTGATTGAAAAACCTCGCATGGAATGTCCGATTCGTCCCTGTCCCTTGTTTGAAGATGCATTTGATTCCCTGCGTGCGGGGCTGATGCCCCACGAGTCATGATTCAACTCGAACTCGAACTTTGGGAGGATTTGGAACGAGCCAAGGTTGCTCCAGTGGAGTGGGATTTTGATGACCTGCTCGATAAGTTTGATGTGACGGTGGCGAATACTCAGGGCGATCGCCGGTTGGCTCTGGCAGGGGAGGCGATCTCGCGGTTGGCTGGGGTTTGGCAGGTTCGGGCCGAGGAGATGCTACTCGACTGGCGCGAGCGGTTTGAAGGGGCGCGGCTTGAGGATGATTGGTTGGGGGAGTTCTTCCAACCTCCTGATGCGTTCAATCTCGCTGAGTACGAAATCCCTCTGGTGGGGGTGAAAAAGCCTCGACCGAAGTTGGCTGTTCGTGATGAGCCTCTGCCTGAGCTTGATAAACAGACGGTTCTAGCTTGGGCGGACGAGCGGGAACGAGAGATTTCGACAATGGAAGAAGTCATTCAGCTCGCTCACGAGGAGGCGATTCAGGAGTGGGGGGAGGCGATCGCAAGGGTGTTGGAGAGGAATGAGGGGAAGGCGACGATTCAGATGCTGGTTGAGGAGAGTGAGGTGGGGGAAGGGAAGCGATCGCTTGAGTGGGTTGAGGTGGTGCTGGGGAGTTTGCTTTCTCAAAAGCCGGGGTTTCGATTGCTAGGCGGGAAGGAGTTTTATGGGGAGAGCGATCGGGTTTGGGTTCATACCCTCAACTCGTAGTTGAGGTGTTCGTCCCGGTTACAGCTCGTCGCTGGGAGGGGTGGGGTTGCACCATTGATGCCGACCTCGCAATCGACGGTAGCTTGAATCGAACGCGGACGGTGCAATCTGTCTTTGGAGATATTGGCATAGCTTGCACGGGCGACGGGGACTCAGTTGCTCGCTCGGGTAGTTTGACGGATAGAGTGGCTTGAATGAGCGATATCACTCCAGCAAATCATTCGGCTTACCAAGATTTTCTGCGCGACGTTAAGGTGCAGGTGCTTCAGCGTCGGGTGAACGCAGCCAAGGCAGTGAACCGAGCGCTCATCGACTTGTATTGGGCCTTGGGTCAATTGATTGTGGAACGCCAAGAGGTTTTGGGATGGGGCAAAGCGGTTGTGGAACGATTGTCGGCTGACCTTAAAGCGGAATTCCCCGAGATGAAAGGCTTTTCTCCTCAGAATCTCTGGTTGATTCGCCAGTTTCATACCGAATACCTGAACATGCCAAATCTCCAACCGCTGGTTGGAGAAATTCCGTGGAGCCATAACGTGTTGATTGTGCAGCGGGTTAAGGATGAGGCTGCCCGTCGCTACTACTTAGAAGAAACGGCTCGACTCGGCTGGACGCGGAACGTGCTGCTCAATCAAATTAAGGCTAATGCCTATGAGGTGAGCCTCCAAGTGGGTAGCCACAATTTTGTCGCCGTATTGCCGCAACATTTGGCGGAGCAAGCGGATGAAGCTCTCAAGGCTGAGTACAGCCTTGAGTTCCTGGGGTTGACTCATGCGGTTCAGGAGCGAGAACTGGAACGCAACTTGTTGGCTCGGCTCCAGGATTTTTTGATCGAGCTCGGGTACGGCTTTTGCTTCATCGGCAATCAGTACCGATTGACGCTGGGGAAGAACGAATATTTTTTAGATTTGCTGTTCTACCACCGCTTTTTGAAGTGTTTGGTGGCGATCGAGTTGAAGACTGGGAGGTTTCGGCCGGAGTACGCGGGCAAGATGGACTTTTATCTGGAGTTGCTCAACGAGCGAGAGCGCGCACCTGATGACAACCCGGCCATCGGGATCGTTCTTTGTGCTGAAAAGGATCGCTTGGAGGTGGAGTTTAGTTTGAAGTCGAAGGCTAATCCGATTGGAGTGGCAACCTATCAGCTTTATCCGAGGGTGCCGGATGACTATCGCGGTTTATTGCCCACAGATGAGGACTGGCAGCGCTTGCTATCCTCTTTGCCACGAGAATCATGAAGATGGAGCGCAGTCAGGGTGTTATGGAAGCCATGTGGTTCCAAGGACAAACGATCTCGCTCGATTTTAGACCGCTGGTAACTTGGACTGACGAAAACTTCCTTGCCTTGTGTCGGGCGAATCCCGAAGTGAATTTCGAGTTGAGTGCAGACGGAATCCTCTTCATCGTTCCTCCAGTTGGGGGTGTGGCAGGGAACCGAGAGGCGAACGCGATCGCACAGCTGGCCAATTGGAATGTCGAGACGGATTTGGGGGAGGTCTACAGTTCGCAAACGATGTTCTGCTTGCCCAATGGAGCGAAGCGAATGCCGGATACGGCCTGGGTCTGCCATTCGCGCTTAGAGCTTCTTGCAGGTAATGACCCGGATGCGTTTCTTGAATTGGCTCCTGAGTTTGCTATCGAGTTGCGATCGCCTTCGGACGAGTTGAAGGTGTTGCAAGAGAAGATGCGGGAGTACGTCGAGTCTGGGGTGCGGTTGGGGTGGTTGATCGATCCCCAGAACCGGATGGTGGAGATTTATCGGGAAGGCGATCGCGAGGTTGAGGTGTTGGACTCACCGGCTGAGCTTTCGGGTGAAGACGTGTTGCCGGGGTTTTCGTTTTCGACGGCTCGGTTGTTTTGAGGAGGGGAGGCGATCGCGATGGATGGATGTGGGCAATTGGGGTCATTGAAGGTGCGATCGCATTGGCAGCAACGATAGACGGCATCGCCGAGATGGGTTGTGCGCTGGAGTCAAGAGATGTGCTGGGACTGGCAGCGAGGACAGTTCATCAGGACAGGATTGGGATAGCCTTGGACGGAGTGGTTAAGTTTAGCAAGCCCAGCTTATTCTAGCGAGGTGGCTAAGTTGCCCGAACGTGTGACTCATCAGGTCGGTTCTATGACGGTGACAGCCGAGCAAGAACAGCTCTTGAAGCAAGTCGGGATCTTGTGTTTAGGCATGGCAACGCAGATGCATATGAATGCAGCATCGATGCCTCCCGAGAGAGTGTTGCTCAAGATTCGTCGGGCATTGGAGCGAGCCGATGTCGAATTACCCCCTTGCCTCCAGTCAGACGTTGATAATGTTGACGTCAACAAGCTAGATAAATTGCTGCCCAAGCTGCTTCGCGAGCTGAAGTGATTCTCGACAAGGCGGAAGTCTGCAGCTCAGTTTTGACAGATTCCTGCAAAGTCCTCAATTAAACATGAATCTTTCCCGACAATACCGGCGCTAGCAACAATGTCATATCCAGCTAATTCATCTGTTAAGCCCTGCGTAGCAACCTTCGATGAGTTTGTGCGATTGGCGGATTATTCTCTGATGGACACCTTAAATGCCGATCCTGATGCCACTGAAGATGGTGACGATCGCCATGCCCGCCAGGTCTTTTCTGGTCATTTCGTACCTGTGACACCCACGCCGCTTGTAGAACCAGAATATGTAGCCCATAGCAGCACTTTTTTTAAGGAACTTGGTTTGAGCGATGAGCTAGCGCTTGATGAAAAATTCCGCCAAGTATTTTCTGGTGATATCTCTGCTGCGCATGAGCCTATGCGTCAGGTTGGCTGGGCGACTGGTTATGCACTGTCAATTTATGGCACCGAATATTCCGAACAATGTCCATTCGGTACTGGTAATGGTTATGGCGATGGTCGAGCGATATCTGTGTTTGAAGGAATCATCAACGGCCAGCGCTGTGAAATGCAATTGAAAGGTGGTGGCCCAACGCCTTATTGCCGTGGTGGCGATGGGCGCACAGTACTCCGTTCAAGTGTGCGTGAGTTTTTGGCGCAAGAATATATGCAGGCTTTAAGTGTTCCAACATCGCGCTCTTTGACACTGTATGTTTCTAAATCTGAGACCGTTAGGCGGCCTTGGTATTCTCAAAACTCTCACTCTATCGATCCTGATATTTTGGCGGACAATCCTGTGGCCATTTCAACTCGGGTTGCACCGTCCTTTTTGCGCGTTGGTCAGCTAGAGTTATTTGCACGCCGCGCTCGCAGCAATGCTCATCCAAAAGCATTAGAAGAGCTGCGCATGATAGTGTCGCATTTAATTGAGCGGGAATACAAAAGCGATATTAATCAAAACCTCGCTTTTGCAGCAATTGGCTGATTGA
>JBCBVA010000116.1:0-12225 GCA_039817825.1 Cyanobacteria bacterium J06642_12 | reverse complement strand
CTGAGGGAACGGTTGAAAGTCTTTTTGAACCTGAAAATAAAGAGGTGCTGTTTGATATCCTTGCTTATCACTTTATTGGTGGCAGCGTAACCTCAGACCAACTGTCTTCAGGAGCTGTGGATAGTAAGGCAATGGGATTACCTTTACAGATAGAAGTCGGTGACGAAGTCACTGTCAATGATGCTACTGTAAGCACTGCAGATATTACTGCAAGTAATGGTGTTATTCATGCCATTGATATGGTGTTAATCCCTCAGCGATAGGCTTAACTCGAATTTAGTAAGAGCTGGCTGAAAAAGTCAGCCCTTACTAAAAAATCTGTCTGTACAACGTCGTATATCCGCAGCACGGGCACTGTAGAGCGATGTCTTTGAGCAGCGAGTAAGCCCAGCAGTCACGGTATGCCTCGTTAGCCATCTCGCACTCCTAGTTCCATCCTTCGCCACGAAGCAAAAGCAGATGCCATCGCGTTATAAGTTGCAGTTTTAGTAGTATGCTGCCTTGAATCAACCGGATGATAGGCGAATCTCGAAATTGTGATGTCCCAGCGACTCAAATCGATCGCGTTGTCAGCCGCAAACTGCTCCATCCCCCTCAGTTGCACCATCAATTAAAAACTGAATATCGCCATCGATGGGTTCATCGGTCAACCAATCTGAAGCGACTACAGTCAAACTGTCTGTACCCATAGCTTGCGGCCCAATCTTGACCGTCACCCCACCAAAACGCTCCGAGCCAGCGGTCTGCCGAATTAAATAACTCGATCCAATCGCATACCCCATAGCCGGCAGATACATAGAACTAAACGGCCTCAGGTGTTAGAACAAGCCACGATCGCTAGCCTACTCTCTCTGTTCCGCCATCTTGTGCAGCAACCAATTGGCCGCCGTTGCCCGCCGCGTCTTCTGCGGCGTCAGCTCGTGAATCTGATACCCCTGAAAATTCAACTGCTCCTTCAAAAGCTGCTTGTGCTCTTTCGGAATCGATCGTGTCAACTTAATCGTCGCCGGACGACTGCCAATAAAATTCGGTGGCTCCATCTCGTTCCAGCCCTCATCCGCCGTAGACGCATCCCAGGTGTCATTCTCGGGATTGTAGCTGTAATTCAGCGATCGCCATACCAACGCATTCACCGTGTCGTCATCCAACTCGTTATTCAGGATGGCCCACACGGTATCGGTATTCAGAGGAGGTAATTCCATTGCTACTGCCAAACGCCCCTTCACTCAGTCCATCAAACTAAAAAAGGGACCGAGAGCAAATCCCCCAGTCCCGAATCATTCACATTCAATCGCAATGCACTAGCACTCACTGCCCGAGGCAATAGTGTCTAGCGGCGGCACCTTACTCTTCAGGTGCTTCTACTTTCATATCCCGTAGAGCGCTAATGTCAATCTCGATGGACGGCCCCATCGTGGCAGAGATGTACATCGAACGCCAGTACTTTCCTTTTGCACCGGAAGGACGATGGCGATCGACCGCTTCTTGGAAGGTTTTCAAGTTGGTCAGCAAGTCATCAGCCGCAAAGCTGGCCTTGCCAAACAAAATGTGAACGATACCGGAGCGATCGGCGCGGAACTCTAACTTACCGCCCTTGAATTCATCGATCGCTTGGGCTAAATCGAAGGTCACGGTACCGGCCTTCGGTGACGGCATCAGCTTACGGGGGCCGAGGATACGACCCAGCTTAGCTACCTGAGGCATCATGTCGGGGGTCGCGACCAAAATGTCGAAATCCAGCATGCCCTTGGAGATCTCATCGATCAACTCCTCAGACCCCACAACATCAGCACCAGCCTGCTGAGCCTCATTGACCTTTTCACCGCGAGCAATCACACCCACGCGCACCGTCTGACCGGTTCCCTTGGGCAGAACTACAGTAGTCCGTAACTGCTGGTCGGCGTACTTGGGATCGATACCCAGACGTACGTGAACCTCAGCCGCTTCGTCAAATTTAGCGGTGGCAGTGTCTTTCAGCAGCTCTAAAGCCTCTAGAGGCTCGTAGGGCTTGTCCTCAACTTTCTTCAGCAGCGCTTCAAAACGCTTGGAACCTTTCTTAGCCATTTACGAACTCCTTGGGGTGCAAGCAAGGGCATCACCCTCTCCCCCAGATGTGTACATGTACGAAATTTTGAGCGATCGAGTTGGCGTTTGAATTAGAACCCTGACGGATTCCAGCTCAATCGGCCTTACTCGGAGATGGTGACGCCCATATTACGAGCGGTACCGGCAATAATGCGCATCGCCATCTCAACATTGTTGGTGTTGAGGTCAGGCAGCTTGGTTTCAGCAATCTGACGCAGTTGGTCTTGGGAGATAGATCCCACTTTCTCAGTGTGAGGAACGCCCGAGCCCTTCTCGATCCCTGCAGCCTTCTTGATCAGTACAGATGCAGGAGGCGTCTTGAGGATGAAGGTGAAACTGCGGTCTTCGTAAACCGAGATTTCGACCGGAACAACAGTACCGGCTTGGTCGGAGGTCTTGGCGTTGTACTCCTTGCAGAACATCATAATGTTCACACCATGCTGACCCAGCGCGGGGCCGATGGGAGGAGCCGGATTCGCCTTACCGGCTTCGATGGCTAACTTGATTAGCGCGACAACTTTTCTGGGCATGACGGGTGACTAAACGGCTGGACAGAGGGCGCACAAAAAGCTCTGCAGAGAGGAATCTGCAGAGGCTTTGGCAGAGTTTCGATTCACTAGTTCCCGAAACGGGAAGTCGAATCAATAACCCTAGACTTCTTTTTCGACTTGGTTGAACTCCAGTTCTACCGGAGTATCGCGACCGAAGATAGAAATCAGAGCCTTGAGCTTGCCCCGATCCGGACTGACTTCGATAACTTCTCCGTGGAAGCCTTGGAAGGGTCCAGACAAGACTTCGATCTTATCACCCTCTGCCATGTCTACCTGAACAGTTGTTTCTTCAACTTCAGCAGTCTTGAAGATTCGTTGTACTTCGGCAGCACTAAGGGGGCGGGGAACGACGTGACCGCGACCGCGACCCACGAGGCGGCGTTCTTCGTTGCCCACAAAATTAATCACGTTGGGAGTGCTTTTCACCACCTGCCAAGCTTCATCATCCAGCACCATGCGGACGAGGACGTAGCCGGGGAAAATCTTTTCTTGAATTTGCTGGCGCTTGCCATCTTTGCCCATCTTGTAACCAGGGCGCTTGGGAATCACCACTTCGGTAATGCGATCCTGTACGTCCAGCGCTATAGCCCGCTGCATCAGCGTACTTTGCACTTTGTTTTCGCATCCAGATGCCACTTGTACGGTGTACCAGCGCTCGGGCTTTTTCTTTTCTCCATGCTCGTCATCGTGAGCATCGCGTTCGTCAAAGTCGCGTTCTTCAAAATCGACCATGTGTGTGCTCTCAGTGAGGATGTTCTCAGTCGGGACGGTCTTAGCGGGAACGTCCAGAGGACGCACAGTCTCCCCTAGAATTGCAGTTCAGTCACGTCTCTCCCTAACCAGCAAACCGACACCGTTGGTCGGAAAGCACTCTACGGCTGCCCCGTACGTAGAAAACCCAGCGGAATCAGTAACAGTTACCGGGGATCGACTGGGTGGGGTGACAATCTTATCCGAAGACCTGACCGGAGAGCCAGCCAAACAGGCGATCGATGAGGAAAATGAAGGAGGCAAAGGCAACCACAATCAGCAGTACAGCCGAGGATTCGCTGACAAGCTGCTGCCGTTCCGGCCAAGCAACTTTCTTCAATTCTGCAAAGGTATTGGTGAAAAATCCCAAGGGGCCTTTCGCTTCTTCAGGCTGGTTAGCTTGGGATGAACCGCGCCGTGCGGGATCTTTGCGCTCGGTATTGTCACCTTTAGCCATACTGCCTACCTTAATGGACGCCTCAATGTTGCTAGTCTACAGAACTCACGCTTGGGAACGCTGCTGACTGCCTGCTGAATTAGCTCTGATGGGTGCCAATGACCGGAACACCAGTGGCTCGGCTCCCATCCCATCTAGATTGTGTTCCACTCAAAAAGAAGCGCGCCCTGGAGGACTCGAACCCCCGACATTCGGTTTTGGAGACCGACGTTCTACCAACTGAACTAAGGACGCTTGTTTGGTGGGAAAGGGATCCCGAGTGTAGAGTCACCGGCCTGACAATTCGAGCTAAAGCCCGAAGCCGTCACTGAAATTGACACTCAATCAGTCTATCAGTTGCGGGTTCATTCCCGTCAGCTCAGACAGTGTCGCAAACATCCTGACCCATCGTCAACATTAATGACTTTCAACACTAACGATGTATCAATATGAATCGCCCATCAACATGAATCACCCGTCAATATGAATCCATCAACAGTCAAATCTTCGATATCCATCCGATATCAATCCAGTCGATCGCCGACAAGTTGAACGATCGGGTCGCGATCGCCGTGAAATCCGCCTGTTGCGATTCTAGATTGTGGACGTCTAGCTCGCGCAATTCTAGATCTCTCGAAGGGCCTTCCGAGTATCCGCCAGTAGAGTAGAGGTAGGAAAAGGAGGCGAGGCGATCGCGTCTAGGTAACTAGATGAGGAAAGTCCGGGCTCCCAGAAGAACGCACCGCTGGAGAAACTTCCAGTGCGGGTGACCGTGAGGATAGTGCCACAGAAACATACCGCCGATGGCTGTATTTCTCCTCTGGGAGAGATACATGCACAGGTAAGGGTGCAAAGGTGGGGCGCAAGCTTAATGTAAGAGCCCACCAGCAATGTCGAGAGGCATTGGCTCGGTAAACCCCGGTGGGGAGCAAGGCCGCAGCAGCAGGATCGTGGCTGTTCTTCGTCCCTGACTGTTGGGCTACTGATATCTTTTCGGAGGTGTGGGTAGCTGAGGTGCGCCGCCAGAGGTGGTCAGCAATGGCCATCCCAGATAGATGATTGCCGCTGCAGCATGCTGTAGTAACAGAACCCGGCTTATGTCCGCCTTTTCCTGTTTTTGTGTTTCCTGCCAGGCCTATTCTGGGGCGTGTCATCTCAGACAACGATGTTGCAGTCAGCCTGGTGCATAGGGCGAATCAATTTCCCCCAAGCTTGGAATGCAACTGTAGAGCTGTGGTGCAGCTTGACTTACTTCGTTGATTGATGTGTCTCCTGTATGGCTTCAGCATCCCTTCCTCTCACCCTCGGTATTATTGGCGGCGGCCAGCTTGCACGCATGACGGCGATCGCCGCTGCCCCTTTGGGAATCCGGGTTTCGGTCTTACACCCCAGCGATGACTGCCCTGCAGCACCTGTCAGTCAGGTGTTTGTGGGCAAGTGGACAGAGCGCGATGACCTGGAGGCATGGGCTAAAACCGTTGATGTGGTGACGTTGGAGCACGAGTTTGTTGCTGCCGCAGACCTCAGTTGGCTGACCCAGCAGGGACACAGCGTTTGGCCTTCTGGCGCAACGCTGGAATTGATTCAAGACAAGTGGCGGCAGCGCAGTCACCTGCTGCAGGCGGGATTGCCGGTGCCAACGTTTCGAGCGATTGAGTCCTTGGCAGGGTTGAAGAGTACGCAGCGGGAATGGGATGGGCCGCTGGTAGTCAAAACTCGGCGGCTAGGGTACGACGGTCACGGTACGGCGATCGCTCGCAAACCCGACGAGCTAGAGAGCATTTGGCAGATGTTTTGTCTGGATGGCAGCGAAGCGGCAGACACCTTGATGGTGGAGGAGTTCATTCCGTTCGAGCGGGAGCTGGCGGTGATGGTGGCTCGGCGTCGCAATGGGGATTGTGTGTGTTACCCAGTGACGGAAACCGTCCAGAAGAATTACGTCTGCGATCGCACGATTACTCCGGCCCCCATTCCCCAAGAGCTGCGCCAGGAAGCGGAAGCTGTGGCGATCGCGGCGGTCCAGGCGGTGGAATCGGTAGGTGTGGTGGGTGTCGAGCTATTCCTAACGGAATCGGGGGATGTGCTAGTAAACGAGTTGGCCCCCCGCCCCCACAATTCCGGCCACTACACTTTGAATGGATGCGTCACCAGCCAGTTCGAACAACATGTGCGGGCGGTACTCGATTTACCCCTCGGCTCCACCGAGTTACTGGCTCCCAGTGTGGTTATGGCTAATGTGTTGGGGACGCGAGACAGTGATTGTCGGGGAATTCTGCTGGCGGGCGTGTTGCAGGAGCCCGATACCTACTTGCATTGGTATGGCAAGGCGGACAATCGACTGGGGCGCAAGTTGGGACATGTGAACGCGATCGCCGATACGCCTGAGTTGGCGATCGAGCGGGCCGAGAGAGCCAGACAGTCTTTAGACGTCTGAGTTGCTACTGACGTTCCCCTCAACAAACAGTGGTCGAAGCATAACTACGCAGATTCCATTCAGCTAGTCACCAACTCTGGTTCAAGTGCGTCGAGAGTTTGGTGGTAAGTGCGGGATAAGTCGCCGCTGTTATCGATAACGACATCACTGTGAATTGCTTTTTTCGATAGGGGCCACTGGCTGCCAATCCTAGCCTGGGCTTCAGCAATCGATAGACTGTCCCGCTGCATGAGGCGATCGCGCTGCCGTTGGGGAGAGCAGATGACAGTCCATAGCTCATCCACTAGATCGGTCATGCCAGACTCGAACAGCAGCGGAACGACAATGGCCGCCGTTGCACCGGGCGGAAGTTGAGCGATAAATAACTCTAATTGGAGGCGCACAAACGGATGAATTTTGGCCTCCAGCCACGCTCGCTCTTCTGGAGAATCAAACACAATGGCCCCCAGCATCTTGCGATTGAGCTGGCCTAAATCATCGAGGATACCCGAGCCATAGCGATCGCGAATTTGCTGCAGAATCTGGGTACCGGGCCGCACGGCCTCTCGTGCTAGCACATCGGCATCGGCCACAGGAATTCCCCATTCCACCAGCCATCCGGCCACAGTAGATTTTCCGGTCGCAATGCCCCCAGTCAATCCAATAATTCGGCGTTTCACATCATAACCCCACACGTAATTGCGATTCCCATATCGCTGTCTCCCAAAATCGCTCTAGCACCAGACCGATCTCGCCGGTAGCGACCGACCTAACGTTGCAATGGAGCTGCTATTGCTCCCAGATTGGCCAGTCATTCGACTGAAGACTCGATATTGAAATTCCCGCAGCCCACATATGAATCGTAGTGCAACTTTTCATTTCCCTTCCTTACGCACTACCACATTGCGTTGTGGAATCACGAAGAATGTCCCCCTAAGAGGGTTACTGAGCATAGGATTGCGCCAGATGGGAGCGTCCTCTCGATCGGATGGCCGGCTGCCTGGGTACTTCACAGAAGGAGTACTTCACAGCTTCGGTAGTCTACAGAGCGGGGGCGTTTCGGTCATTGCACTCTTACATGGAGTTTGGGTGGGTTGTCTGCGGGGACGATTGTCTGCGGGGACGATGGCAATAGCCCGAATATACTTATGTCGCATCCTCAGAAAGTCGCAGTCTTGTTGTGCGGATATGGCGAGGTTGAAACCTACGAAGATTTTGCCGACTACAACGAACGTGCCCTCCGACTGCTAGCGTCTAAATTCATCAAGTTCCCTGACTTCACGATTCCCTGGATTGCCAAGGCCCTAGAGGTGTTCGATCGCCGCGAATGGTCCCAGCAAGATAATTATCAGTCCCCCCACAACGAAATTTTTCACGCTCAGCGAACCGGCCTGGAGAAAGCCCTGCAACGGCGTTACGGCGACCGGGTGGAGGTGTTTACTGCATTTAACTTCTGCGAGTCCTATCTTCCCCATCAAGTGCTGCAAACCATCCGCGAAAAAGGGTTTGAAAAGCTGGTGATTTTCCCACTGCTGGTGGTGGATTCCATCTACACCTGTGGGCTGGCTTTGCAGCAGATTAACGAGGCCTTGGGAGACGATGCCGATTGGCTCAAGGACATGCGCTATTTGCCCAGCTTTGGTCATCTGCCGGACTATCAACAACGGGTTGCCGACCATATTGAAGCTCGATTGAGCACCTTGGAGACCTCCTGCGCCCCCTCCCAAATTGGCATCGTGTTGATGAACCACGGGTGCCCGATGGATAACAAGGGCTTTGAAGGGGGGATTCGGGACAGCGAGGACTTGTATCGCGGAGTTCGCGATCGCCTGATCAACCGCTATCCACTCATCTCCATTGGCTGGATGAACCACCAAACCCCCGGCCAGTGGACGACACCCGATGTGGATTTAGCAGCTCAGAATCTACTGACGATGGGGGCTAAGGCGCTGGTGTTTGTGCCCATTGGGTTTGTGACCGAAAACCACGAAACCATGCTGGATGTGGCCTATAGCATCAGCAAGCTGCGCTTGCAGGTGGAGTGCCTACATGTGGATTGCTTGAATGACGATCCCGGCTTCTTGGAGTTGTGTGCAGGTTGGCTCGATCCGCTGATTGCCGAAATCGCAGAATTGCCGCAAATGGATAGCGCCGATATTCCAGCAGTGATTCCGCCGGCAGGAACCCAACCCAATCGCAACCAAGATATCTGCGATCGCCTTGCCCCACATCTCCAAAAGGGGCACTCCCATCACGGTCACTCACACGGGCATTCTCATTCCCACGGAAGCGGGCATTCCCACGGAAACGATCGTTCTCACGACCACGGCCACTCACACAAAAAGCGCCGTCACGACCACCATCACCACAATGGTCACCACCATCACTAACGATCTGTTGTGCTTCGGGCTTTTGTGCTTTGTGCGCTCAAAAGAGTTCGAAACAGATTGATTGTGCAATAGTTTGTACCATCCCTCGCTGCAATCAGCGAGGGATTTATTTGGGCCTTACCGTACTGATTTGGCAACTGGCCTCATGCAATCGATTGGAATTATTGGTGTATCCATTATCGTTGCGATCGCCTATGGAGCGATCCACGACCAAATAACTGCCAGGATTTGTATTGAATACTTTACGATTGGCCATTCTCCCCTCATCAACTCTAATTCTCCAACCGTAGTTGGCTTGGTCTGGGGGATTGTCGCAACTTGGTGGGTGGGACTGCTGTTGGGAACTGGTCTGGCGATCACGGCGCGGTTTGGCAAGCGTCCCAAGCTAACAATCTCTCAACTGCTGCGATCGATTGGATATCTGCTGTGTGGAATGTTGGGTGTCGCAATACTGGCAGGGGCAGTTGGGTTTGTGCTGGCTAGCACTGGGGCTGTTTTTCTCTTAGAACCCATTGCTTCTCAAATTCCTCCTCAAAAACATGTTGCGTATCTGGTTAATCTATGGGCTCACACTGCGTCCTATCTTTCGGGGCTGGCGGGAGGATTAAGGCTGTGGATCGTCACTTGGAGACGGCGGGGGAAGCTCTACGCTAGAGCCCACTAATAGGATTGCTTGAGTATCGTTGATTTCGCAACGGTTTGACTTAGAAAAATATTTGGGATGTCTACCAATGCAGTGTCTATGATGCCAAACTGAGTTGACATATTTGAAAGAGTATAAGTTCGACTCTCAAGACAACAACAGAGGGCTGCTCCAGGCAATGTTTGATGTTGAAAAACGCCTAGTGTTTGACATTTATGTTTGCCCAAATTATCGTCACACAGAATTCTTCTACAAGACCGCTCAGGGAGCGCTGGATTGGGGGTTGATCAAACAGGTTACTCGTCAGCCAATATCCATAATCCCGTAGTGGTTGTCCCAGAATCATCCGGCATCACGAGTAAGAAGTGAGTACCATTGGCCGCTGTCTTGCGGTGCTCGAATTTCGATGCAGCCTCCAACACCGTTGTGTCAGTGAACGTCGCCATTACCCAGCGATCGCTCAATCCCGCCTCCAAAATGATGCCATGAGGGTCGCCGGACACAAAGGCGAGAGAGATCGGCTTCGCCGCCTGCAACCACTGAGCCAACGCTAGGGAACGGCGATCGCCGTAGACAATCACCCCCGGAACCGATGCGTCTGGAGCAATGCTCAGCAGGTTTGCCAGTAGAGCGCAATCTTTGACCGGAATCACTCGTTCGCTCAGGGCGAGGAGATCCGAGCGCGACAGCGCGGCAAACTGCCAGCGATCGCCCTGAAATTCTTCGGGTATGGCTTCGGGAGGTGCAGACTCAATGGTGATCGGGTCGTAGGCTTCTTGCGTATATCCCTCTAGTTGTGGGTAAAGCTGGGCTTGAACTTGCAGGCGCTGTTTGAGGATTGATGTGCGGCGAGTGGGGTTAACTGCAACAGACAAACGTTCGCAGGCTTGGGTAATCATGGCCAGGGATTGCGGGCGAAATACTTGCACGCTGGCAGGAATTGAACTCTCGCGAAACCATTGCTGCAGGCGATCTCCAATCCATTTGGAATCCGCTTGATGTTGCGGACACAACGCAACTTTTTCAAAGGTTCCGTCAGAGCTACAGGCCACCAATGCCCATAGCACCTGACCGGATTCATCGGTCAGCGGACATCGATAAAAATCAACCTGCCAGGTCGGGGAAGACTGGGGCGATCGACTCACTTCAGGCACTCCAAACACACGGACATCCGTTGGGTCTTTCAGAGTGGAGACCACCTGCCAAGCTCGGGCAGGGGTTGCCCGATTGGCGATCGCTAACGCTAGGCAAACGGTAGCCACCCAGTTAGCCTAGTTGATGCTGCCCAGCACAGCGACTGGGACCGCCTTCAACTGAACTCCACCCCTTTACCGTAACTTCGATTCTCTCCATGCCTGCTGTCACCATTCCCCTCACCCTGCCCACTACCTCCTACGACATCACCATCGCTGCCGATAGCCTTGGCGGTTTGGGAAGCGGCATGGCCGACCGTGGGTTGCGAGGCAAAGTGTTAGTTGTTAGCAACCCCGTCATCTTCAAGCATTACGGAGCCACAGTCCTCAAGGGCTTGGAAACGGCAGGTTTTACGACTGCATCTTGCAGCATTCCGGCTGGAGAGCGCTTTAAAACCCCTCGCACCCTGCTCAAAATTCACGACGCAGCTTACGATGCTGGGCTGGAGCGATCGTCCACAATCGTGGCGCTGGGTGGCGGTGTTGTGGGAGATATGGCTGGCTTTGCGGCAGCCACCTGGATGCGAGGGATGAATGTGGTGCAAGTACCCACTACATTGCTGGCGATGGTGGATGCAGCCATTGGTGGCAAGACTGGGGTGAATCATCCGGGGGGGAAAAATTTAATCGGGGCATTCCATCAACCTCGACTGGTGTGGATCGATCCGTCGACCTTGGCTACTCTGCCTGCACGGGAATTTCGGGCGGCGATGGCGGAAGTGATCAAGTACGGTGTGATTCGCATGCCGGAGTTGTTCGAGTTTTTGGAGACTCAACGCCAGCTCAAGAGCTATCGCGGATTCGATACCGATGCTCTGTTTCACGCGATCGAACAATCGGCCCGCTGCAAAGCCGATGTGGTGATGCGGGATGAGAAAGAAGGGGGCTTGCGAGCCATTTTGAATTACGGCCATACCATTGGGCACGCGATTGAAAGTGCGACGCAATATCGCATGTATCGCCACGGAGAAGGGGTGGCGTTGGGGATGGAAGCGGCTGCCCGAATTGCAGCCAACTTGGGCTGGTGGGATATCGAGAATGTCGATCGCCAGCGGGAATTGATGGTGAGGTGCGGCTTGCCAGTGGTACTGCCGGATGGCCTAGATCTACCGACTGTGGTGAACCTGACCCACAGTGACAAGAAAGTAAAGTCTGGCAAGGTACGATTTGTCTTGCCCAAGACGTTGGGTGACGTAGAGATTACTAGCGATGTCAGCGATCGCGATGTCAGCCAAGTTCTGCAAGCGATGCATGGCTGACGGGAATGCCGATCATGACAGTCAAAACATAAGTCGAATGCCTCTAGATTACAGACTCACGACTTACCAACACACGCCTCGTGCAAAAAAAGCAGCCCCATTACAGGACTGCTTGTGGATAGCTCGTGAAGCGAGACAATGGATCCCGCAATCGTTGACTTAAATCATGAAGTTGGAGCTATCAACGGTATCGGCATCGACACCGATCAGTCTAGCCACGCGGAAATCCTGACCTGGAGCGCTAGCCAGCACCAGCGTGTCGCGGCCCAGCTGAGCCAGCGTAATGCTGTTGTTGAACGTTGCACCTGCACCGAATAGCTCGCGGACGTCAAGCATATCGCCGTTGACATCGAAGTTTTGGATGATATCGGCCGAAGCATTCGTTCTCTCTAGTTCGCCCAGAGACTCGTAGCGGAACATGTCGCTACCACCGCCACCGGCCAGGGTATCACGGCCCGAGCCGCCGACGAGTATATCGGAGCCACCATTGCCAATCAGATTGTCA